>NZ_DALZQO010000002.1:182308-196538 GCF_032017025.1 Hydrogenoanaerobacterium sp.
GGGGCAATGATCTCGCTGTTTGGCACGGTGATTGCTTCCGATGTGCCAGCACCCGAGTCGATGCTTTCATCGCCTTCAGCAGAGGATGAGATTGCTGCATCTTTATTCGCTGCCTCGTCAGAGGGTACAGAAATGTTCTGTATAAAATCCCCCAGCACCATCGTTTTGGGCAGGGTGCTTTCCAGTAAGGCGGTAGTACCCTTTTGCGGTGCAATGGCAAAGCGGACATAATGTTCAAAAAGTTCAATTTGCACATCTGCCTTAGTGCCATTGGTGTTGGTCACTTCAAAGCTGGCAATATCACCGGTGAGGCCGATGTATGTGCTGCCCTTTGCATCATACAGGGTGCCGCCAGCTTTGCCAAAGCGAATTCCCGAAACGGGGTGCATATCTGCAATGGCAGAGCCGTCAGGGCGATAAAAGCCGTAGCGGAACCCATTTTTGGCTACCCTTACGGTGTAGTTCTGTGTTGCAATGGTTACCGTACCATTGTTGTCGGTTACGGTTGTCCGCCCTTGGGCGAATATTGGCAGGTATAAGCTTTGCAAAAGCAAGGCTACAGCCAAGATAAACGCAGAAATCGAATGCCGTAATTTTCTCAATCATAACACCTCTCAAAAATTGTTTTGTCTGGATAAATCTGAAAATTAAGTAAAAAACAGAATTATCCAGACTTTAATACAAAACATCTAAAAAGACAAATTAAAATGAATAAAATATAGCACATTTTATTTGCTTTTTATTAATCATAACAGAGAAATTAAAATAGTCCTTAATAATTATGCAAAATTTCTTTAGTATTCTGCACAATTGCTTTTTTGATTGGAGCATTTGTCCAAAAGAACAGTATTCATTTGTCCTATTTCTCTAATCATCTGGAGAATCATGCATAAAAATGTCCCCTGCAAAATATTCCAGAAGAATTATTTTACAGGGGACATTTTTTATTTACAATGGTTGAGAAGGTGCGTCTTCTCGAAACCGCCGCCGGAACTCTGTAGGTGGAATACCGATCAAATCAGTAAATACGCGGGAAAAATAATTGGGATCGTTGAAGCCTACATTGATGGTGATATCGGCAATGGAATCTGAGGTTGTGATGAGATAATTTTTTGAAAATTCAACCCTTATTTTATTGATATAGGTGTTGATATTTACTCCGGTGCGCTTTTTGAAGATATGGCTGATATAAGAATCGCTGCAGTGGCAGAAGTTTGAAATTTCCTGAACGCCGATTTTAGCGTTATAATTTTGCCGAATAAACTCAAGAGCATGGGAGATAATCGTGTCTTCACTGGAGTTGTAGCGCTTTTTTCCCAAGTTGGGCGCCGTGTGGGTGGCCTGGAGGTTCGTGTAAGTAAGTGAAAGATACTCCGAGATCACCTCCATCATGGGGATAAGAGAATCTGGGGTGATGGTGGGGGCAGAGACATGCTGCTCGAAAAGTTGGATTGCAGTGTCGGTATCAAGAATATGAGAAGACTTACACACCTTTCGGATGCGAAACAGCGAGCGCTTATCTCCAACCGGGAAAAAACCGACGTTGATAGAGCCGAGCAAAGTGCCCTCGCTAACAATAGGCACCACGTATTCGCCAAGGCCGCCATGGCACATGCCAAAGAAATGTGTTTCTAACTGCTCGCATTTGTTGTGCATTTTACGAATCATCGAAAGGCAGTCAAAATATTTCTCACGATCCTGCTTTATGTACATGCAATAAGGGTTGGTGTGGGCCAGAAAAGGGCGAAGCACCGTGTCCAGCTCTTTGTTGATGGGGATAAAGCCGCAGAAGTCTTTGATGCAGACCTGTACGTTAAAACGCTCCTGCACAAAGGTAAGATATTCACCAATTTTTGCAAATTTGTTAGCCATAAGCCTCTCTCCTAACATTAGCAGATTGTTTTTTAAGAGTAACGCATTTGAATGTGACTGTCAAGGATTAAAGCAGAAAAATCCAGATTATATGCAGGATATTTCTTGAAAAGTAATTTTTTATTTGCTAATATGAAAGCACAACAAGAAAAAATGCCAAAAAATACAGATTATAACTGATATAACTAGATAAAATATCAATATTACACAATATTCTTCGGATTTTTCTGTAATAAATCTGGATTGTTTTAAAAAGTAATCGTTTTGGCAAATAGTTTTGTAAAGAGCATTTAAGGAGGCTGTAAAGTTGAAGATAGAGGCAGATATAGTGGTGATTGGGGCAGGACCGGCCGGTATATGTGCGGCAATTTCTGCAGCCCGGCTGGGCTCCAGAGTGGTGCTGGCAGGAGACCGACCTGTTCTGGGCGGAAACTCCAGCAGTGAGATTCGGGTTTGGACTAGAGGCGCCACCGGAGCAGGAAATATTTTTTCGGAAGAAATGGGAAGCTGGGGAGATTTTAAGCTTCGCAACCTGTACAGCAACACACCGGGCAACCCGGTTTTATGGGATGAGGTTCTGCTGGAGGGTGTGCTTCGCGAGAAGAACATCACCTTACTGCTGAACACCCATATCACAAATTTAAAGGTGAAAGACGAAGATACAATAGAATTTGCTTCCGGTTTTCAAATGGCCAGCGAGCAAAACTATGAAATTTATGGTAAGATGTTTATCGACTGTACCGGCGACGCTACCCTTGGGGCTTTGGCCGGAGTACCCTACCGAGTAGGCAAAGAGGCCCGCGATGAATACAACGAGGGGTTTGCCCCCTTAAAGGAAGAAAAAAGCACCTTGGGCAACACCATATTCTTCTTCAGCAAAAAGGTTGAGGAAAAGGTGGATTTTGTAAAACCTGAGTTTGCTTATGACCAAAAGCATATTGAGGGCATTCTCGGTAAGGGCGGCCGTGTGGTAGGTGAAAATTATAACGGCTGCGACTATTGGTGGTTTGAGTACGGAGGAATTTTGGATACGATATCCGACGCGCAGGAAATTTCGCTGGAGCTGAAGCGCTTGGTATT
Source organism: Hydrogenoanaerobacterium sp. (assembly GCF_032017025.1). Lineage (NCBI taxonomy): Bacteria > Bacillati > Bacillota > Clostridia > Eubacteriales > Oscillospiraceae > Hydrogenoanaerobacterium > Hydrogenoanaerobacterium sp. The sequence continues at coordinate 185,261 of NZ_DALZQO010000002.1, forward strand.
CGGGGTATGGAACTACATCAAGAACAGTGGCAGATTCGATTCTGAGCACCTCACGTTGGAGTGGGTGGGGAGCCTCCCCGGCAAAAGAGAATCGCGGCGTATGGTTACCGATTACATATTGACACAAAACGATGTTATGAACGGAACCATGTTCCCTGATGGGGCGTTTTATGGCGGCTGGTATTTAGATTTCCACCCATCGGAGGGAATCTATACGGAAGAAGAAAACTGCAGCCAGATTGCCGTAAGCATCTATGACATTCCGCTGCGCTGTCTTTACAACAAAAAGATAAGCAACCTGCTGTTTGCAGGCAGGGACATCGGAACGACGCATGCCGCATTTGCCTCGACTCGTATCATGAATACCTGTGCGCTATCCGGTCAGGCAGCCGGTACGCTCGCCCACGCCTGTATAGGCTTCGAATCAGCCCCGGCAGAGCTGGAGGATAAAGAGATTGAGTCGATTCGCCAGACCCTGCTGAAAGACGACATGCTGGTGCTTGGCTGCAAAAACAACGATCCGCTCGATTTGGCGCGCAGTGCAAAGGTTACGGCGTCGTCGGTTGCATCGGGCTTGTGTGAAAAGCAAAGCGGCAGTATCTCATTGGCGCAGGGCGGCTTTCTGGTGGTTCCCCGCAGCGACGAGGGCTTTGAATTGCTGTTGACGGCTGAGCAGAGCTGTGTGCTTGCTGTAAACTTTTATATCAGCTGTGTGCCCTCCCGTTTTTGCTACGGAGCAAAAGTTTGTTCGATGGAAATAAATGTGCCCGAAGGTACCAACTGGGTTCGGGTGCCGATTCCCAGTCATGACGAGGATGGCTTCTTTACAATGGAGTTTCTGCCGACGGATTATGTGTCGATCGCTACCTCAGCGGAGGGCTTGACGGGAATTTTAGGCGGACACCAGGATCAAGCCGAATATTGGTACCCCTGTATTCGGTTCGAGCCTAAGCAGCTGTATGCGGTGGAAAATATTATAAACGGCTTTCATCGCCCTTACAACAAACCAAATGTTTGGATTTCGGGAGCCGAAGCCAAACCGGAACTTACCCTTAGCTGGGAGAATCCCCAGAAGATAAATGAAATCAGGCTGTATCTCAACCCTGATCTTTCCAAAGAGTTGCCCAGCTCCCGTGCGGCGAATTGGGCGCCCGATCATAAGTTTATACCCCGCGACGGTATGCCAGGCCAGCTGGTGCGCGAATATCAGATTTACGCAAAACAAAATGGCGATTGGAAGTTAATAGCAAGCGAAAAGGATAACTGGAGACGTCTGGCTGTGCATCGCCTTGAGAAAGCTATTGAGACCACGGAGCTCAAGTTTGTGTTTGTTTCAACATACGGTGGGGATAACGCCGAAGTGTTTGAGATAAGAGTGTATTAAAGTAAAGCACCAAATGAAAAGGAGAGTAAGAAAATGAAGATGAAAAGATTATTGGCTTCAATCCTTTGTACCGCAATGGTAACAACCTCGCTGGCCGGCTGCGGCAGCAAACCGGCAGAGTCTCCTGCAAGCTCTGCTGCACCGGGCAGCTCGGATGCAAGCGCGTCAGCTCCCGCTGAGCCTGCAAACATTGTATGGGCTGGGTGGTCCGGCGAAGAAGAAAGCTGCAAAACAATCTTTGCCGACACAATGGTTGGCGGCTACAACGCAAAAAATACAGGCACAACCGTAAGCTGGGTGGGCTGGCCTTGGGCCGAAACACTGCAGCAGCTCCTCATTCGCAACCAAGGCAGTGAACAGCTGGATATTGCTCAGGTGGACATCAGCATGTTTGCTTCTCTGGCAGCGGCCGACGTGCTGGTAGACCTTAATGAGGTTCTGGGCGAAGACTTTATGAAGGAGAACTTCCATGCGTCTTCGTTGGCGGTGGGCAACTTCGAGGGCAAACAACTGGGTATGCCCTGGTCAATCGCTTCCATCGGCATGTTGTATAACCCCGAGGTTCTTAAAAAGGCCGGTTGGGATAAGGCGCCGGTCACCGTGGACGAATTTGAAAAATGTCTGGCCGATGTTGCGGCGTTGGGGGGAGATGTCATCCCTTACGGTGTAGCAACCAAAGATGCTACAGCAGCTGGCGACTTTGCTCCGTGGCTGTGGACTTTTGGTGGCAGTATCTACGGTAACGACGGCAGTGTTACGATCAACAATGAGGCTGCTGCAAAAACTGTTGACTGGTACAAAGGTTTGCTTGACAAAAATTATATCCGTATGAACATCAGCCGTATGGATTCCCGTCAGCTGTTTGCACAGGGCAAAATGGCATTCTACGATGATGCAGTTTTAGCAAAAGGTGTTGCAGTGGGCAACGGCGTTGACGCTGCCAAAGTAAATGATGTGTGCAAACCAATGCTTCGTCCTGTGCTCAAAGCCGGAGACACACCGCAATCCACCATGTGGGGGCACATGCTGGTTATCTTTAAAAAATCTGTTAATCAGCAGCAGGCTGCAGAGTTTGCAAAACATCTGGTCAGCGAAGACGTTTCTATGAAATACTTCCAGAACAACGGCATGCCTCCGGTTCTGAAATCTGTTCTGGGCAGCGACGCCATCCAGAAAGACCCCTATGCTGCTGCCTTTATGGAAATTACCAATAGCGGCCGTCTGGAAGAAACCGCGCTGAACGCAAAGAACAGCGAGATTAAAACAATCATTACCGAAGAGCTGCAGGCGGCTCTGCTGAAACAAAAAGAGACTAAAAAAGCTTTGGATGATATGGCTTCGAGAATCGGTGCTGTGGAGTAAAGCACTGTTATCGCAGGCAACCTCCATATAGGAGTGGAACAAGGCGCAGCTTTAAAATACCCGTTTTTGATTTGTACAGGCGGGTCGGTACCGGCTTGGTACCGGCCCCTTCCAAAGCAGTTTGCAAATCAGGTTGCTTTGGAAGCAATAGCAGTATAAATTAGGGGATTTATTGCTTAAGGTAATTTAAAAAGGCGGGGGTTTTTAAATGAGGCAAATCAAAATGGGGAGCAAATTGAAAGACAGCCAGGTTGGCGCACTTTTAATTCTTCCCGGGTTGGCAATCTTTTTGGCGATCATTCTGTATCCGTTCATCAATTCGGTTGCTATGAGCTTTACAAATAAAAGCATGTTAAAACCAGAGAGCACATTTGTAGGGCTGGACAACTACATAAAAATTATAACAGGCCCTTATTTTCTAGATTTAATCAAGAACACCTTTATTTTCGTGTTTTTTGCCACACTCATTCCTTTTGTCTTTGGCTTTATTTGGGCCGTTGTGCTAAACCAGAAGTTTCGCGGTTCTGAGTTTTTAAGGGGAGTAACCCTGGTAAACTGGATTATTCCCGGCACCTGCATTGGCTTTTTGTGGATGTGGATTTTTAACGGTGAGTACGGCGTGCTCAACGGTCTGCTGACCAACCTAAACCTGATTGACCAGAACATTAACTGGATGGGCCAAAGGGGCACCGCTATGTTTGCTGTAATTATAGCCAGAAGCTGGCAGATGCTGCCGTGGTACATGGCGTTTCTAATCGGCGGCCTGCAGGGTGTGTCTTTTGACCAAATTGAAGCAGCCCGCATTGACGGCGCCAATAACCTTCTTGTTTTTCGCAAGATCGTCCTGCCTGAGATGAAGTCTATTGTTACCTTGGTGCTGCTGTTGGGCACGATTGGCAACCTGCAGCATTTCGACCTGCCATGGGTTATGGCAGAGGGCGGACCTGCCCGTGCTACCACAACCTTATCCATTGAGGTGTACCGCACGGCGTTCAAAAACTGGGATATGGGTCTGGCCGCTACAGTTGGTACCATTTGGACCGTTCTTCTGGCGTGCTTTAGCTTCATTTATATTCGCAAACAAAATAAAGAAGAGGATTAAGGGGGGGACACAGATGTTTCAAAAAACAATCGGATTTCGTATTTTTCTAACATTGTCAATTCTGCTGATCGGCGGCTTTGTGTTCCTTCCGCTGCTGTGGCTGATTAACACCGCATTAAAACCGGCAGCTGAAACTTTTACACTGAGCTTTTTCACCGGTCCTATGACACTGGATAATTTTAAGAATGTCATCACCGATATGCGTATATTGACATACTTAAAGAACAGCTTGGTGGTTTCGTTTTTAAGCAGCTTTATGGCCACATTGGTTTCTGCTTTGGCCGGCTACAGCTTTTCAAAATTCCGTTACCGCGGCAGAAGCAGCATTATGACGGTGTTTATGCTGGCGCAGGCGTTCCCGCAAGCGATCCTGCTGCTTTCCATCTATATGATGATGATGAAGATGGGGATGCTGGACAACTATTGGTCGCTGGTGCTTTCGTACGTGGTGTTTACCCTGCCTGTAGGCACATGGACAATGAAATCGTATTTCGACCAGCTGCCGAATGCGCTGATCGAATCGGCCAAAGTGGATGGCGCGGGGCATATGCGCACCATGGCGCAGATTATCTTCCCGCTTGCCGTACCGGGCATGGTTTCCATTGCTATCTACGGCTTTGTGTGGAGTTGGAATGACTTGCTCTATTCACTGACTTTGGTAACAGACCCCGGCAAGCGCACCCTAGCTCCCGGCTTGGTGCTCACCTATCTGGGCGAGTTTCAGAACAACTGGGCCAATATGATGGCAGCTGCTGTTGTAGTATCTATTCCCGTGACTATTATCTTTATTTTTCTGCAGAGATATTTCATCCAAGGGCTTACTGCCGGTGCGGTAAAAGGTTAAGAAATAGCAAAACACAATAAATTTTCTATTATTTGCAAAAAAGATTAGTTTTGTGCCGAATATCGGCGTAAAACTGATCTTTTTTTCATGAAGATATCTAGAATATTTAGATAAAGTGTATTTGCAGAATAATCTAGAAAACGAACAGTTTGATTAAGGAAATTATACAAAATTATTAATATTATAATATAAAAAATTAGGAAGTTAGCTGAATTATAGTATTTTTGCAGAACAGCACTTCACAAAAACTGGGGCAGTGGGTGGAATTTACACTAAACGTGCCCTCTGCAGGAACCTACGACCTTTACGTGAGGAGTAAAGATAACCCTGACCGTGGAAGGCTGCTTTCTACCGGGGTAGAGCTGCAGCTGGCAAAAGGTTGGGCCGCTGCAAACTATCCGCAGTACCCGTTTGTGGTGCTGGGCAGGCAGGAGAACGAAACCTATGCCCTGCCGGATGAGCGGGACACCGTTGTGAAAATCCAGTTAAAATAGGTTGCCCCTAAAAAGCGTATGCGTAGCTCATTGCATATTTCATTTTCTCATTGTTTTTAGTTGACTTATTTTTAAAATTATGTTTGACTTTAATTAAGTTCTCTGTTCAATAAATTTAATGGTGGAGGTATACAAAATGAAAGTATTGCTGATTAACGGAAGCAATCATGAAAAAGGTTGCACGTATACTGCACTTTCTGAAGTTGCTAGTGTGCTAAATGAGCAAAAAATCGAATTTGAAATTTTTCAACTTGGCAGCAAACCAATCAGGGACTGTATCGGATGTCGAAAATGCGCTGTACTGGATAATGCCTGTGTTTTCAATGATGATTCAATCAACGAGATAATTAGAAAAGCTGAAAAAGCCGACGGGTTTATATTTGGCACCCCTGTTTATTACTCCCACCCAAGCGGACGCATTCTTTCGGCACTTGATAGAGTATTTTACGCGGCAAAAGGCGTATTTTCTCACAAACCTGCGGCAGCAATTGCCTCAGCAAGACGCGCCGGAACAACCGCCTCACTTGATGTTCTCAACAAGTATTTTACAATTGCCGAGATGCCTGTTGTATCTTCAAGCTACTGGAATATGGTACATGGCAATACTCCGGATGAAGTAAAGCAGGATGAAGAAGGATTGCAATCCATGAGGAATCTCGGAAGAAATATGGCTTGGTTGCTCAAATGTATTTCCGTTGGTAAAGAGCAAGGTATAAGTATACCTGAAAGTGAAAGTAATTATAGAACCAACTTTATCAGATAGTAAGTTTAAAACAGAATAGGTGTAGTATTTCCAATTGATTGATGGAATTAGAAACATTATCCCCAATGCGCCCAATTTGGCAGCTGTGCAATATCCATATTACAAGTAGCCACACACAATTTCGCCTGATGTTTATTAGCCACAACAGTAGCATACAACAAATTATTTATACAATAGTAGGGGTAAAGATGGAATTAAGAATGGAGAATGTTACCTTAACAAGCGAGAATAGACAAAAAATAAAAGAAATTTATCAGTCTTCTTTTCCTAAAGAAGATCGAATGCCCTTTGTGTTAATGCTTATAATGGCGTACTTGAAAAGTACCCATTTTATTTCTTTTTATGATGGAGATACGATATGCGGCTTTGTTTATATGGCTACAATTAAAAAACTAACATTTGTGATGTTCTTTGCAGTTGAGGAAAACATTAGGTCAAAGGGATATGGCAGCCGTATTTTAGACAAAATTCAATCGCTATATCCAGATAATAAAATTATTATATCCATTGAAAGATGCGATGAAGATGCAGAAGACCTTGAAGAAAGATTAAGACGCAGAAAATTTTATGCAAATAACGGATATATGGAAACAGGATACCTAGTGAAGCTGGGAAATCAAAAACAAGAAATCATAATAAAGAACGGAAAGTTTGATAAACGAGAATTCACCTTATTCTTTTTGAGATACAGTAATTTTACGATGATACCTAAGATATGGAAGACAGGTTCTTAAAAAGAAAAGCACGGTGGACGATTGTCTATTGTCGTCGTTCTACTTCTCATAATTCCCTCATGGAGATTATGAGCAAACAAGAATCCGGCTTCGGCAACTGTCTGTGGTTTGCATAAATAGATACATTGCGTTTTGAGCATTGCGAAGAAACATTCAGCCATTGCATTGTAATATGGGTTTGCTCGCCTTGACATTGAGGGCGTAATGCCGTATTTTTGAGCTAGGGTCAAATATCCTTGAGAAGTGTATTGAACCCCCTGGTCACTGTGGAGTTGTAGCTCTGCGGTGACCTTTTCTTTTTTCATAGCCGCTTTAATAGTTTCGAACACCAGCTTGCAGTTTTGGAGTGTGCTGATTCGATAGACAACGATCTGCCATCAAACAGGTCACGAAGGACTGACAGATACCGTGTGCTTTGATGATACATTGTGGTGTGGCCAATGTTCCTTTTTCACTGGGCATACAAAAACCCCCTATCGTAGTTTCTATTCTACGATAGGGGGTTTTTGGCATGGTCCGTTTGGGACGGTAGAGCTCATTTATCAATAAGCTCGTGCCTTTCTTAATGTTTCTGGTGTTAACAAGAGCGAAAAATGAGCATCTGAGTCATCACAAACACCTTATTTGGTAACCTCATTCAGCCGCTTCATCAGGTTGTCCTCTTGCTTTTTTACTACGCCAATGAGCGGTGCGCCTACCATATATCCGTCGCTATCTACAATATAGGTAATAGGAAATCCGGTAATCTCACAGATAAAATCTTTATAAAAGCTGCTTTCGATATCGGGAATGATGTTGGTATAGGTGACACCTTTTTCTTTTAAAATTTTTTCTGCTCCGGCTCTCATTTCATCTGAATCTCCGGCACTGGCGGCAACAGCAATTAGGTTGATGTTCTTATCTTTGAACTGCTGATAATATTCCTCCAGCTCGGGCATCTCAGCGATACAGCTTCCACAGCCGTTTGTCCAGAAGTTAACAATAGTGGCATCATAATTCTTGAAGATATCATTGTTCACGGTGTTTGCCTGTGATGCAGGCATGGGTAGCAGTGCCATGGGCGCCACCAAGCTACGTAAAAAAATAAAGGCTGCGGGGCTTAATACCATTGAGGTAGTGCACGCCCCTGTAAGCGAAGTACCGGCCGATGCGCAGATTATTGTTGTCCATACCGAGCTTGCCGAACGTGCAGGGCGGGCGGCACCAAATGCAAAAATAATCTCCATCACCGATTTTTTGAATGCACCAGAGTATAATGACTTGGTGGAAAACTTAGTACGGGGGACTTACGATGATAAAGTTCAACTACACCATCAATGATGAAGCAGGCCTTCATGCGCGCCCCGCTGGTATTTTGGTAAAGCGGATGCAGCAGTTTACCTGCGATGTTAAGGTAACACGGGGCGAAAAGACTGTAGATGCAAAAAAAATGTTTGCATTGATGGGGCTTGGCGTTCGCTCGGGAGAAACCATCACCATCAGCGCCGAGGGTATTGATGAACAGGATGCAATAACTGCAGTGCAGGAGGTTTTAACCAAAAACCTGTAGGGTATCTATTGTGTACTTAGTATCTGCACAAGGCTAAAAGGGAGGGCGTAAAATGAAAATAATATCCCCCAGGCTAAACCGGTTGTTGCTGCTGCTATTGCAGCAGCAACAACCGGTGAGTGTAGACACTCTTGCCAAAACGTTAGGTATCAGTAGGCGCACTGTTTTTCGTGAGTTTGAAAGTGTGGATACCCTGTTACGCCCTTACAAGCTGGAAATTGGCACAAAAGTTGGCGAGGGCTTACAGCTTGTGGGAAGTTCTGAGGCGAAAGAGAAACTGGCGGCCGAACTTTCTGGTAACAAGAAAAACCGCCCCAACGATAAGGAAGAACGCAGGCTATGTTTGGTTTTATTGCTTCTCAACAGTTCAGATATTCAAAAGCTTTACTATTATTCAAATTTGTTGGGTGTTAGCGAGGCAACCATCAGCCATGATTTAGATGTATTGGAACCCGTTATGATCAAATACGGTATTTCGCTTGAGCGCAAACCCGGGCAGGGGGTAGTGGCTTGCGGTAAGGAAGAAGACATCCGTTATGCGCTAGTGGCTCAAATTATGCAAACGGGGCAACACTCCCGCCGCCTGTCGTATGAATATGGATACCCGCCGCCCGATATCCAGCAGAATGTGGAACAATTGCTTAGCGGTAAGATGGCGCCGAAGCTGGATTGGATGACCGAAGACTCGCAAAATATGCTGGCACTATTATTAATGGTTGGAATTGATAGGTTTCGCTCACACCACCATTTATCCGATGCTTACGATTTTTCAACCGGATTTCCACGGCAGATGGCGGTTGTATTGGCTGGAGAATTGGAACAAATATTTGATATCCGGCTCCCTGAGGTTGAACGCGAATATATTGCCGGAGGGGTGCAAGCTGCCCGCGCAAAGCAGCAAAGCCCGCTTGGCAGCAATGAGGCTGCCGCATTTAACAGAATACAAAGCATCGCGTTTCGAATGATAGAACGCTTTGATATGCCTATGTCAGCCTCCCTCAAAATGAACGATCAATTGGTGCAGGGGCTTAGCCTGCACCTGTGGAGTGCGGTGGCTCGTTTGCAGCGGCAGCTGGAATTAGCCGATCCGCTAGGCCACCAACTGATGCAGGATTATCCTGAGCTGTATCTGAAATGCAGTCGAGCAGCCAAGGTTCTGACCGAGGAATTTGGTTTTATTGTGCCGCAAAGTGAAATTTCTCTATTGGCTGCCCATTTTGGGGCGGCTGTGCTACATATTGGCGAACGCACCACTCGCAAGCGCAAATTACATGTCGGCATTGTTTGTGTTGCCGGCATTGGTGTAGCGTATATGATGGCTTCTCAGGTGCGGCATCATTTTAAAGGAGAGCTGGAAGCCGTTATAAGCGATTGGAATGGTGAAACTGACTGGGAACATGCCGATTTTCTCATTTCTACTATTCCATTGCCCTCCTCTAATCGAACAGTGGTGCTGGTGAACCCACTATTAAAAGAGGAGGATTATACCAAGGTACGAAAAGAAATTGACAGGCAGGCTTTCGTGCATGTTGAAAAGCCAAAAAGTAATTTTGCAAATACTTTAACAACAAAACTAACGGAAGCAGACTCATGCATAAAAAATGCGAGAGCATTGTTAGAGGGGTTTACGACTCTTTCCATTCACGCCGATTGCACCTTTGAGCAGCTTGTAAAGTTTGTAGGGTACAGGTTCGGTAAGGATGCCGAGAGCGGACACCAAATTTATGATGGCCTGATGGCCCGCGAGGCACTTTCTACGCAAGTTATTACGGATTTGGGCATTGTTTTGCTTCACGGCAGAACAGAAGGCGTGAACACGCCGGTGGTCTCATTGGTAGTTCCAGAAGGCAATCTATTTAAAAACAAACACTTTTTTAATTCGGCAAGTTGTATTGTTATGCTGATTCCAAAACATGCCGGAAACAATCTGTCAGAGATGATGGGCAGCATCAGCAGTGCACTAATTGAAGATGAAAGCTTTTTAGCCTCGGTGCTTGCGGGAAATAGTACCGTGGCATATACCAGATTGGAAGCTATTTTGAACGATTATATTTCGCGATTTATGGAAGAAAGACTGAAAGGTTAGGTGTTCTCATGCAAGCAACCAATGCTTCGGCTCCAAAGCCGATATTAAGCCAGCAAAACATACAATTGGGTCTTAAACCCGAAATGCCCCAGGAGGCAATTCGCAGGTGCGGCCGTATGCTGGCAGAAGCCGGCTATGTCAAAGAGGAATACATCAAAGGGATGCTGGCAAGAGACGCCGCTTTTTCTACCGCCATTGGCAACCTTATCGCCATCCCCCATGGTGAAAAGGAATATAAAGAACATATCTTGTGCACTGGGGTTGTGGTCATCACATACCCCGATGGCATTGATTGGAACGGTGTACCCGTTAAGCTTGTGATTGGTATTGCCGCAAAAGGGGATGAGCACCTGAGCATTCTTGAAAATATTGTGGAAACGCTGGAGGAAGAAGAGGATGTTGTGCGGTTGGTGAACGCCGGAGACGCGCAAGCCATCTACAAAATATTTACGGCAGAGGGTGAGAGCATATGATTATCACTGTAACACTGAACCCAGCACTGGATAAGACCGTCGAGGTGGATTCGCTGTTGCTGGGGGGGCTCAACCGGCTGCGTAACGTTACTATTGACGCCGGTGGAAAGGGCATTAATGTTTCCAAAATGATTTCTGCTTTGGGTGGCCAAAGCATTGCTACCGGTTATGTTGGCGGAAGCAGTGGAGATGAACTGCTGCACAGGCTAGAGAAACTGAAGATACAACATAGCTTTGTATCGGTGCAGGACACCACCCGAACCAACTTAAAGGTCGTATCTGCTGAAGGTGTAACCGAGCTGAACGAACCTGGGGTGCAGGTTACGGAATCGGAGCACACCTCTCTTCGTAGAAAGCTGCTTAGCTATTCAGCGCCGGATACGCTTTATGTTTTAAGCGGCAGTTTGCCAAGAAATGCTGACCGTAGCCTGTACAAGACATTAACGCAAGAATTGCGCAGCACAGGGGCTAAAGTATTTGTAGATGC
>NZ_DALZQO010000002.1:196548-245766 GCF_032017025.1 Hydrogenoanaerobacterium sp.
AGATGCGGACGGCGAAGCTTTGCGCGAGGCACTTTTGGCTCCGCCAAATTATATTAAGCCCAATCGAGATGAACTGATTGAATATTTCGGCGCACCAGTCGGTACAGGTCTTGAACAATTGCTTGAAATGTGTGGGCAGCTGCTATCCACCGGCGTAGAGCTCGTAGTGCTCTCTATGGGTGCAGACGGTGCCTTGTTTGTAAATTGCGATCAAGCCTTTCATGCCCCGGGCCTGAAGGTAAAGGTGCATTCAACGGTAGGTGCCGGTGACAGCATGGTAGGCGCGCTCGCCTATGCGATGCAGCAAGGCTTGCCTTTTGAACAAGCTGCAGCTTTGTCTGTTGCTGCCTCTGCGGGTGCAGTCACAACCACAGGAACAAACCCGCCCGACTTACAGACCGTGCACAAGTTACAAAGCCAGGTGGTGCTTAACAAGATTAAATGAAGGATGGGTGCAATAAATGAAAACAAAAGCGGTGCGCATGTATGGCGCAAATGATTTACGTCTCGAAGAGTTTGAACTGCCTGAAATCAAAGAAGATGAAATTCTTGTCCGAATCATCAGCGACAGCATCTGCATGTCAACCAACAAGTTGCTCACTCAGGGAAAGGCGCATAAACGTGCACCCCAAAACATAGACACAAACCCAATCATCATCGGACATGAGTTTGCAGGGGAAATTGTGCAAGTAGGGGAAAAGTGGAAAAACGAGTTTAAGCCGGGTGAAAAGTTTGCGCAGCAGCCCGCGCTTAATTACAAAGGGAGCCTGGCTTCACCGGGCTATTCGTATGAATTTTTCGGCGGAGCGGCTACATACTGCATTATTCCTCAAGAAGTAATGGAATTGGGCTGTCTTCTGCACTATGATGGCGACGCTTACTTTGATGCCTCACTGGGAGAGCCAATGAGCTGTATTATTGGCGGATATCACATTATGTACCATACTAACAAGACAAACTACGACCATGCCATGGATATTAAAGAAGGCGGAAACGTTTTGATTTTAGGCGGATGCGGACCAATGGGCCTTGGTGCTATTGAATACCCGCTGGTTACGGATAGAAAACCGGCTCAGATCGTGGTTACGGATGTGGATAACGCGCGAATTAGTCGTGCCAAAGAGCTGATTTCGTCTGAGTTTGCACAGCAGCATGGGGTACAGCTCACCTATTTCAACCCACAGGAATCCAATGATCAATACAAAGAATTGCTGGAGCTCAGCAATGGCAAAGGCTATGACGATGTGTTTGTGTATGCTCCCATCCGGGAATTGGCTGAACTGGGCGACAAACTGATTGCTTTTGACGGCTGCCTGAATTTTTTTGCGGGCCCATCCGATCCCAACTTTACTGCGCTCGTGAACCTGTATAACTGCCACTATACCTCCACCCATATTCTTGGCAGTACGGGTGGTAACACCAATGATCTAAAAGAGGCTTTGCGGCTCTCAGCGCAAAAGAAGCTGCGCCCGGCCGTAATGGTGTCACACATTTGTGGCATAAACGCAATTGCGGATACAACCGCCAACCTGCCCAATATCCGCGCCGGTAAAATTTTAGGTTATACTCAAATCGATTTACCCCTTACTGCGTTGGACGATTTTGAGGAGCTTGGCAAAACCAATCCGTTGTTCGCCAGCCTGCACACCAGCTGCCAGAAACACAGCGGCCTTTGGAATACAGAGGCAGAGTGCATTCTGTTAGATTATTTCGGAGTAGAGCGAAGCTAAAGGCAGAAAGCTAGAGGGCAAGGGCATAACACAGATAAAACGGTAGGTAGGCTGCATTTCTATATGCGGGCTGACCAAAGCGTAGAAAAATGCACTATTCAAATTAAAACAAGTGAAATTTGCTTTGAGGTTGTTGGATTCAAACTTGATAATTACCCTCCACAATAGAAAAGACCAAGAAACTGATTTACGGAACAGTTTCTTGGTCTTTTTTATATTGCATGCAGATTTTAGCCTGTATTCTATGGTGCTTTTTCTGAAACGAGATGCCCTTTAGTGTTCCAAATAATATAGGTACATAACGAACATCAAGATTGATAGAAATCGTTTCTTGTCAATTTAGCGGCAACAATATGGAAAGCGGCTTTACTAAATAGACCTATAACCCTGTTTTATGTCGCGAGATGTAACGGGAGTAAAGTTCAGAATTAACCTGCACCTTTCGATTAACCAAACGTAAAAAGCCTTCTTGATATAAAATATTCATTTGGCGGCTAATGGTAACCCGCGAACCTCCTACTATTTCACCCAGTTCTGCATGAGTATACTGCACTTTCAAATTAAGCCATCCCGGATCAGTAGCATCTTTGGTATTTACAGTGGCATAGAACAAGCGTAGTAAGCGATTTTTACACGAATTAAATGAAAGATTTTCAATTTCATATCGCAACATGAGCAGCTTATGGCAGAAGCTATGAGTAATCGTTCTACGAAACAGTTCGTTTTCCTTCATCAGACGATCACATTCATTTCCTGGAATCTGGTAGAAAATCGAATCTGTCTCTGCTTGTGAGTACAATCCAGAAGGTGTATTAAGAAAAAAAGGAGTTTCTCCAAAAAACCAGCCGCTTGTAAGATTATACAGCATCTTACAGCTACCATCTTCACTGGTCATATAATGCTTAGAGCGACCCTGATGGATGTAATAGATATAGCTTAGTTCTTGCCCGGGAGCACAGAAAATTTCCTTGGCAGGTACATGTATGTGTTTCGAAATCGGCGTTAAAATGTCATCCAATTTTTTATCAAACAAATTAGGAGTAGTTAATGTGCTGCGACCATGCTGTTCCAAAAAACGTTCCACCTTTTATTCAATTTGACCAATACAGTCTAGAAACAAACGACATATTTTTATTAATATTATAATACGAAAGCAGCTTAAGTGCAAGAGCTTAGAAGAATCCATCCTATTTGCTTGTAGAATTTTTGACAATATTTTTGTTCAAAAGGCCAACACCTAACTGTGTATAGTTAACAAGTCTGCAAAAAAATCATGTATATAACTTACATGAATGAGATGAAAAATATTGAAATAACTATATAAATGAAACAATGTGTGCTTTGTATCAATTGATACAACATGAGCTATGTTACTGAACTACCGCAATTCGGCAACTATAATGAAATCAAAGCAAACTTCTGCTTAGTATTTGTATTAACACTGTGCAACATGAAGGGAGAATTCTATTATGGTGAGGCCTACAGGTTCTTGGGTAGCAATGCCTACCCCATTTGGTAAAGACGGAAAAGTTGATTTTGGTGCATTTAAGGTGCTGATTGATCGTCAAATTCAGTACGGTACTTCGGAACTGTTTGTATTGGGTTCTGCGGGCGAAACTACTTTACTGAGCATAGACGAAAAAAAGGATATCATCCGCAATGTCATTAAAATGACAAAAGGTCGTATTCCTGTATTTTTCGGCTGTGCCGCAGCAAGCACCGAAGGAAGTGTAGAACTTGCAAAATTCTGTGAAGCAGAGGGTGCTGACGGACTGATCTTTACCGTTCCTCCTTATGTGCTGATTCCTCAAAACGCTGCTTTTGTACACATGGATACCTGTATGAGCGCCACGAAGCTACCCTGCGGAATTTACAATAATCCATCTCGTTTGGGCGTAAACTTAGAGCCGGAAACAATCAAAAAATTGTCCGATCGGCACGATAACTTCGTATGTGATAAAGAAGCTATGGCAAATGTAAGTCAACTGGTGCAGGTAAAACGTCTATGCGGAGATAAAATTAATATTCTTTGCTGTGATTTTCCCAAATACTCCATTGTTATTCCTACATTGGCAGTTGGTGGCCATGGTACCGCAAACATTGGCGGTAATATCATTCCGGAAGAGGCCGCAAAATACTCTCGCCCTTGGACAAGCGTAGAAATTATGGAGGAGTGCCGTGAAGAATACTTTAAATGGTTCCCTCTGCTTACAGAGTTATATCGTTTGTCCAATCCAATTGTTATAAAAGCTGCTCTTAATATTTTGGGTCTTCCCGGCGGATCTCTGCGTAAACCTTATCTTGATTATGCAGGGCCTCATTTTGACGAGCTGCGCAATATGATGGATGAAATGGGCGTTATTAAAAAGTACAGTGTATAAAATCAGATAAATGATGTAAGGATGTGAACAACAATGGGGGAACGGCTTGTCGTAATCGGTGGCACTGCCGCAGGATTAAGCGCCGCTTCAAAAGCAAAACGCACCTGCTCAGATATGGATATCACTGTGTATGAAAAGACCGGATTTGTAAGTTACGGCTCCTGCGGATTGCCTTATTTTGTGGGAGACATGATTCCTAAGCCAGAAGATCTGGTTTCGCTTACAGTGGAAAACCTTCGTGACAAACGAGGTATTCATGCTCACATCAATCACGAAGTTACTGAGATTGATCGGCAGCAACGCCTTGTTAAAGGCATAAACCTTAATACAGGAGCCACCTTTGAAACTCCATATGATAAGCTCGTTATTGCTACAGGCGCAGTGCCTATTCGCCCCCCCATAACGGGCATAGAGGCTCAAGGAGTGCACATTCTTCGTACGGTAGAACATGGAATCGACATCAAAGAAGCTATAGCAAAAGGAGCCAAAAGAGTTGTTGTAGTGGGCGGCGGGTTTATTGGGCTAGAGATGGCCGAACAGCTAACCAACGCAGGTGTAAAAGTAGTTCTGGTAGAAGCCATGCCTCGCCTTCTTCCTGTATTGCCAGAAACCTATGCTTCTATAATTCAAAAAGAACTGGAAGGCAATGGTGTCGAAGTTATATTAAATGAGCGGGTTGCGGCAATCGAATCTGAAGAAGGCAGGGTAAAAGGTGTGTGCCTAAGCGACGGACGCAGGTTTGAGGCAGAAATTGTATTGCTTTCAACCGGTGCGGCGCCAAACTCGAAACTTGCTGCCGATTGCGGCTTGGAACTTGGGTTAAAAGGTGCAATTGTGGTAGATGACGCTATGCACACATCAGATCCGAATATTTTTGCATGCGGTGACTGTGTACAGATGCGAAATATCATAACAGGAAAAACCTGTTATGTACCGCTGGGTACTACCGCCAACAAACAAGGACGTGTAGCAGGTGCTGCAATCGCAGGCGAGAAAGCTTCTTTCCCGGGTGTTCTTGGGTCTCAGGTTACAAAGATTTTTGATTTATATGTCGCTGCCACCGGTTTGTCGCTAAACGAAGCTCTGGATGCAGGCTATGATGCAGTATCCTCCAGTATTATGAAAGGGGATCGTGCTTCCTACTATCCCGGCAGTGCTGATAACTATATCACTCTTGTTTTTGAAAGAAAAGGTGGCCGTTTGCTAGGTGCTCAGGGTGTAGGAAGTTTCTCGGTAGCTGGCAGAATGAATGTATTTGTTGCAGCTATTACCGCCGGAATGACTGTAGAACAGTTGAACGACCTGGATTTGGTATATTCCCCCTCGGTAGCACCTGTGTATGATCCTATTCTCATTGCTGCGAGCCAAGCATTGAAAAAAGTGACACCCTAAGAAGGAGGCCCTTAATGGATAAAGTGTATAAGATTATCATCGATAAAGACGAGCACATCAAGACAAAAATACAGGAATATGTTCTAAGTAAAGGTTGGGAAAGTGCCTATATAAGCGGGGCTATAGGTTCAGTCAAAGAATTGGTGTTAACTGCACCGGAAAACAACGAACTTCCTCCCAAAGTAGGAAAAGTAATTTGTCGCGGTCCCGGCGAAGTCCTTGCCTTTACAGGAGAAATTATGCCCATGAATAAGATAGACTCGTCTCTTAAAGCGGTGTATCATGATACTTCCTCCCCGCTGTTTATTCATATCCATGCGTCAGTAGCGGTTGCCGGCGGCCATGTATATGGTGGAGGATTTCATGAAGGGTGCGCCTTTCGCAGCTTAAAGGTATACATTCAGCCTATTGACTGACCCTGTATACTCTGTAGTACAATAGAAGTGCACGATTCACATAAAAGTATTGGAGGATTATTATGAAAAAGATATTTGCTTTACTTATGGCATGTACTCTAAGTCTATCTTTATTTGCATGTAGTGGTTCGGGTAATTCAAATAATAACGGCGAAAACACCGGTAGCGGTAAAAACGGTGTTAAAAAATACTCTGTAGCCAGTGGTTCTGTTGGTGGCAACTTCTATCTGATCGGTGGTGGTGTTGCTACAGCTATAAATGGACATGCTCCTGACAAATTCATGTTTACATCCGAAACTACCGGCGGCAGTACAGCTAACCTTACTATGCTGCAAAATAGCGACGCAGAATTGGGTATCGCTATGACTTCGTCATTAAGTGAAGCTGCTGAAGGTAAGGCTGACTGGACAAACGGTAAACCCTTAGATAACCTTCGCAGTGCACTTGCACTTTACCCCTCATGGCTGACTATCTACACTTTAGATAGCTCAGGCATCAAATCGTTGTCTGATTTGAATGGAAAAATTGTAGGTCTGGGTTCAAAAGGTATGGCAATGGATTCTGTTTTCCGTCAGTTCTTGGAAAGCCGAGGCATTACACCGAAACAGATACACAACGATGGACACAGCGCTACTGCCAGCGCACTCGACAACGGTGTTATTGATGCAGCTATTCTATTTTCATATCCTCCTTTTGCTGCAATTAGTGAGCTGGAAAGCACGAAGGCTTTGTGTTTTGTACCTCTATCTGAAGAAGAGCAAGCTGCTCTGGTAGATACTTATAGCTTTTATAAAGCAGATGATATGCCTGGTGGCTCTTACAAAGCAGCCCCCGAAGATATCCGCAGTGTGTCGGAATGGAATATGCTGGCAAGCAGCAGTAGTGTTTCTGCCGATGATGTTTACCTTATGGTTAAAACACTTTGCGAAAATCAGGACGATATGATTGCCGTTCACAGCAGTTGTTCCTACATGACAGCTGAAAATACTTTGAATTCTAATATTCCGTTACATGCAGGCACTGTCCGTTATTTGAAAGAGGTTGGTATTGAGGTTCCGAATGAGCTGATCCCGCCTGAATATACCGAATAATTCAGCGAGATTTTAGAGGAGGACATTATGGCTGCTGAACAAAAGCTTGTATCCAGTAAGTACGATTTTTTTAAAAAATATTTTGTAATTACGCTTTCCGTATTCACCGGTTTGCTCCATATTGGAAATTTCACATTTTGGCCAATGGAAAGTATCCGGTTTTACGCATGGCACCTCACCTTGGGCCTAATATTTGTATTTTTGTATGTGCCTACAGATAAGAAAAACCCCAAGCGTTTTCTCTGGTTGGACTGGACCTTTATAATACTAACCGCTGTGGTAGGCTTGTATGTAATAGTTACTTTTGATACATTTATTGTTACCATGCAGACGAACGCGCTCAGCACTATTATAATCGTGTTTGGTATAATCATTACGCTGATTGTCCTAGAAGCATCGCGTCGAGTACTGGGAATGGTGCTGCCCATTATCGCAATTTTTACTATTATCTATGCACTTTTCGGTGGTAATCTGCCCGGCATTTTGGGACATAGAGGCTACAATTTTTCTCGCGTAATTGCCACTATTTTTAGTGATCAGGGTCTTCTTGGCACACCCATTGGTGTTTCTGCTTCCAACGTATTCTTGTTCTTGTTGTTTGGCGCCTATCTTGCTGTTTCAGGCGCCGATAAAATTTTCCAAGATATTGCCATTGCTCTTACCGGACGCAATCGTGGCGGACCGGCAAAAATGGCTGTTGTAGCCAGTGCTTTGTTTGGTATGATTTCTGGCAGTGCTGTTGCAAACGTAGTGAGTACCGGCTCTTTTACGATTCCCCTTATGAAAAGGCAAGGGTATTCAAACCGTTTTGCTGGCGCTGTAACCGCAGTGGCTTCTACCGGTGGCCAGATTATGCCCCCTATTATGGGCGCTGCGGCATTTGTATTGGCCGATATCGCCGGTGTAGGATACGGACAAGTTTGTATTGCCGCACTGTTGCCCGCCTTGATGTATTATGTAACTGCAAAAAGTATAAGCATGTTTTAAACAGCGCGACAGCACCAACGGTTACCGCGGAGTTTGCGGAAGCGGACAGTGTAACGGTAACACAGGCGGCGACGGTTCCCGGAACAGCGATTGTTTCGGTGAAAAGCGGAGCAACCACAACCGATTATACCATTGAGTTCAGCTTGTTCAATGGTGATTTGGCCAATTTAAAAATGCCTGAAATTGAGCAAGTAAAGGTTAGTGATGGTTTTTGGAAAGAGAAGCTTACTCTTTTTGAAGATGTCACGATAGAACATGTATTTGATAATTTTGAACGTACAGGTACCTTAGAGAATTTTAAAAAAATAGGGCAGCCCGGGGCACGCCCCTCCGGCAGTACCGACCCTTGGAACGACGGTCTGCTTTATGAGACCATTCGCGGCGCCAGCGATTTTATGCGTGCAAATCCGAATTCGGAGCAATATAGACAGCTGAAAAAACGGATTGATGGCTATGTGGATATTATCTATGATGCGTCCATGGAAAGCGCAAATGGCTATTTGAGCAGTTGGGCAATGATGGAGCGTGCGGGAAAATATTTCGATGAAACCGGAAATGCAAGATGGTATCATGACGCGTACAATTTTGGCTGTTTGGCCGAAGCAGCGGTTCACTATTACAAAGCGACGGGGAATACCAAGCTGCTCTATGTCGCAACACGCTTCGCTGAATTTCTGGTGGACAACTACGGCTATGGGCTGAAAGCCGATGGCACACAGAAAATCAATATGATTCCTTCTCATGAGGGGCCGGAGGAGATGCTGCTCAAGCTGTATGAGCTTTATCGAGATGAGCCGGAGTTAAAATCAACGGTTGCCCAATATGATGCAAGCAGGACAATGAGCATTGACGAAAATGAGTATGCAGATCTGGTGAAATTCTGGATTGAGAATCATGGAAATTATGACAACCGCGTCAATGGTACGAACTATGGTGAATACGCGCAGGATCATGCCAGGTATTTTGACCAGGATGTTGCTGCCGGGCATGCCGTGCGAGCAAATCTTTTTTACACTGGTATGGCAGCTGCGGGACGTGAATTTGGTGATTATACTTATTTGGATACGGCGCAGAAGCTTTGGAGAAATATCGTTGACAAGCAGATGTACATTACTGGCGGCGTAGGTGCACAGGGCGCTGATGAAGCCTATGGACCTAACTATGATCTGCCCAACAACGGTTATTGTGAAACCTGCGCACAGGTAGCAATGGGCTTTTTCAGTGAACATATGGCATTGGCGTTTGCAGATTCTCAATATGCCGATCTTGTAGAAAAATATATCTATGATGGTGTTCTGGGTAGCGTAGGCGAAAAAGGAGATACGTTCTATTACCAGCAGCCGCTGACAGACAAGAACAGAGGACGCTGGAGCTGGATTGACCATACCCCTTGCTGCCCCCCGATGTTCTTAAAGTTTTATGGTGAGCTGCCCTCTTATATTTACGCTTATGACGGAAGCGAAGTTTATGTCAATCAGTTTATTTCCAGTAAGCTTGAACTAGACGGAGTCACTGTAGAACAGAAATCGCAAATGCCTTGGGGTGGAAAAACAACTCTGACCGGAAAAGGCGTTTCCGCATTCCACATCCGTTTGCCCGAGTGGGCGGAGTCGGAGCGTATTGCCATTTCTGTAAATGGCAAACCCTATGCATATACCACCAAAAATGGCTATGCAGTGGTTTCAGCCAAAGATGGAGAAACGGTTGAAGTCGAATTCCCTATGGAAGCGCGTCGGGAATATTCCGATGAAAATGTAGTTTACAACCGTGGCAAGGTAGCACTTGCTTATGGACCGCTGGTCTACTGCGTTGAGAGCAAAGACATTCCGCTTTATGTGCCGGGCTTCAATAAAGGCGACGGAAACATTGGTATACCGGCGGATGCTGTGTTGAGCACGAAACTTGAGCCTGATCTGCTAGGTGGCGTGGTGACAATCGGCTTTGAGGGACAGTACTATGATTCCAACGGCGAACTGCGCAGTATGTCGGCAAAAGCAATTCCTTTCTTCGCCCGATCAAACAGGGGCAGCGCCTCCACTTTTGTGTGGATAGACGAAGATGTAAAGCAAAGCGGCGGTAAGATGAAACGCTGGCTTTCTTCCGCAAGCAGTACACGGGATAATGCAAATACTGCAGCAGCCGCATTTGATGGAAATACGGACACCTACTGGGCAGCAGGCGGCCCGGATATACCGCAGGCGCTGATCGTTGACCTTGGTGAGTTAAAGCAGGTTGAACAAGTCAAGACGACCTTTACGAGCGCACAGGCATGGAAATATCAAGTGCTTTATTCTGCCGACGGAGAAAACTGGAACCTGTTTGCAGATAATGCAAGCAATGCGGTTAATCAGCAGGTATATACCGATACAGGGCTTCAAGAGGCTCGCTACATAGCAGTCAAGTTTGTAGAATCTGCAGGTGTTGGTTATATTTCTGTACAGGAAATAGCAGTAATGGAGCAGGGCTCTAGCCAGAATATTGCTAAAAATAAGATGTGTGCAGCATCCTCCGTTGCCAATGTAGGGGATTCGGTATTCGCCATGATTGATGGAGACAAGCAGACACGCTATTGTCCGCCAGGTGAAGCAAAACCGCAATCTCTCACAATGGATATGGGTGAGCTTACACAGATTACTGGAATGAAGATTCTTTTTGAGAAACCCACAGCGTGGACCTATCAGATTGAACTCTCCGAAGACGGAAATAAATGGACGCCATACATCAGTGAAACTTGGAACATGTCTGAAGATGATGAAGAAAAAGTTATAGAAAAAGAAGCGACAGGGCGTTACGTACGCCTAACAATCAGCGGAGCCACCGGTGGCGTATGGGCAAGTGTGTGGGAGTTTGATGTGCAGACGAAAGAACCCACAAGAGATATTTTTGACGCTTTATTGGGACAAACTGCTGATATGGAAGCTGTTCTGGATTTGAAGCCTGGCACGCCTGCGTTAAAGGTAGAGGGCATGGACGATATGTTCTCACTGGAAGACAAAGAAATTGCCTCGCAGCCCGGAGCAAAGGTTCAGATTAAGGTGGCTGTAGAAAAGGTCGATGCACCTACCGATCAAGCTGTGGTACAACAAGCGATCCAACAAGGGCAGACGATTGCAATGTACCTGGATATAAAAATGCTGAAAACAATAACAGGTGCAGCGAATTCACAGGATAATGTTGCAGACCAAGAAATACAGCCACCTGCGGGCAAGAAACTTAAGTTTGTAATTGAGTTGCCGCAAGAGCTGTGGAATAAAGCTACATATTTTGTAGTAAAAGCTCATCAAAATACCGCTGCGATTCTTCCTGCAGCTTATGACCAAAAAGCGCATACCCTTACTTTCTATGGTGACCAATTCTCTACTTATGCAATTGCTTACGGAAAAGCAACAACGTCTGGCAATAGTGGAAATGGAAAATCCGATGGTGCTTCAAGCGATGACAGTTATAATTTCTGGCAGAATGTAAAAGGAAGAATTGAGGCATCCAAGAGCGGCGATATTGTGAAAGTAAGTGCGAAAGCCTATGACAGAATGCCTTATTTTGTAATGGAAGCACTGAATAAACACAACATAAGCATGGTCATCTACTGGAATGGAGGTAATACGATTACAATTCCTGCTGGTATGGGGCAAAAAGTTGATGCAGGACGTGTCTACTGGCAGCTCTCCGAGCTGGCGGAACGATACAAGGACGTCAAGTTTGTGGAAACAGCTGTCAATGAAATGGCCAATCCCGAAACGGGAGGCCCCGGCTATATCGAATACAACTCCGGCAAGACCGTTCCTGTTACAGGAGCCATCCAGAGTATCGAAGCTTCTGCGGTTGCAGATCCCCTGATTAAAGAGGCTGCTCCCGCAGATAAGAAACTTGAGGATGATGCGGTTATACCGACTGCCCCTGCAGATGCAACAGATACAGCTTACCGCAATAACATCTCTTTTGCGGTAGCCACGGCAATGCTAATAATTCTTGTGGGTAGCGGTGTTTGGTTCTGGAAGAAAAAGCATACCAAGCACTAACCCCTTTGCGCAATTACACACCTGAACAAATGACCGACTGCCCAAGTTACAATGGGTAGTCGGTCACTTTTTATGGTGCCTGATTTTCTTTTTCCCTTACAACCCCAGTATACCCTAGTAATGCTTGTATAAGGGTAGTGGCTTGCTGTCTGGTCCGTATTGTAGAGTCCCTGCCTAAAATTTACATTTGCATTATGGTTTTCATCTCATTTATGGTAAAATGAATAAAAGCGTAACCATGCAATATAGATAGAGGTGAAATAAATGGCTGTGGAGAAGCAATATTTAGCGGATGTGGAAGAGATATTGTCCCATCGATATGACAACGGAGGGGACTATTGGGCGACATCGGACAGACGTTTGCAAAAAGGAGCCCCATTCTCTACTTTGGAGAGCGTACTTTACCTGTTGGAATTGGGTGTGGAGCCAACTGAACCTGTACTGAAAGAGGCTGCTGAGTCTATCTTCAGCACATGGCGGGAGGATGGACGTTTCAAGCTGTCCCCCCAAGGCGCTATTTACCCATGCCATACTGTCCACGCTGCCGAGGCGCTGTGCTACATGGGGTATGCCTCCGATGCAAGACTGCAAAAAACCTTTCAGCACCTTCTGAGCATTCAGTATGCCGATGGCGGCTGGCGTTGCAATAAGTTCAGCTTTGGCAAAGGACCGGAAACAGAATATTCCAACCCCTTCCCAACGCTTACGGCCTTAAATGCCTTTCGCTTTAGCGATTATAACAACACAGAACCGATGCTTGACAAGGCTGTGGAATTTCTGCTGGAGCATTGGACGATCAGAAAGCCAATTGGCCCATGCCACTATGGAATGGGTACATTGTTTATGCAAGTGGAATATCCCTTCCGAAACTACAACCTTTTTGTTTACGTCTACGTTTTGTCATTTTATAACAGGGCAAAAAGGGACAAGCGTTTTTTGGAAGCATTACAAGAGCTGGAAGCCAAAATGGTGGATGGGCAGATTGTAGTTGAGCGCATTGTTCCCAAGTTGGCAAGGCTTTCTTTCTGCCAAAAGGGAAAACCCAGTGCGTTGGCAACCCTGCGCTATCATGAAATAATAAAGAATCTTGGATAGCCAATATTCAAATGACACAATCAAGCGATAAGATGCATATTGCCATAGTTTGAATTTTACATTTCGAGAACACACCTATGAGACGGTTAGAGGCCTAATTTATAGCAATTAAAAATCAGTAAAAACAATATAAGAAAAGGTGATAGAGAATCAATGGATAATCAAGAGCAAAAGCACGAACGACGTGTACGATACAAGGGAACTCATCCAAGAAACTATAAAGAAAAATACAAGGAACTTCAACCGGAAAAATATGCGGATACAGTAGCGAAGATAATCCAGAAGGGTAATACACCTGCCGGCATGCATATTTCCATATGTGTCAAAGAAATATTAGAATTCTTGCAAATTAAACCGGGGCAAACTGGTTTAGATGCAACCCTAGGATATGGCGGCCACACGTTAGAAATGCTAAAATGCTTAGAATCAAGGGGCCATATGTATGCCCTTGATGCAGACCCCATTGAATTATCCAAAACGAGAGAACGCTTAGAGCGTTTAGGCTATGGTACAGATATATTAACGACCAAGCACCTGAACTTTGCCAATATCGATCAAGTTGCTGCTGAGGCTGGCTTGTTTGATTTTGTATTAGCAGATTTAGGGATATCCTCCATGCAAATAGATAATCCGGACAGAGGATTTTCATATAAAAAAGAGGGACCATTGGATTTACGATTGAATCCTGAAAAAGGCATATCTGCTGCGGAACGTTTAAGAAATGTTACACAAGAAGAATTGCAAGGCATGCTCATTGAAAATGCAGATGAACCGTTTGCGGAAGAAATCGCGAAAGCCATTGTTTCGGAAATCGAAAATGGAACTGATGTTTCTACGACTACTAAGCTCCAACAAATCATTGGAGATGTTCTTAAATTTATTCCGGCAGATAAACGGAAAGAAGCGATAAAGAAATCCTGTCAAAGAACCTTTCAAGCATTACGGATTGATGTTAATAGTGAATTTGAAGTGTTGTATACATTTTTAGAAAAACTTCCTAATGTCCTTGCAAAAGGCGGACGTGTTGCCATACTAACTTTTCATTCAGGAGAAGATAGACTTGTCAAAAAGTCGTTTAAATATTTGCTGCGCGAAGGAGTTTACAGCGAAATTTCAACCGAGGTCATTCGGCCGTCAGTAGAAGAATGCAATATGAACAATCGTGCTCGTTCAGCAAAATTGAGATGGGCTATAAAAGCGTAACGAGAAAGCGGAGGTGTTGTTATTCATAAGTTCACCCCGCACGTAAAAATGTTGTTTCGCTTTCGCCGGCTACCTGTGCTCTTGCCATAACCTTTGGCGTTTTTATTATGTAAAGCAATAAAGAGCGCCAACAGCTTTCTTAGCTGCCGGCGCTGAGATTGAAAATATAACCAGGCTTTGTGTGCTGAGATGTTTAAAGGATTCCACTCCGCTTTAAATGTTCTTTTAAAGCGTTAGCGCCACAAAACTGATAGGCACTGATTCCTGAAGCCTGTGCTCCTTGAACATTTACACTAAGGTCATCGATAAACAGGCATTCTTCGCCAATTAAATTAAATTTTAAGAGAAAATGCTCAAAAATTGCTTTATCCGGTTTCATCAGCTGCTCTTTTGCCGAAATCAAAAAACCATCAAACAGCTCAAACATCTTTACCTTATGCTGGTAGCGGTAGAACCGCAAGCTGGTGTTGGAGAGCAGATAGATACGATACCCCTTTTCTTTCAGCCGCGTTACGAGCTCGGGCATACCTTCGATAGGGGTGAGATCGCAGTGCCAGTCATCCATTGCCTTTTGTACGAATGCAGCATGCTGCGGAATTCTGGCTTGCACACGGGCAATTGCTTCTTCCTCGGTGATCATTCCGGCATCCAGCATCACCCATTCTTCACCCCTAAAAAGCTCCCTAAGTATTGTACCGGAAATCGTTTCGTCGCTTGTAATCGTTTTTATGTAATCTTGCGGCGTATAAGACAACAACACATTTCCCATATCGAATACAATGTTTTTTATCATAAAAGTTCCTCCGTCTAAAAATAAATAAAATGCAGTTCATTTATTTCGTCTAGTTCAATTTATCCCTAAATTCTTTGGGCGTAAGTCCCACCAGCTTTTTAAAAATAACACTGAAGTAGCGCTGGTCTTTGTAGCCGATGATATTTGCAATCTCCTGTATTTTAACGTCGGGGTCTTTTAAAAGCCTACATGCCATCTTAATACGGTAGTAGGTCAGATAATCCACAAAGGTTTGGCCGGCATTCGCTTTAAACAAACGGCTTAGGTAGCTTTCGCTGATGAACAGGCTGTCTGCCACCGATTTTAAAGTGATATCCTTCTGATAATTTTGGTTGATGTATTTGACTGCCCTCGCGGTATAATCCTCGTGGTTTTCTTGCGCCGGAAGGATGTACTCCTGAAACAGCATAATGCGGCTGTCGGTGATATCCTCCATTTTAGTTTGGATTTTGCTCAACATCTGCTTGTTTTGCACCTCTTTGCAGGTATTGCGCAGGGCATTTTCCAAATCTTCGTCATCAATTGGTTTTACCAAAAAATCCTGCACACCCAGTTTTACCGCTTTTTGTGCATACTCAAATTCACTGTAGCCGGTAATAATAATGAATTCGCATGAGCAGCCGTCTGCCTTCAGGGCTTCAATCATTTTAATACCGTCCAAGCCGGGCATCCGTACATCGGTTATTACAATGTCTGGCTTTATGCGCTTTATGATCTCAATTCCATCCAAACCATTGGAGGCATCGCCAACTACTTCGCAACTGAATTTTTGCCAGTCTGTGGTTAAGATCAGCCCTTTTTTAACGAGCATTTCATCCTCAACCACCACTATTTTCAACATCGCGGCAAGCCTCCTCTTGTTTTTCGGTATTTGTGCATTGAAACGGCATCGTAATTCGCGTAATTGTGCCTACATTTTCACAGCTCTTAATGTCCAGTCCGTACTCTTCGCCGTAATACAGCTTGATGCGCTTGTCCACATTGGCAATACCGATGCTATCTCTGCTGCTGTCTTTTTCAAAGTTGGTTTGATGAAGCTGGGCAAGCTGTTCTTCGCTGATTCCAACCCCGTCATCAATAATTTCAAATACAATGGTATCCTTCTTTTTGCATCCTTTAATCATTAAATTTGCATTGCCTATTTTGTTTTCAATGCCGTGGATGATAGCGTTTTCTACCAGGGGCTGAATGATAAACTTGGGTACAACACATTGTAAAATGCTGTCATCCACCTGAATTTGAGCTGTAAATTTTTCGCCATAGCGAATTTTTTGAATAGAAAGGTAACTTTCCACCAGTGTAATTTCTTCACAAATCTGAATCGAATCATTCTGATTGTGGATGCTGTTTTTGAGCAGCCGTCCCAATTGTGATACCATTACTACAATGTCGTTGACGCCACTGAGCTTGGCAAGCCACTTAATCGAATCGAGTGTGTTGTAAAGAAAATGCGGATTGATTTGAGCCTGCAGGGCTTTTAACTCGGATAACCGCAGGCGATTCTGTTTTTCAAGATTGGTTTGATACAGTACATTCAGTTTGTCCAGCGTTTTGTTGAAGTTGGAACCGATAAAGCCGAATTCATCTTGTTTGAGCACCAGAACGCGGGCACTGGTGTCGCCTTTTTGCACACGCTTCATTACATCCACAATTCCATTCAGCGGGCGGGTAAGGCTATGTACTAAAACAGGTGACAGAACAAGGCAGAACAGAATAGCAACCACTGCAACAGCCACGGTGGTGAGCACAATGTAATTGCTGCTCATGACAACCAGCTCTACAGGCACGGAAGAAATTACGGTTAACGGAAAATCTCCTGCTGTCGTCCTCCACGTGATAAGCCGTCCGGGTTCTTCCAAGTAAAGCCGCTTGCTTGCCGCTGAGGCCTTCATCTTGTCCCGCAGTGGTTGCTCCAAAAAGATCGAACCGGTAGCGGTGCCATTGTAAAGCACATAGTAGTTTTGATCGATGATTGTATAAGAGGCGGGAAGCATCGGGCCGGAGGCATCAAAAATTGTTTGAAACACAACTTGTGGCACATCAATTATGCTGTAGCCGATGACATTGCCATTTTTTATAATACTGTGTGCAATGGTCATACAGTAGGTCTTTCCGGTTGCGGAGGTAAACCGGTTGGAGTACACCACAGAACCGTCGTTTTCGCTCAACTTGCGGAAGATACCCCATTCCTTGTGGTTGGTGATATTGTAGATTTCCGGAAAGATACCTGTACTTACATTCATGGTTCCATCTGCCTTAATGACATGCATGGCAACGGAAGCCGGCTTTCCGGCTAAAAGGATGTACATCTTCTGATAAACCGCAGTTTGGCTGGTTTCAGAAATATTGCCGGAATCAAGGATATTGATAATCTCATCATCCGTGCAAAAATAAGAAAGTGCATTTTGATATTCTTCTATGGTATGCGTCAAATTTGTTACAGCAGTTTCAACCATAGTATTTGTTTGGCGTTCTAAATCGCGCATAGAACTGCGCAATGAAAAACTGTAGGCGAGAAGACCAAGCGCCAAAACAGGAACAATACTGATGACGACAAAGCAGATAATCAATTTTGTGAAAAAACTGATGTACACCTTTTGCCCGTTATTTTGATGCAGCGGCATAGGAGAGCCTCCTTTCTTTCACACAAATCCATCTACCCTAATTATACTATCTTCTTCCAGCACCTGTCCACCAAACAAACAGCAAAAGAGCAGACAGCGATGCCTGCTCTTTTATTTGGTTTAAACAACCGATACCTTGCCTTTGCTGATAACGTTAAACAGCAGCAGAGATAAAATTGTTGCAACGGTTAAGATAGATGCCAGAGCGGCGGCGGTACCAAAGCTGGAACGAACTACTTCTGTATAGATTGCCACCGATATGGTTGCTGTTTTACCGCTGTAAAGCATAATGCTTGAGCTCAGCTCGTTGATGGTGGTAATCCAGCTCAAAATTGCGCCTGACAATACACCGGGGGCCATCATTCTTGCAGTAACCTTAAAGAAGGTCTTCATTGGTGAAACCCCAAGATTGATGGATGCTTCTTCAATGCTGGGGTCAATCTGATACAGCATGGCGCTGCTTGAGCGAATGGTATAGGGCATTTTGCGCACGACATATGCAATGACCATGATAGAAGCCGTGCCGGAAAGAATCAGCGGCGGCTTATTGAAAGCCACCAGCAGGCTGATACCGAGCACCGCGCCGGGAATGACATACGGGAACATAATCAGTAAATCGAGAACGCTGGTGAGCTTGCTCTTCTTCTTAACTACAAGGTAAGAGAGCAGCATGCCGAGCACCACAATAATGGCAATGGCAATAATCGAGTACGTAAAAGTATTGGTGATGTTTTTAGAAAGCTTATAGAAAATTTTCTGGTAGCTTTCCAAACTAAAGCCATCCACAAAGATAGGCCCGTTGGTTTTGATGAAAGAGGTGATAACAACGACGATTTGCGGCAAAAATGCAATGACGGAGACGACCATGCACACTGCGGTGAGCAGCAACCTCTTCCATGTGGAAAGTTCCTCGATGATGGGAGGGCGCATTGCGGTCATTACATAATTTTTGCGAGACACTGCATATTTTTGTATCAGCAGCACCGTGGTAGAGCACAAAACAATAATCACGCTCAGTGCCCCTGCCATATTGGCGTTGCCGCCCATCTCACTCATATATTCCTCGTACACCAGCACAGGCAACACCTTGTAGCCTTCGCCAATGAGCATGGGTGTACCAAAGTCTGCCAGAGAAGACATAAACACCATAATCGCACCTGCTGCCAGTGTTGGCATAATAACCGGCATGGTTACGGTTAAGGTTCTTCTCAGCTTGCTGGAGCCCAGATTTTCGGCGGCCTCCTCCAACGAACGGTCGATGCTTGACATCGCACCGGAAACATAGAGGTAAACGTAGGGGAAAAACTTGAGCGTAAAAACAAGCACAATTCCCCCAAAACCATAGATAGGCGGCGTGTTAATGCCGATTCTTTCAAACAGCTTGGTAAGAAAACCGTTTCGTCCCAGCAGCATGATCCACGAATATGCCCCAATGAACGGGGGAGACATCAAAGACATAATAATCATCATATTGATTAGCTTTTTCCAGTAAATATTGAAACGTGTGGTTATGTAAGCCATTGGTACGCCAACAAGCACCGAGAAAAAGGTTGCACTGAGCGAAACAAAAAAGCTGTTTTTTAATGTACGGAAATAATATGCTTTTGTAAAAAAGATTTTATAATTTTGCAGCGTAAAGCTGTTATCCTTGGTTAAAAAGCTGCGGTAGATGATTGAGAAAAAAGGATAAACCAGAAATACGAATAACAACAGGATGGAAAGCCATTTGACCACATTCCAAAAGTTGAAATACGATTTCAAATCCCTTTTCGCAGTGTGTTCAAAGATCATGAAAATACCTCCGTTCCATCCTCGTTAAACAGGCTGATCTGCTTGGGATTAAACGTCAGATGAATTTTGTTCCCCTTACTGCGTACAAAGTCGATATCCTTGGTGTACTCGTTGGCCTCCACGACCTGACCGTTTGCAAGTTCAATTTCATAGTTTGCAAAGTCACCGAGGAAGGTGTGCATGGTCACCTCACCCGATAACCCCTGATCTGAATCTTCTTCTAAAATAAACTGCTCGGGGCGCACCGAAATCTTAATTCGCCCTGTAATCTTCTTTTTCAGCTCGATCGTAAACTCCATACCTGCATCCAGCCTGACAAGCGCGGTGAGGTTGTCGTCTATCTTAATGACCTCGCCGTCCATAAAGTTAGAGGTTCCGATAAAGCCCGCCACGAATTGATTCTGCGGCTTTTTGTAGATGACTTCCGGTGTATCAATCTGCATGATCTCACCCGATTTAATGATTGCGATTCGGTCGGAGATGGCAAGTGCCTCCTCCTGATCGTGGGTGACATAAACAGTGGTGATGTTCAGTTCTTTTTGCAGTTTTTTAATAATGGTTCTCATCTGCACCCGCAGCTTGGCGTCGAGATTTGAGAGAGGTTCATCCATCAATAAAACACCCGGCCGTATAACAATGGCACGTGCAAGTGCTACGCGCTGCTGTTGCCCGCCGGAAAGCTCAGAGGGCTTTCTGTCTTTGAGGTTTTCAATCTGCACCAGCCTTAGGGCTTCCAGCACCTTGGGTGCTATCTCGTTTTTTGGTATTTTGCGTGCCTTCAGACCATATGCGACGTTATCAAATACCGAAAGGTGAGGGAAAATAGCATAGTTTTGGAACACCATACCAATATCCCTTTTATGCGCTTCTATATGATTAATGATTTTATCGTCAAAAGAAATTTGTCCATCGTCAATAGAGTTAAACCCTGCAATCATGCGCAACAATGTGGTTTTGCCACATCCGGAAGGCCCCAAAAGGGTAAAAAACTCGCCCTGCTTAATTTCGCAGGAAATATGGTCCACTGCAAGAAAATCACCATATTTTTTCACTACTTGATCAATTATTACTGAATGGCTCATTAACTCAGCTCCTTTAAACGGCGCTGTACGCCGACTTGGTAAAGACAAAAACGAATTGTTTCAGACTTTTTTAAGAATGCCGCGCGGACAAAAGAGAAAAGCCCTTCTGCCTGCGCGGCACTTCGCACGTTATTATAAGATCCGTAATATTATCAATGCGGGCTTTTGTTTAACCAACAATAACATCTTTCCACATGTTCATAATTTCTTCCTTCTGTGAAGAAGCCCAGTCAAAATCGTAATCGACGAGTTTGACATCCTGCATAGCGGGCAAACCTTTGGGGGCGTCTGTATCGGTTCTAACGGGTCTTCTGCCAAAATCCGCTGCCATCATGCTTTGGCACTCTTTGCCGAGTACAAAGTTTGCAAAGATTTCGGCATTGGCTCTATTTGCGCTGCCTTTCACAATTGCAATACCGTCGGGAACAGCAGAAGTGCCTTCAGAAGGATAAATAATGCCAACATCTGCACCGGCGTTCACGTATTTGATTGCCTCTTTTTCCAAAGTTAAACCAATGGCATACTCACCGTCTGATACTTTTTTGTATACGTCACCGGACGAACCCAAAATTTTACCATCCAGATTTGCAACAAACTGTTTGATGAACTCCCAGCCCTTGCCGTCATCCTTGCCAAATGCGGTGAGCATTGTGCAGAGAATGGTATAGGAAGATCCCGATTTTGCAGGATCGGCATAAGCGATCTGGCCTTTCCATTTCTCATTGGTGAGATCTGCCCAGCCCTTGGGAACATCGTTTTCGCCAACAAGCTTTTTGTTGTACATCAGTATCATCGGCAGTGGAGATTCACCTGTCCACATACCGTCTTTGCTGACATAGTTCTGGTCAATATTTGCCATATCGGTAGGGGTAAAGGAATCAAAGTAATCGGTATATGCTGCCAAAGAGTCGGCGCCGCCACCCCAGAACACATCACAAAGCGGGTTTGCGCTCTCGGCCTCCACTCTTTTTAAGAGCTCGCCGGTTCCGGCCGCAACCAGGTCAACTGTAATTCCGGTTTTTTCCTGGAATTCTTTGATGCCGGCGTTTAGGGGATCAGCCGGATGAGGAGAATAAACTGTGACGTGCTTGCTTGTATCTGCTGCCGGGGCCGGAGTAGATGCGGATGGATCCTGCCCGGATGGAGCGGGTGTGTTTGAGCTACCGGCACAGCCTGCCATAGTTCCAGCGATCATAGCGGTTGCCAACAATGCACTGAGAAGCCTTTTCATAATAAAATCCTCCTAATTAGTTTTTGTTGCATATAAAAACAGTACTGGGTTTGCGCTTATCGTAATTTCATTATTACATTTTCTAATTGTAAATACAATGTGACAAATATGTACTTTTGTTTAAAATACCATCATGTTGCATAAAAAAATTAAATTATATCAAAAAAACTGTGCATTCTACTGCAATGCTGCTTGTGTTATTTGCAATTGGATGCTAAAATAACACAAGCATCCGACTACACAGGAGGAATTGTTATGATAAAATTTGGTACCGGAGGGTTCCGTGCAATTATCGGGGAAGACTTTACCAGAGAAAACTTAGAGCTGATTTCGCTTGCGCTGTCTCGAATCATTCGCAAGAAGGGTGTTCAGGATAAGCCTGTTATCATCGGTTATGACCGCCGCTTTTTGTCGAACCTCGCATCACAGTGGATGTCCTGCGTATTTGCAGCGGAACATATTCCTGTTCACCTTATTGATTATAATGCGCCCACTCCGCTGATTATGTATCAAGTAAAAGACGAGGGTGCGCATTACGGTATGGCGATTACCGCAAGCCATAACCCCGCGGAATACAACGGAGTAAAAATTTTTACCTCCGGCGGGCGCGATGCTACGGAGGAAATCACCGACCAAATTGAAGCGGAAATAGCAACGCTTTCCAAAGCGGACATTCGCATTGTGGATTTTGCAGAGGCGGTTGCAGGCGGAAAAATCTGCAGGATCAACCCGCAGAACAACTACATAGACAGCATCCTTAATCTCATCAACATCGATGCCATCAAAGAAAAAGGGCTGAACATTTTACTTGACCCAATGTACGGTGTGAGCAAAACCACGCTGCAAACCATCCTGCTCACCTGCCGCTGCAATGTGGAGGTTATTCACGACCGTCACGATACGTTGTTTGGTGGTCGTTTGCCCGCACCCAACAGCGAAACCCTGCGCCATCTTTCACAATTGGTGGTGCAGGGCGGGTACGACATGGGCATCGCCACAGACGGCGACGCCGACCGCATCGGGCTAATCGATGCCAGCGGAGAATTTATCCATCCCAATGACATATTAGTGCTTCTCTACTACTATCTGCACGAATTTAAGGGGTGGCAGGGTGCAGTGGTGCGCAATATTGCCACTACCCACTGTCTGGACAAGATGGCGGAAAGCTTTGGCGAAGCCTGTTATGAGGTCCCTGTGGGCTTTAAGCATATCTCCTCTAAAATGGAAGAAACAGGCGCGCTCATAGGCGGTGAATCCTCAGGCGGATTGACGGTGCGCGGGCATATTCTGGGTAAAGACGGCGTTTATGCCGGTGCCTTATTGACCGAGATGGTCAGCGTTATTGGTAAGCCCCTCTCCGAAATACTGGCGGATATCCATCAGAAATATGGAAGCTTTATTATGAGTGAATTTGACTGCCATATGAAGCAAGAACGCAAAGATGAGCTGCAGCACCTCCTCTTTGAGGAAAAGCATTGTCCCGACTTTGGTATGGAGATTGAGAAGATTTCGTACATGGACGGGTGTAAGGTGTATTTTAAAAACGGCGGCTGGATTATCTGCCGCTTCTCCGGTACGGAACCTATGCTGCGTATTTTCTGTGAGATGGATACTCAGCAGGAAGCCGACCGAATTAACCGTGTCTTTCAAAATTATCTGCATTTAATCTAAAAAGTGGGGCAGCTTTAAAGCTGCCCCACTTTTTTGTTAACCTGTTTTTCGTATTGGTTGGGATTTGTTTCATGGATAACTGAGTGTATGTAGCCCCGAATAATATTGCCCTGTGCTTCGGCTTCGGTTCGTGAGGCCCCCACCGCAGTTGTGTAGATTTTTATCTTGGGTTCTGTTCCCGAGGGGCGCAGTATAACTTTGCAATTGCCATTGAGGTGCAGACACAGCATGTTGGTTGCCGGTAGATTTGAACCGCTCGGCTGGCGGGAATAATCTGTGACACTGCATACGGCAATGCTGCCAATCATCTCAGGCGGATGTGAACGGAACAGCTCCATCAAATCGGATATATACTGATCGCCGGATGGCCCATCAAAGGTGAAGCTGTCCAAACTGTGGAGATAGTACCCGTATTCCTCATACAGACGCTCACGCAGTTCCAAAAGCGAAAGTCCGTGAGATTGGTAGAAAGCGGCCATTTCACAGATGAGCATAGAGCCCAGCACGCCATCTTTGTCTCTAACATAGCTACCGGATAAATAACCATAGCTTTCCTCAAAGCCCAATACAAACCGGTCAGCGGAGGATGTGCGCTCCAAATATCCAATTTGCTCACCAATAAATTTGAACCCGGTGAGCACATCGATGACAGATACCCCATGTTTTTTGGCAATAGGGTATACCATATCGGTGGTAACCACAGTTTTGACAGCAATCGGATTCTTTGGAAGAGTGCCACTTTTAAAGCGTTGGCTGCAGACATACTCCAGCAACAAAGCACCCATTTCGTTGCCGGATATCAGTTCATAGCTGCCGTCGGTAGCTTTTACTGCAGCGCCCACACGGTCACAATCAGGATCGGTGGCAAGCAGCAGGTCTGCATTCGTTTTTTGGCAGATGGCGATACCTTCTGCCAATGCGGACTCAACCTCGGGGTTGGGAAAGGGGCAGGTGGGGAAATTACCGTCGGGTTTTTCTTGGCTTGGTACTACGGTAACATCTTTTACCCCAATGCGGGAGAGAATTTGTGTAACGCAGCGCAAACCGGTTCCGTTGAGCGGTGAATATACAACCTTCAGGCTACAGTCAGATGGTATGGTGTGGATCTGCTGTTGCCGGACGGCGTCCAGATACGAGTCGATAACATCCTCAGAAATATAGGAGATAACCCCGCTGACCATAAGCTGTTCAAAAGAATCACAGACGAGGGGGCAGAGTACATCAGTTTTCTCGATTTCGATTCGAATAGCTTCAGCAGCCTCCAAAGTAATTTGGCAGCCATCCTTATTGTAAATTTTATAGCCGTTGTACTGGGCCGGATTATGACTGGCAGTGATGACAATCCCGGCGGTACACCCCAGTTTCCGTACGGCAAAAGAAAGAGCTGGCGTTGGCATCAGCTCGCGATAGATATGCACCTTAATTCCGTTAAAGGCGAGCACTCTTGCCGCTTCTTGCGCAAAAAGCTGGGATTTTATACGGCTGTCATAGGCAATGGCAACACTTGGCGTACAAGAGCGTTGCAGCAGATAAAGTGCCAGTCCCTGTGTTGCTTGGCGTACGGTATAGAGATTCATTCTGTTGGTACCGGCACCAAGCTTGCCGCGCAGTCCGCCTGTTCCAAAGTCAAGGTTACGGTAGAAGCGATCCTGAATATCGGTTTCATTGTTTGCAATACGCTGCAGTTCGAAAGAAAGGTCACTGTCCTCTAAGTTGCAGGAAGACCATCGGTTGTATTCACGGATGACATCGCTCATTCTCATTCCTCCAAAAAGTTGTTCCCAATTGCCTGTGACTCCATTAAGTTTGAGAAAACAAAATTGTTTTGGCGTCATGATACCACGTCCTTCAACATTTTGTAAATGGTACATGCGAAGAACCGGATAGAACATAGACACCATTTTTACAGTGATATCGCCGGTGTGAGTGCTCGAAGGCAACAACTGCATTAGCAAATAATCTTATTACCGCAGCGGAGGTGCGACGGCCAGAAATGTTGACAAAATTGTATCAATAAAGCTATACTAGAACAATACAAATTAGAAGGATACAATAGAGATGTGCAAAGAGGGAAGAGAGGATTACAAACAGATGAACCATACCATGGCAGAAGGTCGGGAATGGCCGGTGAAAATTGAAATTGAGCAGGCGCTGGAGGTACTTTTAAAGGATGTGCGTCCTAAAAGAGAAAAATGTGTGGTACCCCTGATGCAGGCGTTGG
This sequence comes from Hydrogenoanaerobacterium sp., assembly GCF_032017025.1. Taxonomy (NCBI): domain Bacteria; kingdom Bacillati; phylum Bacillota; class Clostridia; order Eubacteriales; family Oscillospiraceae; genus Hydrogenoanaerobacterium; species Hydrogenoanaerobacterium sp. The sequence goes on from NZ_DALZQO010000002.1 coordinate 222,276, forward strand.
GTAGCTGCGTGGCGCAAGACATTTATGCCCCGTTAGATAACCCCCCATTTGACCGTTCTCCGCTGGACGGTTATGCGGTATGTGCGGAAGATGTAGCAGATGCTAGCTTCGAATGTCCTATCAACCTGCCGGTTGTGGGCAGTGCCTTCGCAGGTGTACCGTATGAAAGCAAATTTGAGCGTGGGCAGGCAGTGCGCATTATGACTGGGGCGGTAATGCCGCAGGGAAGCGACTGTGTGATTCGCCAAGAGGACACTGATTACGGTGAGGAGAACGTGCAGATTTACATTGGAGTACCGCGCCACCAAAACTATTGCTTTCAGGGGGAGGACGTTGCTCGGGGCACGTTGATGATTCGTAAAGGCGAAAGGCTGTGCGCCGCGCACATTGGTATGCTGGTGGGGATGGGAATTACCCAAGTGGAGATTATCGAGCCGTTGCGTGTGGCGTTGGTCTGTACTGGGGATGAGCTATGTGAACCCGGTCTGCCACTTGGCCCCGGTAAAATTTACAATAGCAATCGTTGGCTTTTGCAGGCTCGTCTACATGAGCTGGGCATCGAGGCAGTAACTTGTGTCACTTGCGGTGATTCCACCCATCAGATCGCAGATGTAATCCGGGAGGTGGGGCATGGTGCGGACGTGATTCTCACCACCGGCGGGGTTTCGGTTGGCTCGCGTGATATGCTCCACCAAGTAGTGGATTTACTGGGCGCAAAGCGTCTGTTCTGGCGCATCAAGGCGAAGCCGGGCAGCCCGCTGCTTTGTTCGGAATACGACGGTAAGCCGCTCATCTGCCTTTCCGGTAATCCGTTTGCGGCATTTGCCACCTTTGAGCTGTTTGCACGTCCTGTCTTTGCAAAGTTAATGGGTGACAATACCTACCTCAGCCAAAAACGTGAGGCGGTATTTCAGGGTAGCTTTAACAAAACCAGCAACACAAGGCGCTTCGTGCGCGCTTGCTACCGTGAAGGCAAGGTTTGGTTAAGCAGTAACAACCACTCTTCGGGCTCACTGGCCTCTCTGGTGGAATGCAACTGTATGCTTGATATTCCGGGTGGGCATGCCCCGCTTCAAGGAGGAGAAAAGCTGAACGTTTTGCTCCTGTAATCCACTTTGCCTGCGTGTACAGGGGCACCGCATAGGCGGCATCAAGCAAGACGGCCACAAGTCTGATGCAGATGTTTCGAAGTACCGATTCTTACCGCCACTTTTCAAGGGCATTCCTGTAGTGGGGTTGGATGACCGAGTGCATTCAAAAAAGTTGGATACGCGCATCGGCAGCTGGAAGATTGTCTGCAACTGCCAGTGGCTGAATTAAGTGCGGGAACAGGTACATACTTTGTACTGCATTTTCAGGGTACTGTTCGGAGCTAGGTATAAGCCATCATCAAATCCCCACGCGAAGCGTGGGGATTTTTGTTAATTTCATTATTATGAGTAAAACTTTTAGAGGCGTGCCATAAAGTTAGGGGCGCATAAATCAAAAGAAAGTGTGCTTAAATAAAAAGCAGGATTTCGACATTTTATGGTTGCTATTGTTAATGCTTTTCTTGATGTTTTTTCCTATACTATAATTATAATATTAAAATTAGCTTAAATATTATAATTTTGCCTAAGGCTTGGCAGAAAGAGGGACTGTTTATGAATTCGAGAGAGCGTGTTTTGGCTACGATTAATCATCAGCAACCGGATAGAGTACCAATTGATTTAGGTGCAACCGGGCAAACAGGTATCAGTGCAAGCACATTGTACAAATTGCGTGTGGCGCTTGGGCTAGAGCAGCATCCGGTACATGTCAGCGAGATTTATCAGATGCTGGGTGAAGTTGAGGAGGACTTGCTGCAAAAGATTGGCGCGGATGTAATAGGCATCAATTCCCCTGTCGATTTATTGGGCTGTAAAAGCACAGGGAAAAAGCCGTTTTTTATGAGTGATGGAACTCCCGTTCTGATTGGTGATAAGTTGGAGTATGAAATCTGTAAGGATGGTTCTATACATATGTATCCACAGGGTGACAGAACCGTTCCACCTTCGGCTAAAATGCCAGCAGGTGGTTTTTTCTTTGATAATATCGACCGTGTAACTGAATTTGATGAAGATAATTTAACCCCGACAGAGGATTTCAAAGATTCCTTCAGCATCATGACGGAGGAAGACGCTAAGTTTATAGAACAAAGATCGATTCACCTGTTTGAAAACACCGAATATGGCATTATTGGTAATTTAGGTGGTGCCGGATTCGGCGATTCCGCTTTGGTGCCGGGGCCTTATGAAAAACACCCAAAGGGTATTCGGCGCTTTGACGATTGGCTGATGGCACATTTGATTTTTCCTGATTATATTAAAGAAGTTTACGAGATGCAGACACAAGTTATGCTCAAGAACTTAGAAATCTACAGGCAAGCAGTAGGCAACCGCATTCAAATAATTTGGATTAGCGGTACTGACTTTGGTACTCAAAACGGTGCATTTTACTCGAACGAAACATTTCGTGAGTTATATAAGCCCTACTACAAACGAATTAATGACTGGGTGCACAAAAACACCGAGTGGAAAACCTTTTATCATACATGCGGCAGCGTTGTCGATTATCTCGATGACTTTGTTGACATGGGTATGGACATTTTAAACCCTGTTCAGCTTTCAGCAAAAGACATGGATGCTTGCATGCTGAAAGAAAAATATGGAGACAAACTTACCTTCTGGGGCGGCGGCGTTGATACACAAGCAACCCTTCCATTCGGTACGCCGGATCAAGTTTATAAACAAGTACTGGAACGGTTGGATATTCTCTCAAAAAACGGTGGCTATGTGTTTAGTGCCATTCATAATATTGTGGCAAAAACCCCGATAGAAAATTTAATCGCAATGTTCGATGCTGTTCATCATTTTAATGCATGATTGAAACCCTCAGCCAAGGTATTATAACCGTGGCTGAGGGTTTTCTAATAAGAATGCTTACATCAGAACAATGGATTATGATTGCACGCTATTTCAGTATTGTATAAAGATCGCGATATTCTTTGGGGCTAACCCCTACGCTGCGCTTGAAAATATTGTAAAAGGTTTGAGGGTTATTAAAGCCAAGCATCCCCACTAAATCGGAAATACGAGTGTCATCGCGGCAGAGCAGCTCCTTGGCACGTTCAATGCGCAGCATGCGGATGTGCTCGTTAACGCTTTGCCCTGTCTCCTTTTTGAAGATCTTAGCCAAATACACCTTGTGAATATTAAATGTATCCGCAATCGTATCCAGGCTGATGTCTTTACAATAATTCTCGCTAATGTAACTTTTTATTCGCTGTGTACGAGGGCTGTGCATTAGCTGCTCTTGTTTTTGTACGGCAGTAATTAACATGGCAAAACGCTCTAAGTACCAGGTGCACATCTTATCCACGGTTTCCAGCTGCTCCACAATGTCCATCGAGACGGTATCGGTACAAAATACGTCGCGATAAGAGATTTCGTTTGCCGAGCAGCCTTGAGTGAGCATGCCAAGCAGCACGGTGTTGATATGCTGAAGATAGTTGTACTGCTGCATGCCTTGCAAGTCTTTTTTGTAAAGAGCAGAAACTTCACGGGAAAGCAGCTCAATGTCGCTGTTTTCTAGAGCGTTTTTTACTTGTTCTATGCGCAACTCCAGTATTTCAAGCTGTGCGGCACGGGATCCGCTTTGCGCAGGATCGAAATAAATGGTACGCCCCTTACCGAAGAAGGCGCGACTGCTCAGCGCTTGCTGTGCCTCATCAATGGCCTGACACAAGGCGATCGGCTCCTTGCTGGGGCAGCTGACGCCAACCGTTACATGGTGAAAAGAAAACTGTTCCAGAGCAACTCGAATGTCTTGAATAATATTACAGCGGCGATTAAAGAGGCTCATCCGGCTAAAGTCCTTTGCTACAAAAGCCAGTACTAAAAAAACGCTATTCTGAATTTGACAGACTTCGCCGCCGTCGAAGCCCTGCAAAATCTGCCGTATTTCGGCTTCAATGCTTCCGGAAACATCGGTGACAAGGTGGGCTGGGTCTTCCGGTTTAATCGCACAGCAGAAAAACGACTGCCCCTGTTGTAGCAATGGCTGCAACAAAGCGGTAATTTGCGAAGGTGAAAGGTTCTCCCTTAGAGCGCGGCTTAAAAGGCTGGGCTGTGTTATGGGCAAAACCGGCAGCTGAGATGTAGGCTTTGGTTTTGCCCCGGAAGAGGGAATGCGCAGCAGAATGTCCAGCAGGTCGGACGAGGTGAGGGCATCCTTGATCAGATAATCCAACACACCAAGCTGAATTGCCTCACGGGCATAGAAAAAGCTTTCGTGACAACTGAGAATGACGATGTCCTGCGTTGGGGAAATAAGGCGGATTTTTCGAATTAACTCAAGCCCATCCATTACCGGCATTTGTATGTCGGTGATAATGAGGTCAGGGCGGTGTTGCTCATAAATAGAGAACGCTTCCGCACCGTTGCGGGCTTCTAGGGGTGCAAGAAAGCCTGCTTCGGTCCAATCCAATGTCATTTTCAGCAGCTCCCGAGCGGGGCGCTCGTCGTCTACAATCAACACGGTTTTCATAGCAAAGCCTCCTTTTTGTTTTATTATAGATATTTCTCGCTGAATTGTTTTTTAGGGGTGGAGTCTGGAGAAAACCATAGGTTTAAAACGCGGTTCAGCTGTGTATCCCAAAAGTCCCAGTCGTGTGCACCAGGAGAAGTTTCAAAACAGCAGGGGATTTGCCGTGCATTCAGCCACAGCTGAAATTCTATATTTTGCGGATAGAGAAAATCTTCTGTTCCAATGATAATATGCGGGGCGGGCAGACTATCGGGGAAATGAGCGGCAAAGGTGCGCAGGTCAAACTCTGCGGGATAAGGGGTACCGTCGGGGGCCAGCCCGGCAAGATCGAAATACATGCCGCCTTCGCCCAATACTGCCGCGGTTTCATCTACCGAAATTACGGGGGAAAAGGCGGCGCAGCCAGCGTAGCGGCTCGGATTTGCATAATAGCACTTTAACGCGCCATACCCGCCCATAGAGTTACCGGCAATATAAGTGTGGGAAGGGTCGTTTTCCAGACGAAACAGCCCGGCAATAATTTTGGGAAGCTCCTGCGAGACATAGGAAAAATAACGCGATCCATGAGGAACATCACAATAAAAACTGCGGTGCCCCTCCGGCATAATAACCGCAAGGTTATGAGCTTGGGCGTATCGGCAAACCGAGGTGCCTAAAAGCCATCCGGTATAACCGTCGGTTAAACCGTGCAGCAGGTAGAGCACCCGTTTGGGGGCTTGGGTAAGGGTATTATACCCATCGGGTAGAAAAACAGCGAGGTTGGTTTGCATGCCGAGGCATTCGGAACGTACAGAGCCTTGAAACAGAGCCATAAAAGATCCTCCAAATATGTAATTTAATTGCCTTAATATTGATCGATGAGGGTGTGTACAACTTTTTGCTGTTTTAGAAGAAAAGATAAAAACACTTCTGCACAGATCATTATTAATCGGGTGAGCAGATATCATCTGGCCCGTTAATTTTGACCGGAATGGAAAAACCAATGCTGGTACCGCGCCCCACCATGCTCTGTACCACAAGCCTGCTGCTGTCACCATAATTGAGTACAAGCCTTTCGCTCACATTTGCCAGACCAATTTGGTTGTAGCCACGGGCATTGGGTAAGATGCCATCCAGAATAAGGCACAGCTTATCCGGCGGGATACCGGCCCCATCGTCCCATATGGTAATCCACAGGCGGTTTTCTCCGGTGCGCGCGCTCACCACAATTTTTCCGCCGCCTACAGGCACAATACCATGAAACAAAGAGTTTTCTACCAGAGGCTGCAGAATTAGCTTGGGAATCATAACGCCCCGTGCGCTTTCGGATATATCGCAGCTAAAATCCAAATCCACGTCATAGCGTTCCAACTGGATACGGATATAGTGGTTGAGATTTTCAATCTCTTCAAGCATGGTAATCAGCATATGGTCAGTGGACATGCTGGTACGCAGCAGTGAGTTAAACGAAACGATCAATTCGGCGAGTTCTTCCGCCCCCTCGCGTTTTGCCATGTACTTCATTGTGTTGAGAGTGTTGTGAATAAAATGAGGGTTGATTTGAGATTGCAGAAGATCAAGCTGAGATTGCACCATAGCCACCTCAATCTTTTTCTTTTCCTCCTGTTCGGTAGCTACAACTTCGGTAAGATGGCGCAAAGAACGTACCATCGAGTTAAAGCCGTTTATCAGGCCGCTGATTTCGTCTATGGTACGCAGCGGTGCCACCTCGGGCAGCAATCCGTGCCCTACCTCCTCCATTGCAAAGTCAAGTGTGCGGATGGGGTTCGTGATATGATGAGAAATAGAGAAGCTGACACAAACCACCAGCACCAACACCAGTACCGCGACAATGAAAATAATCGTGTAGAGCCCCGCGATAGGGGACAAAATGGAGTGATAATCCATCAATCCCACGATGCGCCAATTGGGATAGTTTGTAAGGCTGCAGCCGTAAATGGCATAGGGGCGTCCCTCCAGATAAACGACCTCACCTTGAACGTACTCCGTGCGGAGAACGTCCAGGTCTTCTACCAATGGGGGCTGGGTTTGTAAGATAATACTGTTGTTTTCATCCAGTACATAAGTATGCGCAAACGTATTGGAAAACAGCGTTTCGAGTTCATTGAAGATACTGTATTTGGTGAGATTAATCGCGATATAGCCAAGATCTTCGTAGCTCTCTCCGTCGTAATAGCGCCCAAAATAGGTGATGGTATTGCGGTCGCTGTACTGTGCATTTTTGATCTGCATGGGAAAGGTGCAGGGCGCAGAAAAACGCCCGGTTAACTGGGATAAAAGGAAGCGTTCAAACTCGGGGTTGTTATCAATAATCTGGTTGTAGGGGGGAGCAGCATAAATTGGGTCAAGAATGCGTCTGTCGGATGAAATCGCCACAATAGAACGCACATTGGCAGTGCGCTGTCCAGTGCGATTCAGTTCGTTTTTGAAAGAGATTAGATCGGTAAGGTTATCTTCTTCCGCTCCATTGTGCTGTCCACGCATATAAGCCTGCAATGTTTGGTTGTTGATTAACGAAAAATGCAGGGAACGTATTTCCGACAGGGTATGATCCAATGTAGTAGAGGCAAGACCGAGCTTTTGCCCCACAACCATGTTCATTTCAGCAGATAGCTTATTTGAAAACAGATGGGTGATTACGAGTATCAGAACTGCAAAAGCTGCAATGAATACAACGGAGAAATAGAATGTGATACGTACACTTAGGCGGCGGATGGATAGCTTTTTCATAGAAAGTCCGATTCCTTTCACTATGCTGAGGGCACAAAAAGTTTAAGAAATAAGCCCTTAACAGCACAGTGAAAAAATTGGTAAGGGCTTTTTTATAAATTTAGGGCGGGGATAGGTGTAGTGAACAAATCACGTTATCCGCCTAATTGTTTTTATGATAGCACAAAGTATATCAGGAAACAAATGGGCGAATTTTTAAAACAAAGGCTTAAAATTCGCTTGCAAAGCGGGTTGAAGAAGCCAAATAGGCAAAATAACCAAAAATATATAGTTTTTTTTGTTTTGGGATAATAATTTTGATAAAAGTTAATAAGTTTGATAGTTTTTCGCTGCTGACTATGTTAATCTGGGAAACGTTGGGAAGCGGCCAATGAAGTGGCCCTTTCACAAAATGAATCCTGGGGGTGGATAATGTGAGCAGTTCATTGGAGTTCAGAGGAATAACAAAAGCGTTCCCGGGCGTATTGGCGCTGGACCATGTCAGTTTTAAGGCAAATGGCGGCGAGGTTGTTGCGTTGGTAGGCGAAAACGGCGCGGGAAAAAGTACACTTCTTAAGGTGCTCAACGGCGACTATCAGCCGGACGAGGGTCAATATCTGATTGATGGAGAGGAGCGACACTTTAAGGTGCCGCAGGAGGCAATTGCCGCCGGAGTCTCAATCATCTATCAGGAACGCCAGATTATTCCGTATTTGAGTGTAGCGGAGAATATTTTCATGGAGGAAATACCGGTGGGGAATGCTCGCCTCATTGATTATAAAACGCTCAATGCCAAAGCACAGGCGGTAATTGACGAATTTAAACTGCCGATTCATGCTACTGAGCGGGTTAAAGATCTCTCGGTGGCATACCAGCAGATGGTTGAAATAATGAAGGCGTATCGTCGCAATCCAAAGATTATTGCTTTTGACGAACCGACAGCCAGCCTTTCCGATGCTGAAATAGAGACACTGTTTCAAATTATCGATAGCTTAAAGCAAAAAGGCATTATTATTTTGTATGTATCCCACCGCATGAAAGAAATTTTTCAAATTACAGATCAGGTAGTGATTTTGAAAGACGGAAAGTTTGTCGAGCAGATTGCGACCAAGGAAACGGATGAGCTGGAAATCGTCAAAAAAATGGTTGGCCGCAACCTAGGGGACATCTTTCTTTCGCTTGACCGCAACGACCACATTGGTGAAACAGTACTCGAGGTAAAAAATTTGGTGGCAGATAACGTCAAGAACGTCAGCTTTAAGCTTCACGCGGGTGAAGTGCTCGGCTTTGCGGGTTTGGTTGGTGCCGGCCGTACCGAAACTATGCGCGCCATCTTCGGCGCGGACAAACGCAAAAGCGGAGAAATTCTGATGGAGGGAAAACCGCTGGAGATTGCTTTCCCCGAAGATGCGATTCAACACGGTATAGCACTCTGCCCTGAAGATAGAAAAGACCAAGGGATTGTAGCTAGGCGCTCGATTAAGGATAACATCAGCATTGCGGTGCTGCCATCACTTGTAAAAAACGGATTCCTCGATTTTCAGCAGGAAAAACAACTGGCGCATGATGGAGTGAAAGATCTCAATGTAAAAACCCCATCCATCGAAAAGCCTATTGGCGAGCTCTCGGGCGGGAACCAGCAAAAGGTTATTTTAGCCCGCTGGCTGGCAGCCCACCCCAAGGTGCTCATTTTAGATGAACCCACCAAGGGCATTGATGTTGGTTCAAAATCTGAAATTTATCAAATTATTTGCAACTTGGCAAAACAGGGTATCGGTATTATTGTAATATCCAGCGAACTGCCCGAGGTAATGGGCATATGCGACCGGCTGATTGTAATGTGCCAGGGGCGTATAACCGGTGAGCTAATGCGGGAAGAAGCAACCGACAAAAAGGTTCTGATGCTTGCAATGGCAGATATGTTGGGAGGTAAAGCGGAATGAGTATAGCAGTTAAAAAAAAGGCCGGAGGGGTTTCACCCTCAGCAAAACCGAGTCTTTTTAAAAGAATCATTAAATCGGATAAAATTGGCCTGATTGTGGCCCTAATTCTCATCATCATTATTTTTTCTGTTTTAACAGGAAACAAATATTTTACACCAAGTAACATCATTAATATTTTAATCTCTTCTTCCATTGTCGGATTGGTGGTTATCGGCGAATGTTACCTGGTGATCACCGGGCATGTCGACCTTTCTCCGGGTTCTGTAGCAGCATTTTCGGGTGTGCTGGTATGCTTGCTGCTGAACAAAGGGGTACCAATGTTTTTGGCAATTCCCATTGTTGTGGCAGGCGGTTTGCTGATCGGCCTTTTGAATGCGCTGTTGGTCAACAAACTCAAGCTGGAGGCCTTTATTGCGACATTGGCATCTATGTCCATTTTTCGTGGACTGGCCTACATTATCTGTGGCGGAAAATCGGTGTTTGTTACCGACAAGACCTTCCTGAAACTGGGTGCCGGTCGTATTCTGGGGGTACCTATCCCGGTTATCATCTTTATCATTACTTTTGTTATCTTTATGGTGCTGCTCTCTCGCACTCGTTTTGGGCGCAGCGTCTATATGGTTGGTGGAAACGCTGTAGCAGCTCGTTTAGCCGGTATCAATGCTCAGAAGGTTCGCACCAAGCTGTATATGCTTACTTCCGCGTTCGCTGCTCTGGGTGGATGCATCCAAGCCGGACGCATGAGTTCCGGACAGCCCACTTCGAGCGAAGGCCTTGAGTTTGATGCTGTAACTGCGGTTGTTTTGGGCGGTGTAGCTATGTCCGGCGGTGTTGGCACATTAGGCGGAGCACTGATTGGCCTGTTTATTATGCAGGGCTTTAATAACGGCCTTATGATGCTGAATGTTCCTTCCTTTTGGCAGACAGTATCGCGTGGCCTGCTGCTGATTGCGGCGTTGTCGTTTGATTTTATTCGCAATCGCAAACGCAGGTAAGTTTTGTTTTTCAATCGTATCCTTGGTCCGCGGCTGCGGGCTATACATAAAACAATGGAGGTATACAACATGAAAAAAGTAGTATCCATATTAATGGCGGCTGCAATACTTCTCTCTGCGACAGCTTGTGGTTCTGCACCTTCTTCAGCATCTGCACCGGCCGGGAGCTCCTCTGCCGCATCCTCTGCAGAATCTACACCCGCTGCAAGCGGCGAAGGCCCTACACTGGCATTTATTTGCAAAGACCTGTCTCAGGAGTGGTTTGTCGGAACATCCACCGCAATGCTGGAAACCGCAAAAGAGCGTGGTGCAAAAGATGTTATTATGCTTGACTGTGCAATGAGCCCCGATAAATACATGAACGCTCTGGATACCGCAATTTCTCAAAAGGTAGATGTTCTGATCGTCTGCCCGCCCGATCAAAAGCTCTCGCAGATTACCGTTGACCGCTGCAAAGAAGCGGGAATTAAGGTTATGGCAGATGACGATGGCCTGATCAACGAGGATGGCGTACACATTGCCCCGGCGCTGGAGCTTGATGCGTATAAAGTAGGCGAGGGCATTGGTGAATATTTGGCAAAATATGTTATGGATAACAAAATCAATGATGACTACTCCAAGGTTGGATATATCTGCATGACCATGTCTGAAGTTTCCTCTTGTGTTCCCCGTTCTGAGGGCGCTCTGGATAAGTTTAAAGCACTGACTCCCGACTTCCCCGAAAACAAGATTATTAAAGCTGACTACGACGGCACAACCGATAAGGGCTTTAACGTAGCGGCGGCAACCATTACCGCAAACCCCGACATCAAAACCTGGCTGGTAACTGCCCCGAACGATGAAGGAGCACAAGGTGCTACCCGTGCTCTTGAGCAGGCAGGGTTGGACAAAGATGCTATTGTCATTGGTGTTGGCGGCTACCTGGCAAAAGATGAGTTCAAAAAAGAATACTCCTGCTTTAAAGCAACAGCTTACATTGACCCCAAGTTGGATGGCAAGCTGGCAGCGAATGCAGCTATGGACTGGATCGAAGAGGGTAAGGTACCCTACGACGAGTTCAAGAAGGACGGCAGTGAGTTTGGTGTATATCCCTTCAGTGCAACTATGGTAGATGCCACAAACTACAAAGAAGTAATGCGTGGTGACGCTGATTAAGGCAGCATCAACATTCTAAGCGTACAGAAAATCAGGCAAACAGTCCCGGAGAATTTATCTCCGGGACTGTTTTAACGTATCGTTATTCCATATGCAATACCGCCGAAAAAGAGATTTGAAACCAATGGTACAGCAATATTACTTAATTTTAATTCGCCCAAATTCGATTTTGTTTCCAAATATAGATATCCCCGAAGCTTTTTGCCTCGGGGATAAGCTGTTACAAATATTTTTCTTGGTGTTGGAACACATCTACCATCGCTAAAATGTTTTCAGGGGGAACATCGAATGCGAGCGCATGGGTAGGGGCAATAATAAGTCCGCCGTCTTTACGCAGGGTTTTCATAACGCGTATGGTCTCAGCCTTGACTGCCTCAGGAGTGGCGTAAGGCAGGCACTGTTGGGTTGAAACGCCGCCCCAGAACGAAAGCTTGTCGCCATACATTTCCTTCATCTTTGCAATATCGTATACCTCAGGCTGAAAGGTCTGGTAGCAGTCGAGGCCTATCTCAATTAGGTCGGGGAAAATTTCATGGCAATCGCCGCAGGAATGCTGCATAACAAATTTGCCTTTGGATTTTACTTTATCATAGAGGCGTGCCATACGCGGCTTGATGAAATGGCGCCAGTGCTCAGGCCCCATGATTAGACCGTGCTGCTGTCCCCAGTCGTCTCCAAAGTACACACCGTCAATGTCGTATTCCAGTGCAATATCAAGCATGGGCATGTAGTAATCGCAGATACGGTCAAACAAGTCATCCAACTCATCCGGGCATGCCACCATGCTCATCAGCACATTTTCCATGCCCATTAAGCTCCACGAACGCTCGAACATACAAAAACCAAAGCCAGCCATGGTAAACCGGTCGCCCTTGTTGGCTACAAGTGCCTCGTATTCCGCGCGCAGACGCTTCTCGTCAAACTGCGGAAATTCGTAGTGATAATCCTCCAGATCCTCGATTTGAGGCTGATCGACGACTCCGATATCTCGGTCGGCACCGGTGCGGTTCCATACCACGCCAAATTCATCTTTAAAATGGCCGGGGTTATCGGGCTGCTCGGTAGGCCAGCCCCAATACTGTATGTAGTTAAGGTATGCACCTAGTTTTTCTTCAATTTTTGGGTCTCCCGTATGGGCAATTAATTGCTCTAATGCCTGCTGAGTAAAATCCAGATGATAAGGAATCAATTCGTGCCCGCGGTGGTTAAGAGTTTCTATAACCGCTTCTCTTTTTGTCATAACGCAGTTCCTCCCGGTTCTATTTTATCTGATTCATACTTTCATTATACAAAGTTCGGAAATTGATGGATAGAGAAAAAAGTGCTATAATTAGCAATATCGTTCCAAATGGTATTATATTTATATTTTTGAGGTGACTATGGACATTGTATTCGATAAAAAAGAACTGTTTCGTCTGTTAAAAGATTACCACACGGTCACCAACTTACGGGTAGGTGTATACGATTTGGATTTTCGCGAAATATGCGCTTATCCGGTGCGGCACAGTGGATTTTGTAAAATAATTCGTTCCCGGCCCGAGGGGCTGGAGCGCTGCGTAGAGTGCGATAAAAAAGCCTTTACCAGATCGGCCCAAATGAAAGAGGTATATATTTATTGCTGCCATGCCGGGCTTACCGAGGCTACAGCACCCATTCTGGATCAGGGCAGGCCCATTGGCTATGTAATGATTGGGCAGATGCGTACAGCCTCCGACCCGTTTCAATGGAGCATACTGGAAGAAGCTTTTGCAAAATTGGGTATTGAAATCGGTTTTCTAGAGAATGCTTTTTATAATCTCAAAGGGGTCAGCTACGAGGATGTCAGCGCCTATGCCAGTATCTTACAGGCATGTGCTGCTTATATCTGGATGGATGGTTACATACGGATTCAGCAGGAAGAGCTGCCAAAAAAGTTGGAGCAATACCTGAACCGCAATCTTTCCATGCCGCTGACACTACCAGCCATTGCGGAGGCACTTGGTATTAGTAAAACGACCTTGTGCCGCTGTACGCGGGAAGAGTTTAATTCCACTGTGGGCGCACTTTTGTGCGAAAAACGGATTGCGCGCGCAAAAGAATTGCTGCGCACCACCAGCAATAGTATCGCATCGGTTGCAGAGCAGGTGGGAATTAGCGATTACAATTATTTTTCTAAGCTGTTTCGAGCGAAAACAGGTTTTTCGCCCAGTGCTTACCGTAGAAACCCCAAAGCTACATAGCAAAGAAGATCTTTATATTTTGGCTTAGCTGAAATTGTCGTTACCGCTTGTATGAGATTATTTCTTTTTTCACCGATCAATTTTTTGTTACGCCTTTACTGCGCCCGCCAATACACCTGCCATGATGTTTTTTGCATCAGCAGAAATAGCAGCGGTATCATAAAAGCAAACCCTTAAACGGAGCATATTGTTTGGTAGCTGTTGTGAATGGAACCGCATGATTCTGATATTAAATTGGGCTGGGTTTGCACCAGAGGTTTCGAGGTGATTGTTATATCGTAAGCAATATATTTGTTAAACTTATTTTAAAATGCTTCTAAGCTTTGTCGCAAATAGTAAAATAATTAGACATTATGACATGTTTTTGCAATAAAGTTTGTTGTAAAAGCGGATATACAATATTTATAAATGTGATAGAATAAATACAAACAGCATACATCCTACGTTGAACGTATGCCCAATATTCATAGCGTGTCATTCAAACTTACAGAAAGTAAAGGAGCGAATACAATGAAAGTCGGAGTTGTTTACACAAGCACCACACCTGAACTGATCGAGCTTGTCGAAAGGGAACTAAAAAATAACGTTGGTGATGAGGCGCAATTTATTAGCTTTCAGGATCCCTCGATTCTCGCTGAAGTACGGGACAGTGGTTATGTTACCGCCACGGCTACGGCAAGGCTGGTTGGTCTTTACACCGATGCTATCAACGCGGGAGCGGACATTGTCCTTAACTGCTGCTCTTCGGTGGGCGAGGTTGCGGATAGTGTACAAGATATGGGGAAATTCACCGGAATTCCCATTGTGCGCATTGATGAGGAGATGTGCCGCGAAGCAGTTCGGCAGGGTACACGCATCGGCGTTATGGCTACATTGACCTCCACGCTAAACCCAACCAAGAACACTATTCTGCGTGTTGCACGTGAAATGAACAAGCAGGTAGTTTTGGTGGATGCTCTGCTAGACGGTGCGTTTGGACTATCTCAGGATGATTTTAAAGCAAGAATGCTTGTGAAAGCGCAAGAAATAGCGGATAATGTAGATGTTATTCTGTTTGCTCAGGGTTCGATGGCATATTGTGAAGAATACATTCACGATTGCTGCGGTAAACTGGTTGTTTCCAGCCCGCGTTTTGGAGCTTGCGAGGTGAAAAAAGCACTTGAAGCAAAGGGTTTGCTCTGATAAAACTAAAAAATAAAATAATTTTTTGGAGGAGTAAAAATGTTTAAGAAACTAATCGCGCTTGTTCTGGCAGCATCTATGACACTTTCTTTGGCGGCCTGTGGTAGTGCACCCGGCGGGGAGAAGGCGCCCGGCGCATCCGGCGGTAAGGCTGTCTCTCTTAATTTTAGCCACACACAGGCACCAAACTCTGTAAGCGATATGGCGGCTAAAAAGTTTAAAGAATTAATAGAGGAAAAGAGCGGTGGCAGCATTAAAGTAAACATCGTTACCAACTGCGGGCTTTCCGGTGGCGACTTGACCAAGGCACTTGAAATGACCACTGCGGGAGATATCGATATTCATGCTTGTGCTCCGACGAATGCAGCGAACTTTGATGCACGCTTTTACATCTTCTGGATGCCCTTTTTGTTCCCCACAATAGATTCGCTGCTTAAAGTTTGCGACAGTGAAGAGATTTACAAAGAGGTTGACAGCTGGTGTGCTGAGATGGATATGAAGATGCTTGGGTTCCACAATGCAGGTGCCCGCCAGCTTTCCAACAGCAAAAAAGAAATCCGTACCCCTGAAGATCTCAAAGGTATGAATGTCCGCGTTCCCGGTGCACAGCTATTCATCGACTGCTATCGCGACAGCTTTGGTGCAAACCCAACAGCGATGGATTTTTCCGAGGTTTATACCGCTTTGCAGCAGAAAACGATTGATGGACAGGAAAACCCAGTTAGCGTGTTTGATTCCTCTAAATTTAATGAGGTTCAGCAGTACATCACCCAGTGGGACTATGTTCGCGACACCACTGCATGGTTTATGAGTAACAAAACAATGCAGAAGCTTTCTGCCGAGCAGCAGACCATGGTTACTGAATGCTCGAAAGAAGCACTGAGCTGGGCGAATACTTACGTAACCGACAATGAAACCGAAATTGTTAAAAAGCTTGAGGGTGAAGGCGTAATCATTACCAAGCTGACTGCCGATGAGCAGAAAGCATTTTCTGATGTTTGCGCACCGCTCTATGAAAAATACGCTGATATCATTGGCAAAGATGTTATTGATCTGTTCCAGAAAGTAGCGAACGGCTGATCAACTGCGTGGAAGCGAGCCGCCTTGCTGTGTTTCAAGGCGGCTCTGTTACCCGCACTTTAGGAAAGGGTAGAAAAATGAAGAAATTTATAGATAATTTCGAAGAATATATGTGCGCAATCGGGCTTGTCATTATGACTATCTTCACCTTTTTGGGTGTTATTTCCCGTAAGCTGCCACAGGTGAACCTGTCTTGGACTATGGAGCTGGTAACAACCATGTTCGTGTGGGTTTGCGCACTGGCTTCGTCAGCTGCATTCAAAAGCAATTCGCATATGGGTTTTTCTTTTCTTACCGACAAACTCAAAGGAGTACCGCAGCTTATTTACAAATGGCTACGCGTAGTTATTATTTTCGCAAATTATGCACTTTGGATTGTTTATGGTTCGAGAATGGTGATAGGTCAAATCAGCAGCGGCTTGGTTACGCCGGTTATGGCAACCCCCGGCTGGCTTATCGGTCTTGCTGTTCCTTTCTCCGCTATCCTTACTGTGGTACGTATTCTACAATATGAGCTGGGATACCGCTTCGGGCAGAAAGAAAAGGAGGAGCTTCAATAATGAATCCAACAGTTGTTCTATTTGCATCTCTTGCAGTTTTTATCCTGATCAATATTCCTATTTCCGTTTCTTTGGGCCTTTCTAGTGCGATAACCCTGCTGTATGTCGGGATGCCTGTTACTGCCTTGCCTTCTATTCTACAGGCGACGGTACAAAAGTTCTCGCTGCTGACGATTCCGCTGTTTGTGCTGGCGGGTGTTATTATGGATAAAGGCGGTATTTCCAAACGTCTCATCAACATGGCAAACAGTATGATTGGGCCTATTCATGGCGGCCTGGGCTATGTATCGGTTATTACTGCTATGTTCTTTGCAGCAATCTCTGGTTCAGGTACTGCGACGGTTGCGGCTATTGGCTCTATTCTAATTCCTTCGATGATTAAGCAGGGTTACGACCCCGGTTATACCAGCGCACTTTCTGCAATTTCCGGCTCGCTGGGTACCGTTATCCCTCCGTCTATCACGTTCTTGATTTATGGCATGATTACCGGAGAATCAATCAGTGATTTGTTCCTTTCAGGAATCATTCCCGGGTTTGTATTTGCCGCATGCCTCTGTGTATCTGTATTCATTAAGGCACGCCAAAATGGTTGGAAAAGCTCCGAGCCACGTGCCACGTTGAAAGAATTTTTGGTAACGATCAAAGATGCTATTTGGGGATTGATGAGCCCGGTCATTGTTTTGGGCGGTATCTATTCAGGTATTTTTACTCCCACCGAGGCTGCCGCTGTTGCGGTAATTTACAGCTTTATTGTAGGTGTATTCATCTATAAAGAGCTTAGTTTTAAGAGACTGCTGGAAACCCTGTTCGAAACCGGAAAAACAACCGGTATTATCTTGCTGATCATCATGAATGCGGGTGTATTCTCATGGTTGCTGACACAGCAGGGTATCGCGGCACAGCTCACCGAAATGGCTCTTTCGCTAACCACAAACAAATATGTAATGCTTCTGGTCATTAACATCATCTTCCTGATCGCAGGCTGTCTGATGGACAACACCAGTGCAATGTATATTCTTGTACCTATTATTATGCCAATTGCACAGGCGCTGGGAATTAATATGATTCACCTCGGAACCATTATTGTACTTAACCTTTCAATTGGCCAAGTAACGCCACCTGTTGGTCCCAACCTTTATGTCGCCGCAGATATCGGGCGCGTGAAATTTGAGAATATCTGCCGTAAGATGGTACCGCTTCTGGTTATGTCCTTAATCGCTCTGTTCATTATCACTTATGTACCTTGGTTCTCTCTGGCACTGATTAAATAATTATGACATAGTGTGTAAGAGACCTTGTAAAAGAGTTACAGGGTGCTGTATACTTAGCGATAGAAGGGTAAATCCCAATAGATTGTAATCAAAGGATGGATGAATGTGGCACAAAGTAATAGCCTCTTAACCGCCTCACTGGCGAACAAATCGGTGGTGGACCGCGTAGTGGATCAAATTACGGCGGCAATCATCAGCGGCGAACTGAAGCCGGGAGATAAAATTCCGACAGAAGTGGAGCTGTGTGAATCTTTTCAAGTGGGACGGAATTCTGTGCGAGAGGCAATCAAAGTTTTGGCCTCGTTCGGTGTGGTATATATTAAGCGGTCAGAAGGAACTTATGTAAGCGAAAAATTTAATCACCGTATGCTGGAACCTATGCTCTATGGGTTGATTTTGCAAAAGGATTCCGCTACTGAAATCATGGAGCTTAGGCAGGTGTTTGACACCGGAATTATTCAGGTAGTTGCTGAAAAAGTCACTCCCGCTGCGCTTAAACAAATTAAGGCTGCCTTTACAGTTTTGGAAAAGGAGATTCTGCGCAGTGATGCTTCGCCCCAGCAAACACTTGACGCTGATATTATGTTTCACAATGCTGTGATTGAAGCTGCAAATAACGTGCTGATTGCGAATATTGCCGGATATATCGACCGAATAACCATCCCGTCGCGTGTCCGTACAATGGATAAGATTCTTACAAACGGTAAGCAGGCAGATTTTATTGAACTGCACAAGCGAATCGTAGATGTTATTGAAAACGGCCGGACAGACCACATTGCGCAAACGGTAAAGGACCATTACCAATTCTGGAAGGTAGAAAATATCCCCGAGCAACAGCTGGAAACGTAAGGAGACTTGCAATATGATTTATAGAAAGTTTAATGAGATTGTACCCACCCCTCTGCAAAATGTTATGGGCGGTGTGGGTACGGTCATGATGGAAAAGCTGCTTTTGGCACCCGATGAGATGCTTGGAAAGGGAAGGGCCTATGTGCGGCACACCTTAAATCCGGGCGTCAGCATTGGGCAGCATAAGCATGAGGGTGAGATGGAATCAATGGTGATTCTATCCGGAGCAGCCGTCCATACCATTAACGGCGAAGTTCAGCACCTTACCGCGGGAGATATCATCGCCGCAATGCCGGGTGATGTCCACGGCATCGCCTGTGAGGGAAAAGAGCCTTTGGTGCTGATTGCGCAGGTGCTCTATCAATAATTTTACCCTATTAGATAGGATGTATAACATAGGTTTTATAGGAAGGAGCTCTGCTCAATGGAAAAAGTTTTGATATCTGTTGCCCCGGTTGCGGCGACAGATACCCATATTGACCCTAAGAAGATTGCAGAAGATGTATTGGAATGTGAAAAAGCAGGTGCGGGAATGGTGCACCTGCATGTGCGCGACCTGAGTGGAAAGCTCACCCCAAATCTTGATGTTTTTAAGGAGACAGTCGAGCGGATTCGTGAAAAATCAAATATTGTTATAGAAGCATCGACGGGCGGCGTGTCCAATCTTACCATTCAGGAGCGCTGTGCTCCGCTCTATTATGACAAAGTTGAGTGCGCTTCGCTCAACGTTGGCTCGGTTAACTTGGGTAAAGCTGTTTATCAAAACCCAATCGATGACGTTCGCTATTGCGTGCAGGAAATTCTAAAAAGCGGAAAGACGCCAGAGGTCGAGGTCTTTGAGATCGGTATGATCCACACTACTTTGCAGCTCTATCATGAATTTAAGTTTCAAGATCCTTTGCTTTTCAGTATTGTGCTTGGGCATGAGGGTGCAGCACCGGCCACAGTCGAAGCGCTCATTGCGCTGCGGAGCTTTATACCAGACAATATGCTGTGGGGAATTACCCATTCGCGCCGCACCAAAAACGATATTTTCAGTGCCGCTATTGGTATGGGTGCGCGAACTGTGCGTGTCGGCTTTGAAGACAGTAACTATATTGATGAAACCCGTCAGTCTGATACAAATGCACCAATCGTAGCGCACGTTACCAAATTGTTAGAAAGCATGGGCAAAGCGCCAATGACAGCGGATGAGGCACGAAATGTTTTCCGTATTGGACGATGAACGGAGGACGTTATGAATTATAATCAGCTTGACGCACTACCGATTACAGTGTTATCCCAATTTCCGAAACCGGATAGAGAAAAGGTCAAGAACCTTCTTGCGGAGGAACGATCTAAACTAAACCGTAAGATTGTTGTATTGGATGATGACCCAACCGGAATTCAAACAGTTCACGGAGTGTCAGTCTATACCGACTGGAAGGAAGAGACTGTGGAAGCCGGATTTCGGGAAGAAAACGCCATGTTTTTTATCTTGACCAACTCACGTGGATTTACAGTCGATCAAACTGCTGCTGCTCATCGTGAAATTGCGCGAAACATTGCCGCTGCAGCCAGTAAAACGGGTAAGGACTTCCTGGTTATCAGCCGTGGTGATTCCACGTTAAGAGGACATTATCCGCTCGAAACCGAAATACTGCGTGAGGGGCTGGAAGCGCAAACCGATAAGCGGTATGATGGTGAAATTATTTTTCCTTTCTTTCAAGAGGGTGGCCGCTTTACAATTGATAATATTCACTATGTTAAAGAAGGCGATTTCCTAATTCCTGCGGGGCAAACCGAGTTTGCGCGCGATAAGTCCTTTGGCTACAAATCATCGAGCCTCCCCGAGTGGTGTGAGGAAAAGACACAGGCTTTTTATAAAGCAGAAGATGTAACGTGCATTTCGCTCAAAGATATTCGGAATTTTGAGATTGATAAGATTGCCGCGCAGCTAAAATCTGTAGCAGGGTTCCATAAAGTAGTTGTAAATGCGGTAGATTACTGTGATGTGGAGATATTTGCAATCGCGTTTATTCAGGCCATGCTTGGCGGTAAGGAATATCTTTTTCGCAGTGCCGCTGCTGTTACAAAAGTATTGGGCGGCGTGCCGGATAAGCCGCTGCTCACCAAGGCTGAGCTGGTGGAGCCGGGCAATAAGAACGGTGGAATTGTGCTTGTCGGTTCACATGTCAGCAAGACGACTCAGCAAATGGAAGAACTGCATAAAAGCAAATACCCAATTGAGTTTATCGAGTTTAACCAGCACCTTGTTTTAGGGGAAGGCGGGCTTGCACAAGAGGTGAAACGCGTGGTTGCCCTCGCAGAAGAAAAGATAAAAACAGGGAAGACCGTTGCGGTTTATACCCGAAGAGACCGATTTGACCTGCCCACGAGTGATAAGGACGCACAACTTCGTGTATCGGTAGAAATATCAGACGCGGTAACCAGTATTGTCGGGAAACTGACAGTACGCCCAAATTTTATCATTGCCAAGGGCGGTATCACATCAAGTGATGTGGGAACCAAGGCTCTGCAGGTAAAGCGCGCAATTGTGATGGGGCAGATTCAGCCCGGAATTCCCGTTTGGATGACCGGCTCTGAAAGCAAGTTCCCCAATATGCCCTACATTATCTTTCCGGGCAATGTAGGCGAAACAGATACGCTGCGCAAAGCAGTAGAACTTCTGATGGAATAAAGCATACCGGACATGTATCGATTTAACAATTATTATTTTAAACAGCAAACAGGCGGCACTTATGTGCCGCCTGTTTGCTGTTTAATTCGCTGATATTTTAGCGGTTTTCTGCTCAGTGCTTGCATAAAAGCACCTTAAAAGAGGCTTATATGAGATGTTAGTCCATCAAATACATTTGCATCGGGTAAGAGAGGTATTCCACATTGTCAAGCTTCTCAACCGTGATGTAACCGGCAGGTGCATTGAGGATAGTGGGGATTCTGTTTACAACGGTGGCGCAGGTGTGCTCAACCGTTGCAGGCTTTTTTACAAAGAATGTGGTGTCGGGTTCTCCAACAATTTTCCAATCGCACATGTCACCGTCATCCGGTCCGTACACTTTGCCAATGCACTGTGTTTCAATCACAGGCCCTTGGAAAGTCTCGGTTGTAACCACTGCGCTCATACCAATGCAATTTCCCTTAGGAATGGTTTTGCCCAGTGTTTCGGAATAAAGGTCGGTATCGTAAAAGTAAGGCACGCATTTCTGTGTCTGAGATTTAATCGTCCAGCCCATTTTAGAGCAAAGAGCCTCATTGGAGTTCCACACGTAAGCGGGTTCAAGTGTTTCAGGGTGTGCAATTTGAGCTTCGAATTCCTCAGGGGTGAGGCCTGCGCCATGCGCCTGTGCCAGAGCAAGGCCGTAATCCTCAACGTTGTAACTGACGGCTCCTTCAATTTTGTCAATGCGGTGAACACCGCCTGCTACACAGCCGATCATATTAATCCAGTAAATATCCTGCATACCGGCGCCGACAATCGTGCAGTTGTTTTCTTTCGCCAGCTTGTCGAGTTTATTGGTGATGGATGATGCGGTTGTCCAAGGGTAAATTGCTTCCTCACAGGTGGTAACTATATTGATTCCACGGCTGACACACTTTTCGAAATGTGAATAAACATCGTCCATAAAGCTGAACAAAGTGACAATTGCCATATTAGCATCGCATTCATCCAGTACTGCATCAGCGTCGCTGCGGATTTTAACCCCCAGTTTAACGCCCAGCTCTGCGAAATCACCGACATCCATGCCCACCACACTGGGGTTTACATCAATTGCTCCAACAATTTCTGCACCCTTTTCATATAGATAGCGCAGAATGTACTTGGCCATTTTTCCGCAACCATACTGGACTACTCTGATTATTTCATTGTACATACCAACAACCTCTTTCTGTTTCAATTTAAGCTTATTATGTGCGCATTCAATTGTTAATATCAGTATAAAGGTTATTTCAAGTATAAGGTCAATAGCAAATTGATATAAATTTAACGAAATTTTATTGGTATTTGTAACCGTAAAAACATGCCGCGTTCGTTGTCGCTGGGCACCGGAAGATCCGAAATGGCCTCACAAATATAGTCACCGCATATGGTGTATCCACGTTCATCAATCGCGTCCAACAAGCGCAGGGCATACTCTTTTTCTTTTTCAAAACGGTCGCAGTAAATGCAAAGATAGGTGCTGGCTGGGATTACCGTAATAAGATTCTCTGCAACAAATTCTTTATCTACAAAAACAAAAACCTCTGTAGAAATAAATCGGCGCTGTTCAAGGTTGTGCTGCCGCAAGATAGAGCCGGCATTGCAAAAATAAATCTGCGGGAGACAATGTGCCACTAAATTTTCTTTCAAATCACGTAAAATTTTTTCGTATACTTCAATTCCATAATCGTAGAAGTTTATCTTAGAGTCAATGCAGTACATCCTTCTTTTACCGATGTATTCAACCAAAACGGTCCCGTCCGCAGGTGCGTTTTCATACTGTTCAAAGCTTTCGATGGTGCGCTCAATCGCGCGCTTCTGATATTTCAGTTCACGGATTTGGTCATCGATTTGAGCGCTTTTCTGGCGTAGAATACTT
The DNA here is from genome assembly GCF_032017025.1 of Hydrogenoanaerobacterium sp. Classification (NCBI taxonomy): domain Bacteria; kingdom Bacillati; phylum Bacillota; class Clostridia; order Eubacteriales; family Oscillospiraceae; genus Hydrogenoanaerobacterium; species Hydrogenoanaerobacterium sp. The sequence continues at coordinate 245,385 of NZ_DALZQO010000002.1, forward strand.
GCAATTAGAAGCATTTCTTTGCTGTCGATTTGCTTTTTGATATCTTTTAAGCCCATACCTAACGACTTCATATATTGAATCATATCCAGCCTAGCGCTTTGTTTGATATTATAGTAGCGATAACCGTTTTGCTCGCCTATTTCACAGGGGGATAACAGACCCATTTTGTCATAAAGCCGCAATGTTTGTTCAGAAATATGATTTAGCTTTGCCATTTTTCCAATCGTTAAGTACTCCAAATCACCGCCTCCTCTTAAGTACAAGTATATCTGATGAACCTTACTCTTGCAATAAGGTTTATAGTATCTACGTTAGAGGTTAACTTGTATGCCCGATTTGTTCAAACAAACGTTGGCTACTACGCCATCACCCAATAAAATCA
>NZ_DALZQO010000003.1:0-187780 GCF_032017025.1 Hydrogenoanaerobacterium sp.
ATTAAGCCCTTATAGGGCTCGTGCAAGCCACCCCTTTTAGGGGTGGTCTTGACTAATGATGAAAGGCTGTAATTATTCGGCGGATTTTTCCCCATCAGCGGCTTCCTCTTCGGTCGGAGCGGCAGCTTCGGTAACGGGAAGAGCACTGCAGCCGCAGGCATCATCCCTTTTGCTGCTGGCAATATAGGTCTTCAGCGCATTTACAATTGGGCCTGTTGCCTTAGCCAAAAAGATAATGATGAAGATGTACATAATGCACTGCACCAAGGCAACAACATACGGGAAAAAGTTCATAGCATAGTAGAGAAAATCGCTCATGGGGAAACAACCTCCAAAATAATTTTAGTGGAACATATTAGTAACAGTATAACACAGCTTTTTGTCGAGCAGAATCCTTTTAAGGCTAAATTTCCATAAAATTCACAAGTATCACATATTATGCACACAAAAAAGCCTGCAAACACACGGGTGTGTTGGTGAATTTGTCGTAGAAAATACGGACATGGAGTTTTTGAAAAAAAGTTTGTGAAAATTGCAAAAAAAGCTTGCAGTGAAGCGGGTTTCGTGATATTATAATTAAGCGTGACTGCACAGGCACTTGAAAAACAGTGCCAGATATGCGATGAAGCGAGAGGTGGCCGCTGAAAATATGCGGGGAATTTTCGCTGAGTATGTCCGATTTTAAACCGGGCGACCAGAATACTGTTGGCACTGCATGAGACAGCGATGTTGCATTATGCTCATGTGTGTCGTATTTATGACATTTTGACGTGTCAGGTCCCGGGGGAACTTTGCGCTTTCTTTGAAAAAGCAGGGTTCATCCGGTTTTTAAATGCTTAAATACGAAACACACGGCACGGTGTCCAGTTTTTGATTCGTCGTCCCAAAGGCAACAAATAAGGAGGCGATGGTAGTGGCAGTCAAAGAAAAAATCAGAATCAGACTCAAAGGTTACGATCATCAGTTGGTTGATGCATCGGCGGAGAAAATTGTTGAAACCGTAAAGCGCACAGGCGCACGCGTTTCCGGTCCTATCCCCCTGCCGACCGAAAAAGAAATTGTAACAGTTCTGCGTGCTGTGCACAAATACAAAGACAGCCGTGAGCAGTTTGAGATGAGAACCCACAAAAGACTCATCGACATTTTGAGACCTTCCAACAAAACAGTGGAAGCGCTTCAAAGTCTTGAGCTTCCCGCTGGCGTAGAGATTGAGATTAAGCTGTAATCACCTGCAGTGATGCAAGCCACATTGCTCCGCCGAACCAGATGAAGACATTCTTTCTTTGTTCAGGCGGCGGTGGTGAGAAAGTTTAAAACCGAACGAAATGTCCGGCAGGTCATGTTGGCAGGCGCCAACCAATAACCTAAGGAGGTATATGTATGCAAAAGTGCATCATGGGCAAAAAGATTGGTATGACCCAACTTTTTGACGAAAAGGGAAAAATTATTCCCGTAACTGTCATTGAGGCAGGTCCATGTGTCATCGTGCAGAAGAAAACAATTGAGAACGACGGTTATGAGTCGCTTCAGGTTGGCTTCGGCGAGACAAAGGACAAAAATGTAAACAAGCCAAGCAAAGGCCACTTCGCAAAAGCTGATGTAGCTTGCAAAAAGCATCTCAGAGAGTTTAGACTTGACGACTGCTCGGTGCTGAATGTTGGCGACATCATTAAAGCGGACACCTTTGTAATTGGTGACAAGGTCGATGTGAGTGGTACATCGAAAGGTAAAGGTTACGCCGGTACGATTAAGCGCTGGGGCACCCGTTCCTTGAAAGACACCCACGGTACTGGTCCGGTTCACCGTCACCCAGGTTCGATCGGTGCTTGCTCCGATCCTTCCAAAGTAATGAAGGGTAAAAAAATGGCCGGTCACATGGGTGCCGAAACCATAACCATCCAGAATCTTGACGTTGTCAAGGTGGATGCAGAGAACAACCTGATAGCGCTAAGAGGTGCTATTCCTGGCCCTAAGGGCGGAGTAGTGTACATCACAGATAGCGTTAAGGCTTAAGGGGAGGAGGAAGCACTATGCCAAATATTAACGTAGTAGACATGGCTGGCAAAGCTGTTGGTGAAATCACCCTTTCCGATGCTATTTTCGGCATCGAGCCAAACAAAGCTGTTATGCACGCAGTCGTAGTGAACTATCTGGCTAATCAGCGTCAGGGTACACAATCAACACTGACAAGAACCGAGGTTAGCGGCGGTGGCCGTAAACCATGGAAACAAAAAGGCACAGGTAATGCAAGACAAGGCTCCATCAGAGCTCCTCAGTGGAGACACGGTGGTATCGCACTTGGCCCGAAGCCGCGCGATTACAGCTATACTCTGAACAAAAAAGTGAAGAGGCTGGCATTCAAATCTGCGCTGTCTTCCAAGGTTCTTGAGAACAATCTCATCGTTGTCGATAAGATTGAGCTGGCAGAATTCAAAACCAAAGCAGTCATAAAAATGCTCGCAGCAGTCGGTGCAGGCAAAAAAGCCCTCATCGTTATGCCCGAGGTTGATGCAAAAGTTGTAAAAAGCGCAAGCAACGTTCCCGGCGTAAAAACAGCTCTTGTCAACACCTTGAATGTTTATGACATGCTCAACTATGACACTATGATCATAGCCAAAGATGCAGTTGCTAAGCTTGAGGAGGTGTATGCATAATGAGAACGGCACAAGACGTTATCATTAAACCAATCATCACAGAGGATTCTATGGCAGCTCTGCAAATAAAGAAATACACTTTCAAAGTTGCAAAAGATGCGAATAAGATCGAGATTGCAAAAGCGGTTGAGGTGCTGTTTGGCGTTAAAGTGAAAAACGTTAACACCATGAACGTCAACGGCAGAGCAAAAAGACAAGGCCTGCACCAGGGTTACAAACCCGATTGGAAAAAGGCTATCGTAACTCTCACTGAGGAATCCAAAGGTATTGAGTTCTTCGAGAGCATGATGTAAGCAGACCAAACCGGTTTGCGCAGTATGGGATGACTCATAAAATCCCGCAAACCATTTATGAGGAGAGTGAAACCGAATGGCTATAAAAACATATAAGCCGACAACTCCGGCGCGTCGCGAAATGACCGTGACCGATTACACCCAGTTGTCAAAGGTTGCTCCGGAGAGATCGCTTACAGAAATCCTGAAGAAGAACTCCGGCAGAAACAACCACGGTAGAATTACAGTTCGTCACCGCGGTGGCGGCGTAAGAACCAAATACCGTATCATTGACTTCAAAAGAGACAAGGGCGGCATATCTGCTCAGGTTTTGACCATTGAGTACGATCCGAACCGCTCGGCTCACATTGCACTGCTTCAGTATGAAGACGGCGAGAAGCGCTACATTTTGGCGCCGAACGGCCTGTCTGTCGGTGACGCTGTTGTCTCCGGCCCTGATGCAGATATCAAACCAGGCAACGCTCTGCCGATGGCGAACATCCCCGTCGGTACATTTATCCACAATGTGGAGCTGTACCCCGGCAAAGGTGCTCAGTTGGCACGCGCTGCAGGTATTCAGGCACAGCTGATGGCGAAAGAGAACGGCTACGCGCTGGTTCGTCTTCCCTCTGGCGAGCTTCGTAATGTTCCCGCAAACTGCATGGCCACAATCGGCCAAGTTGGTAACATCGACCACGAAAACGTTTCGATCGGTAAAGCAGGTCGTAAACGTCACATGGGTTGGAGACCGACTGTCCGTGGTTCTGTAATGAACCCCTGTGACCATCCGCACGGTGGTGGTGAAGGTAAATCCCCTGTTGGTCGTCCCGGACCTGTTACACCTTGGGGCAAACCTGCTCTTGGCTACAAGACAAGAAAGAAACATCACAGCTCCGACAAGTTTATTGTTAAGCGCCGCGATTCTAAATAAGGCGGTCTGAAAGGAGGCAGATGAATAATGGGTAGAAGTGTTAAAAAAGGACCGTTTATACAGCCTGTTCTGTTGAAAAGAGTTCTTGAGATGAACGAAGCCGGCGAGAAAAAAGTTCTCAAAACCTGGAGCCGTTCTTCCACAATATTCCCTGATTTCGTAGGACACACATTTGCTGTTCATGACGGACGCAAACACGTTCCGGTTTATGTAACTGAAGATATGGTAGGCCACAAACTCGGCGAGTTTGCACCTACAAGAACTTACAGGGGCCACGCTGGCTCTAAAAAAACTAATAGCGGTAAATAACGCAGACCTAAAGGAGGTTTACACATGGAAGCAAGGGCTTATCTCAGACATGCCCGTATTGCACCTCGTAAGGTTCAGATTGTGCTTGATTTGATCAGAAACAAGCCTGTTGATACTGCGATGGCAATATTAAAGCATACACCTAAGGCTGCTTGTGAGCCACTGGAGAAGCTGCTGAAGTCGGCAATAGCGAATGCAGAGAACAATCACAACATGGACAAAAACAGCCTGTATGTTGCAGAGTGCTTTGTGTGCCCCGGTCCGATTATGAAAAGAATCAGACCGCGCGCTCAGGGACGTGCATTCCACATTCTGAAAAGAACTTCTCACGTGACAATGGTCCTGAGAGAAAAGGAATAAGCTGAAAGAGGAGGTAAACTTATGGGACAAAAAGTTAATCCACATGGTCTCCGTGTGGGCGTCATCAAAGATTGGGATTCCCGCTGGTTTGCTAAGGACAACGCTTTCGGCGATATCCTCGTTGAGGATTACAAGCTACGCGAATTCTTGAAAAAGACTTTGTATGCAGCCGGTGTCCCACGCATCGAAATCGAGCGTGACGCAACCAAAGTAAGAATCCACATCCACTGTGCTCGCCCCGGTATGGTTATCGGTAGAGGCGGCTCAGAAATCGAGAAACTTCGCCAGCAGTGCGAGGCTCTCATCAACAAAGGCAAAGCGAACAAGGTTTCTGTTTTCCTGAACATTGTTGAGGTAAAACAGCCCGATAAGAGCGCGCAGCTTGTTGCCGAAAGCATTGCTGCACAGCTCGAGCGCAGAGTATCCTTCCGTCGTGCGATGAAACAGGCAATCGGCAGAAGCATGAGACTTGGCGTTAAAGGTATCAAAACCGCAGTATCCGGTCGTCTTGGCGGTGCTGAAATTGCTCGTTCCGAGCATTATCACGAGGGAACCATTCCCCTGCAAACACTTCGTGCAGACATCGACTACGGCTTTGCAGAAGCAAACACAACCTACGGCAAAATCGGCGTTAAGGTATGGATCTACACCGGTGATGTTCTCTCCGATGTGAAGAGACAGCCCCGTAAGGAAGGAGGCAACAGATAATGCTTCTACCGAAGAGAGTAAAATACCGCAGAGTTCACAGAGGCAGAATGAAGGGTGTTGCTTCCAGAGGCAATACCGTAACTTACGGAGATTTCGGTCTCCAGGCAACCGAGCCTGCTTGGATTACCTCCAACCAGATTGAGGCTGCCCGTATCGCTATGACTCGTTACATCAAACGTGGCGGTCAGGTATGGATTAAAATTTTCCCCGACAAACCAATCACCGAGAAACCGGCTGAAACTCGAATGGGTTCCGGTAAAGGTTCTCCCGAGTACTGGGTTGCCGTGGTAAAACCGGGCAGAGTTTTGTTTGAAATTGGCGGCGTAACCGAAGAGCTTGCTCGTGAGGCTATGCGTCTTGCTGCTCACAAACTGCCCATCAAATGCAAATTTGTATTTAAAAATAAGGAAGAGGAGTGTGAAAAGTAATGAAGGCCACCGAGATTCGCGAAATGTCCGCTGCAGAGCTCACCCAGAAGTTAACTGACCTCAAGGCCGAGCTTTTCAATCTGCGCTTCCAGCACGCTATCAACCAGCTCGATAACCCGATGCGCATTAGCGCTGTCAAAAAAGACATCGCCCGTATCAAAACGGTTATGCACGCGCTGGAGCTGAAAAACGTGCAGTAATTGAAGGGAGGATTTAGCTTTGGAGAGAAACCTGAGAAAAACTAGGGTTGGTAAAGTTGTCAGCGATAAAATGGACAAAACAATTGTCATTGCAATCGAAGATAACGTAAAGCACCCCCTTTACAAAAAGATCATCAAGAGAACCGTTAAGTTGAAGGCTCATGACGAGAATAACACTTGCGGAATAGGCGATAGAGTTCTGGTTATGGAGACACGCCCCATCTCGAAAGACAAAAGATGGAGACTTGTAGAAGTAATCGAGAAGGCTAAGTAAGGTTACACACAAATTAGTCTATTCGGAAGGAGGAACGCTCTGTGATTCAGATGCAGACCTATCTTAAGGTAGCCGATAACACCGGTGCAAAAGAACTGATGTGTATTCGTGTACTGGGAGGCACCCGTAGAAGATACGCCAACATCGGCGACGTAGTTGTTGCTTCCGTTAAAAAAGCAGCACCCGGCGGCGTTGTGAAAAAAGGCGACGTAGTAAAAGCTGTCATTGTTCGTTCTGCTAAAGGACTGGGTCGTGACGATGGAACTTACATCCGTTTCGACGAGAATGCAGCCGTTATTATCAAGGAAGATAAAAACCCAAAGGGCACACGTATTTTTGGCCCGGTAGCGAGGGAACTCCGTGATAAGGATTACCTCAAGATATTAAGCCTCGCACCCGAGGTGCTCTAATTGGAGGTGCACTTATAGTGAATAAAGTTCACGTCAAAAAGGGCGACACAGTCGTCGTTTTGTCTGGTAAAGACAAAGGCAAAAAGGGCAAGGTTCTTGAAGTAAGCCCGCGTGAGGAAAAGGTCATCATCGAAGGGGTCAACATGGTTTCAAAGCATGTTAAACCTCGCAAGATGGGTGAGCCCGGCGGTATCATCAAGGCTGAAGCTCCAATGTATGCCTGCAAGGTAATGCTCGTTTGCCCGAAATGCGGCAAACCTACAAGACTTGCGCATAAAATCATGGCTGATGGTTCTAAACTGCGCGCATGCAAAAACGAAAAATGCGGCGAAACATTCTAAAGAGGAGGAAAAAACATGGCTAGAATGAGAGACTTTTATGCAAAAGATGTAGCCCCGGCAATGATGAAAAAATTCGGCTACAAGAGTGTCATGCAGATTCCGAAGCTCGAGAAAATCGTTGTAAACGTAGGTTGCGGCGAGGCGAGAGATAATCAGAAAATGATTGACGCTATCATCACCGATTTGCAGGCAATCACAGGTCAGAGACCTGTCGTTTGCAAAGCAAAAAAATCGGTTGCAAACTTTAAACTCCGCGAAGGACAGAACATTGGTGCGAAGGTTACACTTCGCAACGAGAACATGTATGAGTTCGTCGACAGACTTTTTAACGTGGCTCTGCCGCGCGTAAGAGACTTTCGCGGAATCAATGCCAACGGCTTTGACGGCCGCGGCAACTACAACATGGGTCTGCGTGAGCAGCTGATCTTCCCTGAGATCGACTATGATAAGATCGACAAGGTACGCGGTATGGACATCTGTTTTGTAACCACCGCAAACACGGACGAAGAAGCTCGTGAGTTACTCACACTAATGGGCGCTCCGTTCGCTAAATAAGGAGGGTAATTTAGTGGCTAAAAAGTCTATGAAAATTAAACAACAGTTGGCACCTAAATTCTCCACTCGCGCTTATAACAGATGTAAAATTTGCGGCAGACCACATGCTTATATCCGCAAATTCGGCATATGCCGTATCTGCTTCAGGGAGCTTGCCTACAAGGGCCAGATCCCCGGCGTGAGAAAAGCTAGCTGGTAAGGCTTAAGAGCGAAGGAGGTTGACTGTATGCATATCACCGATACAATTGCAGATTTGCTGACTCGAATCAGAAACGCAAGTTCTGCAAAACATGATACGGTTGATATTCCCGCGTCTAATATGAAAAAGTCAATCGTACAGATTCTGTTGGATGAAGGTTATATCAAAGCTTTCACCGTTATTGAAGACGGTAAGCAGGGTATCATCCGTGTTACATTGAAATACGGACCAAACAAAACACAGGTTATGACAGGGTTGCGTCGCGTTTCCAAGCCTGGGCTTCGTATCTACACCAACTGTGAAGATATGCCCAAGGTTATGAAGGGTCTGGGTATCGCTATCCTTTCCACTTCCAGGGGAATTATGACCGACAAAAAAGCTAGAAAAGAGAATGTAGGCGGCGAAGTCCTTGCATTCATTTGGTAAGGAGGTGCACTAAATGTCTCGTATAGGTAGAAAACCCATTGCGGTACCTGCCGGTGTAGATGTTAAAATCGACGGCAATACCGTAACAGTAAAAGGACCAAAAGGCTCTTTGACCGAATCCTTCCATAAGGATATGGCAATCACACTTGAAGGCGGAGAGATCATCGTAACTCGTCCGTCCGAAGACAAGTTGCACAGAAGCCTGCATGGTTTAACCCGTACACTCGTAGCCAACATGGTTGAGGGTTGTACAAATGGTTTTAAGAAAGAGCTCGAGATTAACGGCGTTGGTTACCGTGCTGCGAAAGCCGGTAAAAAAGTAACCCTGATTCTCGGTTTCTCTCACCAGGTATTCGTTGAAGATACGGACGAAATCACCGTGGACGTTCCCGCACCGAACAAACTGATTGTTTCCGGTATGGACAAACAAAAAGTTGGTCAGTTTGCTGCGGAAATCCGCGAGCTGCGTCCGCCGGAGCCTTACAAGGGCAAAGGCATTAAGTATGCTAACGAGGTTATTATCCGTAAAGAGGGTAAAGCTGGTAAAGGCAAGAAGTAATGAAAGGAGTGTCGTAACATGGTGAAAAAGCCTGATAGTAACAAGGCAAGGCTTAAGAGACACTACAGAGTCCGCAACAAAATTAGCGGAACAGCTGAGTGCCCGCGCCTTAATGTATTCCGCTCCGCCAAACACATCTACGCCCAACTGATTGACGATGTCAGCGGTGTAACGCTTGCAGCAGCATCCACAATGGATAAGGGCTTCGAAGGTTTCGGCGGTAATAAGGAAGCTGCTCACAAAGTTGGAGTGGCAATTGCAGAGCGTGCTCTGGAAAAAGGCATCAAAGATGTGGTTTTTGATCGCAGTGGTTACATCTACCATGGCCGTGTCAAAGATCTTGCAGAGGGTGCACGTGAAGGCGGACTCAATTTCTAACAAGGAGGGATACTTTTGGCAAGAATAGATGCTTCTACACTCGATCTTCAGGAGAGAGTTGTAGCCATTAACCGTGTTTCCAAAACGGTTAAAGGCGGACGTATATTCAAATTCGCAGCGCTTGTCGTTGTAGGCGACGGTAATGGCACTATCGGATTTGGATTAGGAAAAGCTTCTGAGGTTCCGGATGCTATCCGCAAAGGAATTGAGGACGCAAAGAAAAACTTAATTAAAATTTCGCTGAAGGGCACTACAATTCCACATGAGGTGATTGGTGCGTTTGGCGCTGGCAGAGTTTTGATGAAACCGGCTCCACAAGGTACTGGCGTTATTGCCGGCGGCCCTGTTCGTGCGGTTCTTGAAATTGCTGGCATCCGCGACATTCGTACAAAATGTCTGCGCTCCAACAACCCTTGCAACGTTGTAAACGCTACTATCAACGGACTTGCTGCTCTTCGCAGTGTTGAAGAGGTTGCTGCAATCCGTGGTAAAACAGCACAAGAAATCTTAGGATAGGAGGCGTGCAGTATGGCGCTTAAAATTAAACTGGTTAAGAGTTTTATTGGAAGAAAAGACGACCAGATTGCAACCGCGAATTCAATGGGGCTCCGTAATATCGGTGACCAGACTATCCAACCGGATAATGAATCCACAAGGGGTAAAATCGCAAAAATTTCCCACCTCATTGAGGTAACCGAAGAGTAAGCAAGGAGGTGCGAGTATCATGAAATTGCATGAACTTTCCGCGGTTCCGGGCGCAAACAAAGAATGCTACCGTAAAGGTAGAGGCGCTGGTTCCGGTAATGGCAAAACAGCTGGTAAAGGTCACAAAGGTCAGAACGCCCGTTCAGGCGGCGGTGTAAGACCTGGCTTTGAAGGCGGACAAATGCCACTGCAGAGACGTGTCCCGAAAAGAGGATTCGTCAACATCTTCGCGACAAAGTATGCTACCATCAACGTTTCCGACCTCAACAAGTTTGAAGACGGTGCTGTTGTAGATGCACAGGCGATTGTTGCAGCTGGCCTTTTGAAAAAGACTCTGGATGGCGTTAAAGTACTGGGCAACGGCGAGTTGACCAAAAAACTCACCGTCAACGTAGCTGCTTTCTCGGCTTCTGCAAAGCAGAAAATTGAGCAGGCAGGCGGAACGGCGGAGGTGAAATAGGATGTTTAGTACCTTGAGAAATGCCTGGCGTATTGCCGACATTCGAAAGAAACTTCTATACACCTTAATGATTCTGATTGTTTTCAGAGTCGGCTCTGCCATTCCTGTTCCGTTCTTAGACCCCTCCGTGTTGAAGGAGATGGTATCCACCCAGGGCAACCTGCTTGGGTACATCGACATCCTCACCGGTGGTGCATTCGCGAATGCAACCATCTTTGCAATGTCCATTTCCCCTTACATTACATCTTCGATCGTAATTCAGCTTCTCACCATTGCGATTCCAGCATTGGAGAGACTGGCAAAAGAGGGCGAAGAGGGCAGAAAACAAATCCAAAAGATCACCAGATATACTGCTGTTGGTCTTGCGCTGGTACAGGCAACTGCATATTTCATTATGCTTAGAAACCTCGGCGCACTGACTTACACCCAGGGCTTTGCATTCTGGTTCTCTGCAATTGTCATTATCTGCACCTTCACGGCCGGTGCTTGCTTAATCATCTGGCTGGGTGAAAGAATTGACGAAAAAGGCATCGGCAACGGCATCTCCATGATGCTGTTCGCAGGTATCGTGTCCAGAGGTCCGGCTGCTGCCATGAAGATGTGGGCATACATCCAGATGGCAAACCAGGGCGAAACCCAGTACTATTTCTTAGTACCGGCTGTCCTTGTTTTGTTCGTTGCAATCATTGGTTTCATCGTTCTGATGACCAATGCTGAAAGACGTATCCCCGTGCAGTATGCAAAACGCGTTGTTGGCAGAAAGATGTATGGCGGCCAGTCCACACATATTCCCATTAAGGTGAATATGTCCGGTGTACTCCCCATTATCTTCTCATCGGCCTTGCTTTCCATTCCTGGAACAATCAAGGGCTTTGTGTACACCAGCGCAACCGCAAATACCGAGAGCTTTATGTACAAATTCCTCTCGCTGTTTGATTACAACAACATTGCTTACGCAATTCTTTACTTCTTGCTGATTATTGCTTTCAACTACTTCTATGTAGCTGTTCAGTATAATCCCATTGAGATGGCCAATAATCTGCAAAAGAACAATGGTGGTATCCCCGGTATTCGTCCGGGCAGACCTACCTCTGAGTTTATTGCAAAGGTTATCTCGAAGATCACACTCATTGGCGCTCTGTTCCTTGCTGTTATCGCAATCCTGCCTATCGGTTTGGGTGCGCTGACCAAGATGAACATTTCGCTTGGAGGTACTAGCGTTCTGATCCTTGTAGGTGTTGCGCTTGATACAATGAGACAGCTAGAGTCTCAGATGATGATGCGTCACTACAAAGGTTTCTTGGAATAACCCTTCGGAAAGAGGTGTGTCGGTATGAATTTGATACTATTGGGAGCACCTGGTGCAGGAAAAGGTACACAGGCAGAAATGATTTGTGAAAAGCGAAACATTCCTGCGATCAGCACAGGTAATATTATTCGCGAGGCTTTGAAAAATGGCACCGAGCTGGGGCTGAAAGCGAAATCCTTCATGGATTCCGGCGCATTGGTTCCCGACGAGGTTGTCATCGCAATCATCAAAGAGCGGCTTGCTCAAGATGACTGCAAAAACGGATTTATTCTTGATGGTTTCCCCAGAACAGTTCCTCAGGCGGAGGCTCTTGATAAAATGGGTGTTCGCATTGATAAGGTAATTGATATTGAGGTTGCCGATGAGAAGATCGAGCTGAGACTATCCGGCCGCAGAGTTTGTGAGAAGTGCGGCGCGTCGTACCACGTTTTGTATAAGCCTTCGGTGAACGATACCGACTGTGCAAAATGCGACGGCAAGCTTATCATCCGCAAGGACGACCAGCCGGAGACAATCAGAGAGCGTTTGAAGGTTTACCACGATCAGACTGAACCTTTGAAGGATTACTACGAGAAAACCGGAAAGTTGACCGTAGTAGAGGGTCAAGAGGAAGTTGCGGATACAACGAAACTTACCTTTGCTGCTTTGGAGGCATAGCCAATGGTTGTGTTAAAAACTACCAAGGAGCTTCAGCTTATGAGCGAAGCTTGTAAGCTGTCGGCTCAGGCGCTTAAAATTGGCGGTGCGGCGGTGGAGCCGGGTATAACAACCCGCGAAATCGATCACATCATCAAAAAATTCATCACTTCACAGGGTGCGACTCCTTCGTTCTTGAACTACGGCGGCTTTCCGGCCAGTGCCTGTATTTCCATTAACGATGTGGTAATCCACGGTATCCCCTCTGCACGAAAGATTGTCGAGGGAGACATTGTAAGCATCGATGTCGGTGCATATTACAATGGCTACCACGGTGATAACGCTGCGACCTTTGCAGCGGGTAAGGTTTCGGCCGAGGCAGAAAAACTGATGGAAGCAACTGAAAACAGCCTGTATCTCGCGATAAAGGCAGCGCAGCCCGGTGCTCGAATCGGTGACATCGGTAACACGGTGCAAACCTATATAGAGTCGATGGGATTTGCGGTAGTACGCAAATTTGTCGGACACGGTGTGGGTGCGAAGCTCCACGAAGACCCTGAGGTTCCCAATTACGGAACAGCGGGTCATGGAATCCGCCTACTACCCGGTATGACAATTGCGATCGAACCGATGGTCAACATTTCCGGCGAGGACGTCAAAGTTCTTGGAGATGGCTGGACCACGGTAACCAAAAGCGGAAGCCTCGCAGCACACTTTGAGCATACCATCGCCATCACGGAAAATGGTCCTGTGATTATGACGAAAGCTTAAAGGGGGAGCCGCGATGCAAATAGAAAAAGGCTGTGTAGTCAGGTCGATTTCGGGAAGAGATGCCGACCGCTTTTATGTGGTTATGAGCTTGGAAAAGGACTTCGCGCTTATCAGTGACGGTAAGGTGAGGGTAATTGACAAGCCAAAACGTAAGAATGTAAAGCATCTTCGTCCTACGAAAACGTTCATCGACGTCGATAGCCTAACTACAAACAATCAACTCCGGCAGGCACTGCGGGCGTTTAACAACCCCGAAGCTGTCTAGCCCGTCCACCAAAGGGAGGTATACCGCTTGTCTAAGGAAGACGTAATTGAGATTGAAGGAACAGTCGTTGACGCCCTGCCTAATGCTCAATTTCAGGTTGAGCTGCCAAATGGCCATGTCATTCTGGCACACATTTCGGGTAAATTGCGTATGAATTTCATCCGTATTTTGCCTGGAGATAAAGTTACGGTGGAGATGTCTCCATACGATCTCACCAAAGGACGAATTACCTGGCGTTCGAAATAACGCGGGGGAAGCGTCAATGCGATGTCTGTGAGGACATCTACTAAGGAGGTAATTTCAAATGAAAGTAAGACCTTCAGTGAAACCCATCTGCGAAAAATGCAAGATCATCAAACGCAAAGGTCGTATTATGGTAATCTGTGCTAATCCTAAGCACAAACAGCGTCAAGGCTGATTTGATCGGATTTGCAGAGGAACTAGGTATAGTTTAGATAACTATATAATGGAGGTGCAACAAGTATATGGCTCGTATATCTGGTGTCGATTTGCCTCGCGAGAAGCGAATTGAAATCGGCTTAACCTACATCTTTGGTATCGGTCGTCATATGGCGAGCGACATCATCAAAGCAACAGGCGTTGATCCCAACGTTCGCGTAAAGGATCTATCTGAGGATGATTTGGCTAAGCTTCGTGAATACATCGACAAAAACTGCCACGTTGAGGGTGATCTCCGCAGAGAGACAGCTCTTAACATCAAAAGGTTGGTAGAAATTGGTTGTTATCGTGGCGTTCGTCATAGAAAAGGCCTGCCCGTAAGAGGTCAGCGCTCTAAGACAAACGCAAGAACCAGAAAAGGTCCTAAGAAAACAATCGCTAATAAGAAGAAATAATCCAGGGAGGGATAAATGAGATGGCAAAAGTTGCAACAAAGAAAGCCACTCGCCGTCGCCGCGAAAAGAAGAATATCGAACGTGGCGCCGCTCATATCCAGTCCACATTTAACAACACCATCGTAACCATTACAGATACTCAGGGTAACGCATTATCTTGGGCAAGTGCGGGCGGTCTGGGCTTTAGAGGCTCCAGAAAATCCACACCATTTGCTGCTCAAACAGCTGCTGAAACAGCTGCTAAAGCCGCAATGGAGCACGGTTTGAAATCGGTTGAAGTGTTCGTTAAAGGACCTGGTTCTGGACGTGAGGCTGCTATTCGCGCACTGCAGCAGGCAGGATTGGAAGTTAACATGATCAAAGATGTTACCCCGATTCCGCATAATGGTTGCAGACCGCCGAAAAGAAGACGCGTCTAATCACACAGTAATAGGAGGTGTAACCAAATGGCAAGATATACCGGTGCGGTATGCAGATTATGCAGACGTGAAGGTGGGAAACTTTTTCTCAAAGGTGAGAGATGCTACTCTGATAAGTGCGCAATCACTACAAGAAAAGATTCTTTAACACCCGGTCAGCACGGTCAAAGCCGCAAAAAAGTTTCCGAATATGGTATTCAGCTTCGTGCTAAACAGTCCGCTCGTCGCTTCTACGGCGTACTTGAGGGACAGTTCTATAAATACTATGAAATGGCTGAGCGTCAGGCTGGCGTAACAGGTGAAAACCTGCTCAGAATTCTGGAGAGCCGTCTTGACAACGTAGTTTACAGATCGGGCTTTGCTTCTTCCAGAAAAGAGGCCAGACAGCTGGTTCTGCACTGCCACTATACAGTAAACGGCAAGAAGGTCAACATTCCTTCTTACCTTGTAAAAGCTGGCGATGTCATTGCAGTTGCTGAGAAATTTAAAGCAAGCGATAAGATTAAAGCAATCTTAGAGGCGAACGGATCTCGTCCGGCTCCGAAATGGCTTGAAGTTGACCAGGAGAAATTGACTTCTCGTGTTGCTCAGCTTCCCGACCGTGAGGACATTGACCTTGAGGTTGAAGAGCATCTGATCGTCGAGCTCTATTCTAAGTAATAAGCACGAGCTAATCGGCATGGGAACGCGAAAAATCAGACGGGTTTTAATCAAGCCCGTCATTCAAGGAGGGTTTTAAATGATAGAGATAGAGAAGCCGAGAATTGAGACTGCGGAGATAAAATCCGATGGCACCTATGGCAGATTTGTCGTAGAGCCTCTCGAGCGCGGCTTTGGTACAACATTAGGTAACAGCCTAAGACGTGTGCTACTCTCCTCGCTTCCTGGTGTTGCTGTCACATCTGTAAAGATTGACGGTATACAGCATGAGTTTTCAACCATCCCGGGTGTAAAAGAAGATCTCACTGAGATTATCTTGAACATCAAAGGGCTTACCGCGAAGCTGTATTGTGACGGCCCCAAAACCGTTGTAATCGATGCTACCGGCGAGTGTGAGGTTACTGCCGATTCGATTGCCGATGACGCAGAGGTTGAGATTCTAGATCCAAGTATGCATATTGCTACATTGGGAGCTGGTGCAAAGCTGTATATGGAAATTACGCTTGACCGGGGCAGAGGCTATGTCCCTGCAGAGCGTAACAAACAGAACATGCAAGCGCCAACTGCACAGCAAACATTAGGTACAATACCGGTAGATAGCATTTATACACCGGTTTTGAAGGTAAACTACACTGTAGAAAATACTCGTGTCGAGCAGATTACTGACTACGACAAGTTAACCCTGGAGATATGGACTGATGGCACAATTTCTGCCAAAGAGGCTGTGTCCCTGGGCGCCAAGGTCCTCAACGAGCATCTCAACTTGTTCGTTGACCTTTCCGACGAGGCTTATCACACCGAAATTATGGTGGAAAAGGATGACAACGGTAAGGAAAAGGTCCTTGAGATGACCATTGAAGAGCTTGACCTGTCTGTTCGTTCGTTCAACTGTTTGAAGAGAGCAGGCATCAACACAGTGGAAGACCTGATTAATAAGTCCGAGGATGAAATGATGAAGGTTCGCAACCTCGGCAAAAAATCTTTGGAAGAGGTTATTTCAAAGCTGAAGTCTTTGGGATTTAACCTGAACAAGGAAGAAGAATAATTACTTTCGTTTATGTACTTCATAAACCAGGTAAAGGAGTGAATTTCGATGCCAGGTACCAGAAAGCTCGGTAGAACATCTGACCACAGAAAAGCAATGCTCAGAGCGATGGTAACTTATCTGTTTGAGAACGGTAAGATTGAAACCACCGTAACAAGAGCCAAAGAAGTTCGTGCTATGGCCGAGAAAATGATTACAATAGGCAAACAAGACAATCTCCACTCCAAGCGTCAGGTATTTTCCTTTGTTACAAAGGAAACCGTTGCGAAAAAGGTGATTGACGAGCTCTCCCCGAAATACAAGGAGAGAAACGGTGGTTACACCCGTATCGTTAAAATCGGCCCTCGCCGCGGTGACGCCGCTGAGATGGCAATTATTGAGCTTATCTAATTAATTTTTGATAGCACAAAAAAAGAGGATGGTGTATGCCATCCTCTTTTTGCATGCTTAAATAAAACTCGAGATGATAGTGACCACCTTTGGTTTTATTCGACAAGTGTTTTTCACTTCAGCCAATCCAATCTCTTATAAAGCAGGGTAGGGCCTCTTTTCCTTAGTACGGTCTAACAGGTAATCTACACTTGCGCCATAAAAATCTGCAAGTTTAATGAGAACTTCATCCGTAAATGCAATTTTCCCCGTTTCATACTGCGAATAAGTGTTTTGAGCCATGCCTAGTATTTGTGCAATTTGTGCCTGACTTAAATCAGCGTCTTCTCTCAAGTCTTTAATATGTTGAAAAATCATTACTATCACCTATTATAGTATGCGATATCTGGAATACAGATAACATGTAATAAGGGATAATAATATGCCGGATTACGAAAAAATGTATCATGTCCTTTTTAACAAGGTAAGCCATGTCATTGAGGAACTGCGATCGGTGCAGAGGGTGACCGAGGAAGTTTACATTGGAACAGATACGCAGACAGAAGAAAACGAGGGCGGCTAGTGCCACCCTCGTTTTTAGGTGTTGTAATGGTGGTTAAATAATATATTATACAGTTATAAAAGCCACCCGCTCGCGGCAGATGGATTTTAATTTATGATTAAGGCTGTGCAAGAATTTTTACAGCGGAGGTTGCCCACGTCTGCGGGGTTCCGCCCCCACGCGACGGGAAACATTCTTTGCCCGTGCAAAGAAGTTTCGCAAGAAAGCACGCATAAGGGGGAACGTTGAGGCAAAAAGGCAGGGGCTTCTGACACGTTCCCCCTTATGAATCCCCCGCGTGCCACAACAGAGGTGCACATTCCGCGCGTTTTTTTATGCGTACAAAGTCTTATGGCGCTATACCCGCGCGGTCAGGGTGCAGTACATGCTAGCCTTGCACCCTGCACAATAGACGCACCAATGTAGAACAATGAATTTTTATGATATAACACAGTCCGTCTGCTGCAAAATTTTATGTCTACAAGGGTTATAATTTTGTTTTTTACTAAGCTACGTCTGCATGGGGGTGGGCACCGCCTGCCCCGCCTAGTTTTTGAGCGATTGCAGCGGCGCGGGAATGCGCCCACCGCGGCTAATAAACTGTGCGGGGCTATAGGTGTTCAGCTCCATAACAGGGCCAAAGCCGAGCAGACCGCCAAAGTCGAGCTCCTCGCCCTGCTTTTTGCCGATTGCCGGAATCAGACGCACTGCGGTGGTTTTGGAGTTGACCATACCGATTGCCGCTTCATCCGCAATGATTGCCGAAATCACCTCGGGTGGGGTATCACCCGGAACTACGATCATATCCAGGCCTACCGAGCAGACAGCGGTCATCGCTTCAAGCTTTTCAATGCGCAGTGCACCGCAGCGAGACGCTGCAATCATGCCCGCATCCTCGGTGACAGGGATAAACGCACCGGATAGACCGCCTACATGGGAGGACGCCATCACGCCGCCTTTTTTGACCGCGTCGTTGAGCAGGGCAAGTGCGGCGGTTGTGCCGTGTGCACCGCACTTTTCAAGCCCCATTGCCTCCAGAATATAAGCCACCGAATCACCCACCTCGGGTGTGGGAGCAAGCGACAAGTCGACAATACCGAACGGAACGCCAAGCCGTTTAGATGCCTCGGTGCCGACAAGCTGACCCATGCGTGTAATTTTAAATGCGGTTTTCTTGATGATATCCGCCACACCGGTTAGGTCGCAGTCGCCGGCCTTTTTCAGTGCTGCACGTACTACGCCCGGGCCGGATACACCGACGTTGATGACACAGTCGGGCTCACCCGGGCCGTGGAATGCACCCGCCATAAACGGGTTATCCTCAGGTGCGTTGCAGAATACCACCAGCTTCGCCGCGCCAATGCAGTCGCGGTCTGCGGTGAGCTGTGCCGACTTCAGCACCTGCTGCCCCATCAGCTTGACGGCGTCCATATTGATGCCGCTTTTGGTGGAACCGATGTTAACCGATGAACAGACATGGTCGGTGACCGAAAGAGCCTCGGGAATCGATTCGATGAGAGCGAGATCGCCCGCTGCAAAGCCCTTATGTACCAGTGCGGAGTACCCGCCGATAAAGTTGACGCCAACCGCCTGTGCAGCGCGCTCAAGCGTTTTTGCATACTCAACAGGGTTGCCGCCGCTTGCCGCTACCAGCATGGCAATAGGTGTAACCGAAATTCGTTTGTTGATGATGGGAATTCCGTATTCCGCAGAAATATCCTCACCCGTTTTAACAAGATCTTCCGCTAAACGGGTGATTTTTGCGTAGATTTTATTGCAGCTGCGCTCAATATCGCTGTCACAGCAATCCAGCAGCGAAATTCCCATGGTAATGGTACGGATATCAAGATTTTCATCTTGAATCATGCGAATCGTTTCCAGAATATCATTGGTGTTTAACATGTTTTCGCTCCTTTGCCGCTATATACGGTGCATCGAGTTGAAAATATCCTCGTGCATTACATGAATCTGCAGTCCCATTTCTTCGCCGAGCTTACTCATTTTTGTACCGATTTCTTTAAAATCGCAATTGATTTTAGAAATATCCACCATCATAATCATGGCGAACATATCCTGCATTACCGACTGGGTTACATCGTTCACATTCGCGTTGCAAGCAGCGCAAATTGAAGAAACCTTTGCCAGAATGCCTACCATATCTTTGCCCACTACAGTAATCACTGCACGCATAATCAGAACCTCCGAATATATAAATTTTGTTTCCTTACAGAATAAAGCTTTCCAGCTCTTCGAGCATTGCGGCGCAGCTTGCGTCGGAGGGCATATAGAAGTTTACGCCCAGCAAATTGGTTTCGGTAATGGCGGCGGCGTCGGGGGCGCAGCTGCGTTTAAACTGTGCACCGAAAAACCGTTTGATGAACAGCACTAACTTCTCTTTGATTTCGTCAGGCGAAAGCTGTGTGCCGAAGGCCACGCAGGCATAGCGGTACAGTTTGATAGGACGAAAACCATATTTGACAAAATAGAAGGTGAAAAAATCATGCAGATCGTATTTGCCGAGGATATCCTCGGTTTTCTGCACGATCTCACCGCTGTTATTGGCAGGCAAGAGCTCGGGGCTTACCGGGGTATCGAGTATATCACGTAAAATACGGGAGATCTCTTTGCCCTCGAACAAATCGCTGTCCGCAACGTATTTTACCGCGGCGCGAATCATACTCTTGGTGAGGCAGACGTTTACGTTAAAGCCCGCGAGGTGGTCGCCGCCAAAGGTGCACCAGCCCAGCGCTTCCTCCGAGAGGTCACCGGTGCCCAGTACGAGTGCACCAACTTGGTTGGCAAGGTCGAACAGCACCTGTGTGCGTTCACGCGCCTGTGCGTTTTCATAGGTCACATCGTGTGTGTCAGGGTCATGACCAATGTCTTTGAAATGCTGCAGGCAAGCATCTTTAATGGAAATTTCACGGCATTCGCAGCCAAGAAGCTCCATTAAGCCCAGTGCGTTCTGGTAGGTGCGGTCGGTAGTGCCAAAGCCGGGCATGGTAACTGCAAGAATATTCTCAGCGGGCAGCTCCAAGCAGGCCATGGCGCGTGCAGCAACCAGCAGTGCAAGGGTACTATCCAAGCCGCCTGAAACACCAAGCACCACGCGCTGAATACCGCTGTTTTGAATGCGGCTCATCAACGAAGCAACCTGCAAAGCAAACAGCTCGCTGATATACGCGTCGCGGTTGGGATAGTTGAGAAATGGGTTTTGCGGAATGCGCCGCAGAATCCCTTTCTTGGTTTCTTCGATATCGATGGAATAATAGGGCTTTACATAAACGCCCCCTAGCTTTTGAGCGCCGATGATATCGATGTCGATATCGGCGGTGACAATATCTGCACAGGTTTCGGGGTCGGCGTTTTTGTGCGCGGCAAAGCGTATTTCATCGCCGCATTCGTAAATGCCCGCAAACCCGCCAAACAGGTACGGGCAGGAGGTATCGCCTGTGCCGCCGTTGCAAAGCGCAATGGCGCAGCCCAGCGATTTTGAGATAAGACGTACCGCACGGCGCACGTCGCTGATATAGCCCGCATAGATGGGCGCACAGGAGGGGCACAGCACAAGGTCGCAGCCGCTGGCGAGAATATCGGCGGTTTTGAGGGTAAGCTTGTCGGGTGTGTACGAAAGCACGGTAAAACGGCAGCCGCCCACACTGAATACAGTGCCGGCAGGCAGCACCTTGTCGGAATACTCGCCGTCAAACTTCATGGTGACGCTTTTCTCGGCGGGCACAAAACCAATCAGCTCGCCTTTGTGCAGCACTGCACAAACAGGCGCGGGCTTGTTCCAGTCGTCAATTACCAGCCCCACAATTACAAAACAAGGCAGATCAGCGGTAACCATACGAAGCTCATCCAACGCAGTTTTTGCGCTGTCGAGCAGTGTTATATTATGAAACAAACTGCCACAGCTTGCAGAAGTTAGTGCAAAGCTTGGCAGTACAATAATGTCGGGGGAACTTTCACGCACCTCGTCGATGGCGCTGCAGATATAATCCAGACATGTGTCGGGACGCATGGAACGCACTCGATTGGAGATGCAGCAGACGCGGATTAAGGAATTCACCAGCCACACCCTTTCTAATCAATAATAGATAAAATAATTCTATCACATTTGCACAATTAGTCAAATAAAAAGTTGTCGGGGCATCTACAAAAAAGAAAGTAAATGTGTTACAATAAACACATTGTGGATTTACCAAAATTTTTAACTTATCGGCGGTTGATTTCCATACATTATGCCCAACAACAAAAGGAGTTGTTTTTATGCTTTACAATTTGTTTGATAGCCATACCCACAGCGATAATTCATTTGACGGTACGCACTCGGTTATGTTTATGTGCGAAGCCGCCGTCCAAAAGGGGCTGTTGGGCATTGCCATAACCGACCATGCCGATATGGACTACCTAGAGGAGCAGCAGTTTTTACAGCGCCTCAAGCAGTCGTATTTTGACGTACGCAAGGCGCGTATGGCATATGGAAACAGCTTTATTCTTTCTTCGGGCATTGAACTGGGTGAGCCGGATGCCGACTATGAGCTTGCAGAGCGCGTTCTGGCTCTTGATGAGTTTGATTTTGTGATTGGCTCGATACATACCGTTCAGGATAAAAACGACTTTTACTACAACGATTTTCAGCAGGTTGACCCTTACGGATTGCTTGGCTGCTATTTTGAGCGTATGCTCAAGCTGGTGCAGTGGAACAAATTTGATGTACTGGGGCATTTCACCTATCCCATGCGCTACATTTTACGCGACGGCAGACGAGACGTCACCCTCGAACGCTACGACGATATTATTGACGAAATTCTGCGCCTCACCGTGCAAAACGGCAGGGGCATTGAAATCAACACCTCCGGCCTGAGGCAGGATATGGGGGAGACAATGCCGCCGCTCAAATACATAAAGCGCTTTAAAGAACTGGGCGGAGAGATTATTACCATTGGCTCGGATGCGCACCGCGCCGAGCATTTGGGCAGCAATATAGCCGACGGTATGGAGCTTGCCAGAGAGGCTGGTTTTGCTTATTTTAGCTTTTTTAAACAGCGCGAGCCGCGCATGCTTGCCCTTTACTAAAGTTTTGCTGCAGCCTTGCACAATGGAACTTGCAAAAATAACCAAGTTGTGATAAAATTTCCCTTAATCACCTGCGAAACAGCAGGTAGATAAATTAAAAAAAGATGGAGTGAAAGTGTCATGGATAAACTGTTGAAACTACTTGAAGACAACGCCAGAATGTCGAATGCCCAGCTGGCCGTCATGCTTGATACAAGCGAGGAGAATGTGGCCGCCGCCATTGCGCAGTACGAAAAAGAAGGCGTAATCCATGGCTACACTACCTTAATTGATTGGGAAAAAACCGGCAGAGACCTTGTCATGGCGCGGATTGAAATTAAAGTTTCACCCAAAAAGGACAGAGGCTTTGAAGAAATTGCAGAGACCATTATGGAGTTTGACGAGGTAGAAACCGTTTACCTGATGAGCGGCGGCTATGACCTTGCGCTCACCGTAAAAGGCAAAACCTTTAAGGATGTTGCGATGTTTGTAGCACACAAGCTCTCTCCTTTGGATTCTGTGCTTTCCACGGCAACTCACTTTGTGCTGCGCAAATACAAAGAGCGCGGCTTTCAGGTGATCGGCGAGGAGCGCGACGAGAGGAGTGTCACCCTGCTGTGATGGATTACGAAAATATACTTTCGGGCAAGGTGAAGACCATCAAACCCTCCGGTATCAGAAAGTTTTTTGATATTGCTGCGGAGATGGATGATGTCATCTCGCTCAGTGTTGGTGAGCCCGATTTTAAAACCCCGTGGGAGATTCGCGAGGCAGGCATCCGGTCATTGGAGAAGGGAAAAACTTGGTACACCGCAAATGCCGGCCTTGGCGAGCTTAAAGAAGAAATTTGCAACTACCTGAAGCGTCACTTTAATTTAAAATATGAGCCTAAGGGTGAAACGCTGGTAACGGTTGGCGGTTCTGAGGGCATCGATATCTGTATTCGTGCATTGGTAAACCCCGGCGAAGAAGTGATTGTGGTCGAGCCATGCTATGTCTCCTACGCACCCATTGCGGAGCTTACCGGTGCTGTTGTTGTGCCAATTGCAACCAAAGCGGAAAATGAGTTTCGCCTTACTGCCGAGGAACTCAAAGCAGCGATTACCGATAAAACCAAGCTGCTGATTCTGCCGTTTCCCAACAACCCCACCGGTGCGGTCATGCGCCGTGAGCACCTTGAGGAGATTGCCGAAGTGCTGCGTGGCACTAACATTATGGTGCTTTCGGATGAAATTTATGCAGAGCTCACCTACGGTGACGAGCGCCATGTATCGTTTGCCGAAATTGACGGAATGTGGGAGCGCACTGTTTTAATCAACGGTTTTTCAAAGGCTTATGCTATGACAGGCTGGCGCTTGGGCTATGCCTGCGGGCCGGAGCCCATTATCAAGCAGATGACCAAGATTCATCAGTTTGCCATTATGTGTGCGCCTACCACCAGCCAGTATGCGGCAATCACCGCGCTGAAAAGCTGCGACGAGCAGATTGCAAATATGCGCAACCAGTACGATATGCGCCGCCGCCTGCTGGTAAGCGAGTTTAATAAGCTGGGGCTCACCTGCTTCGAGCCGGAGGGCGCGTTTTATGTATTCCCATGCATCCGCTCAACGGGGATGACCTCGGATGAGTTTTGCCAGCAGCTGCTGCAATCCAAAAGGGTTGCGGTTATCCCCGGCACTGCGTTTGGCGACAGCGGAGAAGGTTTTGTGCGTGTATCCTACTCCTACTCGGTCAATCATCTGCTTGAGGCAGTTAAGCGCATAGGGGCGTTTATTAACGAACTGAAATGAGCATAATACGTACAGAAACTTTGCACTTCGGCAGGAGGTTCTCTTGAACAAGGTATCAATAATCAGTACAGATGATTATATTCCACATTTGCTGGACTCAGCGGTTGAAAGCCACTTTCAACTGCTGGGTCTTGACTCTTTTTTGCGCCCGGGGCTGCGGGTTACGCTAAAACCCAACCTGCTGATGAAGCGCACCCCCGAGGAGGCGACCACCACCCACCCCGAGGTTGTGGCGGCGGTTGTACGTGCACTGAAAAAGCGCGGCGTTACCGACATCACACTGGCAGACAGCCCCGGCGGGCTGTATACAGTGGGTGCGCTCAGCGGTATTTACAAAACCTGCGGGATGACCGACATGGCACAGCGCGAGGAGATTCAGCTCAACCTCGACACAGGCTGGCGGGAGATTACCACCCAAACTCACCGCGTCACAAGCTTCAACATTATAAACCCTGTAGCGCAGGCCGATCTCATGATTAACATCTGTAAGCTGAAAACCCACTGCATGACGGGGCTTTCGGGTGCTGTAAAAAACCTGTTCGGCTGTGTGCCGGGCCTCCAAAAGCCGGAGTTCCACTACCGCTTTAAAGATGGTGCAGAGTTTAGCGACATGCTCATTGACCTGTGCGAAACCGTAAAGCCCGCCATTACCTTTGTAGACGCGGTGGTCTCCATGGAGGGGGATGGACCTTCGGGAGGTACCCCCATTCATACGGGGCTGACGCTATGTGCGGCAAACCCCTACAGCCTTGATGTGGTGCTGTGCAGGCTTATCCATATGCCAAACGAACAGGCATATACGGTAAAAGCGTCGTTCGAGCGCGGGCTTGCGTCCGCCTATGAAGCAATTGAGCTGGTGGGAGATACACAAAAGATAGATTCGATTCAAAGCTTTCGGTTACCCGCCACCAAACCGGTGGATTTTAACACTCGGCTGCCCAAATGGATACAAGGCGCGGTGAATGCTGTAACCGACCGCTGGCTTGTGCCAAAACCTGTCATTCACCTCAAACAGTGCATCGGGTGCGGAAAGTGTGCCGAAAGCTGCCCGGCAAAAACCATTGCAATTACCGATGGCAAGGCGTATATCGATTACGGTAATTGCATCAAATGCTACTGTTGCCACGAAATGTGCCCGGTAAAGGCCATCCATGTAAAACGCAGCAGGTTGTTCCGTTCGTAAAGGAGGTTTTTATGCCTAGTATCAAACTGAAAGCGCCCGCAAAAATTAACCTTACACTTGATGTTGTGGGCAAGCGCGACGACGGCTATCACTATATGAAAATGGTGATGCAGACCATAGACCTGTATAATTTGGTGACGGTCGGGCTCACCTCCGAGCGGGGGATTGCGATTACCTGCACCAACCCCGAGGTGCCATGCGATGAACGCAACTTCTGCCACAAAGCGGCACGGCATTTTTTTGACGCAACAGGTACTGTGTCGCAGGGGCTAAGCATCGATATCCGCAAGGCGATTCCCATGGAGGCGGGGCTTGCGGGGGGCAGCACCGACGCAGCGGCGACAATCGTGGCGCTCAACGAGCTGTTCCACACCGGTCTTACGCCCCAGCAGCTGTGTGAGATTGGGGTAAAGGCAGGGGCGGATGTACCATTTTGTATTGTGGGCGGCACAGCAATCAGCGAGGGGATCGGCGACCTGTTTACCCACCTGCCCGCCCTGCCTGAGTGCTGTATTGTACTTGCGAAGCCGTACGAGAGCATGAAAACCGCCGAGTGCTTTACCCGCTATGACACTACCGAGATTGCTCGACGCCCCGATCTTGATAATATGACGGTGGCGATTATTGCAAGGGATCTGCACGGGATTGCTCAAAACCTGTGCAATGTGTTTGAAGAGGTCACTACATTTGAGAGCATTGGTACAATCAAGCGTGTGATGATGCAGTATGGCTGTCTCGGTGCCGCAATGACGGGCAGCGGAACAGCGGTATTCGGCCTGTTCGAGAGCAGACGTTTGGCGCGGCGCTGCGCAAACAAGTTAATGGGCAGTTGTAAATCGGTGTTCATTACGCATCCCATCGAACATGGGGTAAAAGTTATAGAGGCAACTGAATAAACCCATATTTTCCCGCCCAGACTAGGAGTAACATCTTAGTAAAGGCGGGATTTTACATATGAAACGTTGGGAACTTTCAATACTAATAGGACTTGTATTGTCGATTATAACGGGCAGTATAACAGGCTTTGCTGCTCAGTGCGATACGGTGCGCGGCAGCACCATTCGCCTGCACATTCTTGCGAACTCAGACAGCCAGAGCGACCAAGCGCTGAAGTTGATGGTGCGCGACGCAGTGCTGACCGAAGCGGCCGACGCATTCGGCGGTGCCGAGACCAAGGAACGGGCGGTGAAACTGGCGCGTGAGAACCTCGGTGAAATTACCGCGGTGGCAGAAAAAACCCTACGTGCAAACGGGTGCAACGATAAAGTGACCGCGCAGGTGGTGAACATGTTCTTTACCACTCGCCAATACGGCAGTGTCATGATGCCCGCGGGGCGCTACGACGCGGTGCGTATCCTCATCGGCGAGGGTGCGGGGCGCAACTGGTGGTGCGTAATGTTTCCTCCTATGTGCCTGCCAGCGGCAGAAAAAAAGCAGAGAAGCGAAATGAGCGCGGCGGAACAGATTCTTATTTCGGCAGAGCCGGAATACGAGCTGAAATTTGCAGTGGTAGAGGCTTACGAAAAGCTGAAAGACAAATGGGAGAAAAAGCAGGAAGAAAAGAAAATTGAAGAGGAAAAGCAAACTGTAACCCATGTAAAAGCACAAATAAGCCGGTAAGGGCTACTTCTAAAGTACCCGCAGAGATCACTGCGATATTTTGCAATGAGCACCTATATTGTGACATGCGGGGTGCAACCTCCTAGCTCCCTTTTTATTTCTTTTGCACAAGACGTATCAGCTTCATTTTAAGTTGTTTCGCCGCTGCGGCGGCGAGTACTACTTCTTTTGTCAAACCACAAAAGAAGTGTACCAAGAAAAAGGTTTTAGGTTACGAAAGCAGTTTCGCGCTGTGCGCGAGGTTCTCAATGAAACCCCTTTTTAGGAAAGGGGTTTCAAACTTCCCCAAACCTTTTTAATATTATTCTGTTGTCGCCATGCAGAATGCACTGTTCTTTATTGGCGCGTCTATTATGCGGGGCTCGTTTGCAGCCTGACCGCGCGGACAAAGAGCGCGCGGTTTTTGTTTATACATGGGCGCGCGGAATGAGCACCTCCGTTGTGGCACGCGGGGTGCAACCTCCCAGCTCCCTTTTTATTTCTTTTGCACAAGACGTACCAGCTTCATTTTAAGTTGTTTCGCCGCTGCGGCGGCGAGTACTACTTCTTTTGTCAAACCACAAAAGAAGTGTACCAAGAAAAAGGTTTTAGGTTACGAAAGCAGTTTCGCGCTGTGCGCGAGGTTCTCAATGAAACCCCTTTTTAGGAAAGGGGTTTCAAACTTCCCCAAACCTTTTCAATATTATTCTGTTGTCGCCATGCAGAATGCACTGTTCTTCATTGGCGCGTCTATTATGCGGGGCTCATCCTCTTTTGTTTCAACTGCATGAAACAGATAAAACCTTTGAAGATGCATGACAATCGTGTTTTTCTTGACAAGTAAGGGATAATATTCTATAATTTAAATGATAATGTAATATGCGTTGAAAAGACCAGTCAAGCCGATTTTGCACCCACAGAGAGAGGATTGCGCCGCTGAAAAATCCTTGTTGCATCAGTTTGACAGCCATCTTGGAGCACCGCGAGAGATTGCGGCGTCTGCCCTGCGTTAAAGGGGTGCAAAGTGGCACAGAAATGTGCAATTTGGGTGGTACCACGGAGTATTGACAAGACCTTCGTCCCTATCGGGATGAGGGTCTTTATCTATTTTTACAACTAATTGGAGTATTATGAAGTTTTATTACAAAGAGGAGAGTACACGCAAATGAAATGGATGGGACTAAACGAGATTCGAGAGAAATATCTCTCTTTTTTCGAGAACAAAGAACATACAAGGCTTCCCAGTTTTCCGCTGATTCCAATCGATGACAAAAGCCTGCTGCTGATTAATTCGGGCATGGCACCTATGAAAAAATTCTTTTTGGGGCAGGCAGTGCCGCCGAACAAGCGTGTCACCACCTGCCAGAAATGCATTCGTACACCCGATATTGAGAACGTGGGCAAAACCGCACGTCACGGCACCTTTTTTGAGATGCTGGGAAACTTCTCGTTCGGCGACTACTTTAAGGTGGAGGCTACCGCCTGGGCGTGGGAGTTCCTCACCGAAGTGATGGAGATGCCCGCAGACCGCCTGTGGATTACCATCTATGAGGATGACGATGAGGCATTTGAAATTTGGACCAAACATGTCGGCATTCCCCCTGAAAAAATTGTCCGCATGGGCAAAGAAGATAACTTCTGGGAGATCGGCTCCGGCCCTTGTGGTCCCTGCTCCGAAATCCATTGGGACAGAGGCCCCGAGCATGGCTGCGGCAAACCGGATTGCGCACTGGGCTGTGATTGCGACCGCTACATGGAGATTTGGAACCTTGTATTCTCGCAGTTTGATGGTGACGGAAACGGCAATTACGAGCGTCTGGCACACCCCAACATCGACACCGGCATGGGGCTTGAGCGTCTGGCATGCATCATGCAGGGCGTCAACAACCTGTTCGAGGTTGACACCGTACAGAATATCATGAAGCATATTCGTGAGATTGCCGGCGTTGAATACGGCAAAGAGTACAAAACTGATGTTTCTCTGCGTGTCATTACCGACCATATCCGCAGCACCGTGTTCATGATCGGCGACGGTGTTATCCCCTCCAACGAGGGCAGAGGCTATGTGTTGAGAAGATTGCTCCGCCGTGCTGCGCGCCATGGCAGGCTGCTTGGCATCAATGAGCCGTTCCTTTATAAAGTGTGCGATACGGTGATTAAAGAAAACGAAACCGCTTACCCCGAGCTTGTTGAGAAAAGAGAGTACATTGAGAAGGTCATTAAGGTGGAGGAAGAGCGCTTTGCCAAAACCATCGACATGGGCATTGAAATGCTCAGCAATCTGATGGACAAGCTTTCGGCAGAGAGCATCAACGGTAAGCTGCTTTCGGGTGAAGAAGCCTTTAAGCTGTACGATACCTTCGGCTTCCCCATTGACCTCACCAAAGAGATTATTGCCGAGCGCGGCATCGAAGTAGACGAAGACGAGTTTAAGCGCCTGATGAACGATCAGCGCGACCGTGCAAGAACCGCGCGCCTTTCGGGCAACGTCATCAGCTGGGCAGACGACGTATTTGCCGATCTGAAAGATCGCCATGTCACCTTTACCGGCTACGCCAAGCTGGCGGATGAGGGCAGTATCATTGCGATTGTTAAGGATAACGAGATGACTGACA
This sequence comes from Hydrogenoanaerobacterium sp., assembly GCF_032017025.1. NCBI lineage: Bacteria > Bacillati > Bacillota > Clostridia > Eubacteriales > Oscillospiraceae > Hydrogenoanaerobacterium > Hydrogenoanaerobacterium sp. The sequence continues at coordinate 29,308 of NZ_DALZQO010000003.1, forward strand.
GCATGCATGCAGGCGACAAGGGTACCATTATTTTAGATCAGACGCCTTTCTATGCGGAAGGCGGCGGACAAATTGGCGATACCGGAGTTCTCAAACTGGGTGACAGCCTGTTTAATGTTTACGAGACCAAAAAAACCGCGACCGGCTTATTTTTACACAACGGCGAGATGATGAACGGTATGTTCACCATGGGTGACAAGGTCACCGCAAGAATCGACGATGAACGCCGCCGTGCTATTATGCGCAACCATACCGCGGCGCATCTGCTGCAAAAAGCATTGATCGATGTACTGGGCAACCACGTGCAGCAGGCCGGCCAGATGGTGGACGAGGGCCGTGTACGCTTTGACTTCACCCATTTCAGCGCAATGACCCCCGACGAGATCAAGCAAGTGGAAGATGTTGTAAACGGGCTGATTATGCGTGCATATGATGTTTGCATCAAGGAAATGCCGATCAAAGAGGCGAAAGAGATTGGTGCTACTGCGTTATTTGGCGAAAAATACGGCGATGTGGTTCGTGTAGTAAACGTTTCGGGCGAGAGCATTGAGCTGTGCGGCGGTACCCATGTTTCCAACACCGCTAAAATTGGCCTGTTCAAGATTGTTTCAGAGACCTCGGTTGCGGCAGGTGTGCGTAGAATTGAAGCTGCTACCGGCCTAAATGTACTGGAGCTGCTAAACGAAAGCCATGAGATGATGGTAAAAACTGCTGAGAACCTCAAGGCAAGCAACCCGCACGAGCTGGTAGCAAAATCGGCACAGGTTATGGCAGAACTCAAAGAAAAGGTAAGAGAGCTTGAGGAAATCAATACGAAGATTGCCGAGGCAAAATCGAATGAGCTGTTTGGTCAGGCAAAAGAAATCTGCGGTGTAAAATACATCTGTGCTTCATTTACCGGTACCAAGCCCGAGGCGATTCGTGCCATGTGCGATAAAATCAAAGCAGAAGCACCAAACATGGTTGGTATTATCTCCACCGTTACCGACGGAAAAGCGTCTATTTTCGCATCTTGTGGTAAGAATACCATTGAAAAAGGTATGCATGCGGGCAAGCTGGTGAAGGCAATTTGTGAGTTGGTAGGCGGCAAAGGTGGCGGACGCCCCGACAGTGCACAGGGTGGTGCAACCGAGCTGTTTAAAATTGATGAAGCGTTTGCACAGGTTCCATCGCTGATTGAAGAGATGGTAGGCAAGCAACATTAACCGGGGCATCCCCGTGTGAGACACCATTAAAATACTAAGGGAGAACCCGCTGAGCGGGCAGAGTGGCTGGCATAGAGCTGGTACCCTGTCGGCTTGCCTGCGGGGGTATCCCCGCAGGAGGCGAAAAAGATGGATTGTTTGTTTTGTAAGATTGCAGCCGGTGAAATCCCCTCCAACAAAATTTACGAGGACGACAAGGTGCTTGCCTTTTATGACATTGACCCAAAGGCACCGGTACACTTTCTCGTCATTCCCAAAGAGCATATTGCAAGTGCGGATTGCATTACGGCTGAAAACAGCACGCTGATTGCACACGTGTTTGAGGTAATTGCAAAAATTGCAGCAGATCTAAAGCTTGAAAAAGGCTACCGCATTGTGAATAACTGCGGTGAGCACGGCGGGCAGACCGTCGGTCATCTGCATTTTCACATTCTGGCAGGCAGAAGCCTGACATGGCCCCCGGGCTAGCGGGCAGCGCCTGCCGGCAAGCGGGACACAAAACTAAGGCTGCATACAGTAAACCTTAGCCGCTGTGCATTTTAGGTAAGGCCTTTTAACAAGATTATTTGAAAGAGGTGCCATTATGGACAAATACTATAAATTAACAGTTGCCGGGTTGCAGCGCGATTTAAAAATCTGCCCAGTCAGCGATCACTTGGACATTGCTTCCTTCATCATGTTTAGTGATGTAGAATTGACGGTGCGCTGTGCAGAAGAGCTGCTAAAGCTTGCCCCCGAGTTTGATGTTCTGCTTACCGCAGAGGCAAAAAGCATTCCTCTCGCTTACGAGATGGCGCGCCAGTCCGGCAAGCCGTATATTCCGGTGCGCAAGGGTAAAAAAGCATATATGACCGATCCTGTTTGCGTCAATGTAAAATCAATTACTACCGCAAATGTGCAGACGTTGTATCTTGATAAAAAAGACCTCGAGTCACTCAGAGACAAACGCGTGCTGATTGTAGACGATGTCATCAGCACAGGTATGTCGCTAAAGGCGATGGAGGAGTTTGTTGAAAAGGCACAGGGCATTATTGCCGCCAAGGCTGCTGTACTTGCCGAGGGCGAGGCAGCCGACAGAACCGATATTATCTTTTTAGAGAAGCTACCCGTATTCCCAAAGTAATAGAACCATCTACAGGCTTTAAATAACCGCGTCATTTTTTGCAGGGCATGGGGCAACGCCCCCGTAGGCTCTTAGTAAAGAATAAGTGAGGGTAACAATATGAAGCGACCGATTGCTGTAATAGGGCTGACCTATCTTTTTACAGCGGCGGTCGCTGTCTGTTTTTCGTGGACAATCAGCTTTGCAGCAGGTATTGCAATGGGATTGTGCGGGCTGCTTGCGTTGCTTTCGCGCCACCCGATGAAGCGTTGTGTCAGTATGGTTTTGCTTACCGCAAGCGTGGCATGTATAGCGGTAATGCTTTTTACCCTGTGGCGCATAGAGCCACAGCGCAAGCTGGCGGGCAAAACGGTGCCTGTCTCCGGCACGGTAACCAGGGTTGTGGGTGAACGCTCCATTGAGTTGGAATTGGCGAATGGTACGGTTATGGCGGTTTCGTCGCGCGAAACACTGGATACCGACCTTGGAGACCGCTTTTCGGCAACCGTTACGCTCTCGCTCTATGAAAGTGGCAGCACCTCGCTGTATGCACAGCGCAAAGCGAAAACGGTACCCCTGCGTGGTTTTGTGCTGGGCGATTACATCACCGCGCCGCCGCAGGGAAATCTGCGCGGCTGGCTGAATCAGCAAAAGCAGGCGATGTCCAATCAGCTGCGGCGCATGCTACCCAAAACAGAAGGCAATGTGCTGGCAGGCATGCTGCTCGGGCAGCAGCACCTTATTCCGCAGGAGACGAGAGACGACTATGCCGCCGCGGGTATTTCGCATATTATTGCAATCTCAGGTTTTCATATTGCGGTAATATCCGCCTTTTTTCAGATGGTGTTTCAGCGGCTGCGCTTGGGGCATAAGCTGAGCACGATTCTGACGGCTGCTGCTATTCTGCTTTATATGGCACTGGTGGGGTATACTCCCTCGGTGGTGCGAGCGGGCGTTATGGTTATTTTGCATTTGGTTGCACAACTTGTTTGGCGCAAGGCAGATTCGCTCACCTCGCTCGCGGTGGCAGGGCTGTTCATCTGCGTGCCAAACCCGCTTGCCGCAGGTGACATCAGCTTTCAGCTCACATTTTTGGCAACGCTGGGCATGGTATTGTGTTCCTCTAAGCTGTACGGTGCCATTCAAAAGCGACTGGGCAGAGCGCGTTTTCCAAAAACACAGGAGTTTGCCGTTTCTTCGCTGGCGATGACGCTTTGCGCTACACTTTTCACCCTGCCTGTTATCGTGTTTAGCTTTGGGCGTGTTTCGCTCTATGCACCACTCACCAATTTACTCATTGCACCTCTTATACCGCTTTCGCTTGTTTTGGGTTTGTGCGCCGCTGTGCTGAGCGCGGTGCCGCTGATCAGCGTGGCAGCAGTGCCGTTTGCGTTCTTGGCGGGTATTGCGATTAAAATTATCTCCTCGGTATCGGCGATGATGGCAGCTCTGCCGTTTGCACAGCTGCCGGTGGGAGCCGGTTTCGTGCCGGTGTGGATGCTTGGTGCGGCGGTACTCATTGCACTGGCAATGATACGCCCAACGCGCAAAAAGACGATTGTTTGTGGTGCCTTGTGCGCCATTTCGCTGATGGTAGGTATCTTCTCTTATCAGCTTTTGCTGCGAGGCACGGTGCGTGCCACCACTCTCGTCACCGAAAATTCGGTGATATTTGTGGTGGTAAAAGACCGCCGCGCCGCAGTGCTCGGCGACATCAACAGTAAAAACGACGCATACCGGGTGCAGTCGGTGCTCGAACGGTACTCCATCGACAGTATCGACCTGCTTGCGCTGCAGCCCACCACACGGCGGCGAAACAGTGCGGCAGGCAGCTTGCTTGAGCGCTACCAGGTCGGCACTGCGGTTTTAAGTATGGAAGATTACCAGGATGAACGGCTTGCCCAGGCGGTACAGAAGGCGGGTGCGGTGTATGAGTGGGGAGATATGCAGGTTTCGCTGCTTAGTGGGGGAAAGGTACAGCTTTACCAAAACGACATTTCAGCGGAATTTAACGGGATAAAAACTTTCATTCTGACAGGGGAATGTGATATACTAAGCAGTAGCAGAAGGTTTGGCGACTGCGCCATTGCCGTTCTGGCTGGCGATACCCCGCAGGGTATCAGCCGTCTGCGCTGCGATACTTTGGTCACCAATCGCATTTATAGCGGCGAGGTACATACAGGGCTTGCGGTATCCGCCTATGTGCTGGATGACGACAAGTCTGAAATCAGCTGGATGATAAAGGACGGGAAGCTGAAGGTGCTTGCAGGCTGATATGCAGCAAAAAACAAGGGGGCTGTAAAATTGATTTATAAAACCGAAGCCGATTTTGCGGCCAAACTGAAAAATTATAACCCATGTAACGTGTATTTTTTATATGGTGAGCAGAATTACCTGAAAAAAATGTACCTAAAAAAGATTATTGATAAAACTGTGGATAAGGCGTTTGCCGATTTTAACCTCAACCGTTTTGATGGCACGAGTGCCAGCCTTGATGATATTTCAGACGCGGTGGAAGCACTGCCCATGATGGCGCCGCGCAAATGTGTTGTGGTAAACGACCTGGATGTTGGCAAGCTTACCGCAACCGACAACAACAAGCTCAAAGAACTGTTGGCAAGCCCGCCCGAATCCACGGTACTGGTGTTCACCACCACCGATGTTATGGTAGATATGAAAAAGAGTGCGAAATGGAAGGCGTTTGTCAAGCTGGTGGATGCTGTTGGCGACGTAATTGAACTGGGCGCCCGCTCCCCGAGCGATACCAACCGCTTTTTAAAAGTAATTGCCGACAAAAATGGCTGTACAATATCGTCGGACAACTGCTACTATTTAATCGAGCGCTGCGGCGACGATATGCAGGTGCTTCAAAATGAGATGAACAAGCTGTGCGCCTACAAAAGCACGGGCGAAATTACCAAAGCGGATATTGACCTTTGTGCGGTTGCTGTTTTGGATGCAAGCGTATTCGATCTTTCCAAACTGATTATCAAGGGGGATTATCAGGGTGCGATGCAGAACCTTAGCGAGCTGCTGTACCTACGTGAGGAGCCTGTCATGATCCTCGGTGCACTTTCAGCCAGCTTTATCGATCTTTACCGCGCAAGGGTAGCGCGCGAAAACAGCAAAACCGCCGCCGACCTCAGCCGTATCTTCGGTGCGTATAAGGGGAAGGACTGGCGCGTGAGAAATGCCATGCGCGACTGCGACCGTTTTGGCAAGGCTCAGCTCGGCAGTATTTTAGAGTTGCTTGCAAAAGCCGACTACAAGCTGAAAAGCAGCAAAACCGATAACGTAATCATCCTACAAGAGACCATTACCCGCATTTTTGCCGTGGGCAACGCCCGGCGATAAAGGAGAATACCTGTGATTAAACTAAAGCAGGCTGTCGTGGTGGAGGGCAGATATGACAAAATCAAGCTGTCATCTATTCTAGATGCCACCATCATTGAAACCAACGGCTTTCGCATTTTTAAGGATAAAGATAAAATCGCCTTGCTCTCGGAGCTTGCAAAGCGCACAGGACTTGTAGTGCTGACCGATTCCGACACGGCGGGCTTTACGATACGCAACCATATCAAAAACTGTGTGCGCGAAGGTAAAATCTATCATGCTTATATTCCCGAGATTTTGGGCAAAGAAAAACGCAAAGCCAAGGGCTCAAAGGCCGGTACGCTGGGTGTAGAGGGCGTACCGGTAGATGTGATTCTCACGGCGCTTGAAAAAGCAGGCGTGCATGCGCAGCAGGGCGGCGGGGGAACACATCAAATCACCAAAGCCCACCTGTTTGAGGACGGGCTTTCGGGTACAGCGGGCAGCCACGAGCTGCGCATAAAGCTGCTGAAAAAACTGGGCCTACCGCAATATCTCTCGGCAAATTCCATGCTTGATGTGCTGAACACGCTGTTCAGCTTTGAAGAATATAAAAATTTAGTGGCAGAGCTGCAAAGGACGGAGTAATAGTTGACGCTATACAGTTTGACGTTTATCTACTTGTTTTTGCCGTTTTCGGTGCTGATTTATTACATTACGCCAAAGCGCGCGAAAAACGCAATACTGGTTCTTATTTCACTGAGCTTCTATACACTGGCAGAACCGAAGTATCTGCCGCTGATGGTGGGCTCGGTGCTGTTCGATTATGCCGTTTGCAGGCTGATGGAGCGTTTGGACGACAAAGAAAAGCTGCGTAAGGCACTTATGCTTACGGTGCTGATTAAAAATGCGATGCTTGTTATTTTGCTTTCAGCGTTTACCCAAAACCGCGAGCTGTGGCGCCCGCTTGGTGTGATGATTTATGCGGTTACCAGCCTGGGCTACACCTTGGATGTGTACGAGCGCGAGACCGAGTGTGAGCATAATCTCATTGATTTTGCGTTGTTCTGTGTGCTGTTTGTCAAGCTGCCTGCCGGCCCGCTGGTGCGCTGGAACGAGCTGCGCGGCCAAATTAAAGACCGCCGCCCCTCGCTTTCTACGATGAGTGAGGGGGTAATCCTATACATTCAGGGGCTTGCCAAAAAGGTGCTCATTGGCGGCAATATGACTGCGATTTACGACCAGCTTGCCGCGTTTTCGCGCTCTGAGCAATCGGTGGTTTCGTCGTGGCTGATGACCGCGGCGTTGGCGTTTGCCATCTACTTTAACCTTTCATCGCTGTGCGATATGGCGCGCGGGCTTGCAAAAATGTTCTCGCTCGAGCTGCCGCGCAACTTTTATTATCCCTACCAGTCGCGCAGTGTCACCGAGTTTGTCAGCCGTTTTAATATTACCGTCAGCGATTTCTTCCGTGCGTATTTGCCCGAGCGCTTGCGTGGCGAGCTGCAAAACGGCACCGCCTTGGTGCTGAACATCGGTATCGTCACCCTGTTTTGGGGCGCGTGGTTTGGCTTTCGCGTCAACTACATTATCTGGGGGCTTTATTTTGTACTGTTTCAGCTTCTCGAAAAGCTGGGGCTTGGCACACTGCTGAAAAAACTTCCGGTGCTGTTTACACGCATGTACACTTTTGCGGTGGTGCTGCTATCGTTCGTTATTTTTGCGGGCAACAATGTCGATCAAAGCATTCGTTATTTTAAAACGATGCTGGGCATTGGCAGCCCTAAGCTTTATACCGATACGGCCATGTACATCGCATCGTCCAACTATATACTGCTCATCATAGCGTTTGTGCTGTGTACCAGCTTGGTGCACACCCTGCTTGTGTCGCTGCGCAAAAAGGTGCCGGTGTTCTGCCAAATTGTTAACATCGTTATCAACACGCTTTTGCTGGTGGTTTCCACCGCGTTTTTGGTGGTGTAGCGAGCAGAAGCCTATTTTGAAAATTTTGTATTGGTAAGGAGGGTTTTTTATGATGGGAAAACGAGTAAGCGCGTTGATTTTTTTGCTGTTAATGCTGCTTGTACCGGCATGGACGTGGATTTCCGGCGGCTTTGACGCATTCCCCGTCTTTGATATCCTCCAGGTTGCGTCGGGGGACTATGCCAAAGAGGCTGAAAAGAGCTTTCGACAGGTTTTTCCGCAGCGGGAGCAGCTTTCAAACTTTGCGTGGAACTTGCGTTACCGTACCGGAGCCAAGGAGATTGACGGCTATTTCATCACAGATACGAGCATTATTAAAAACGTTGCAAAGCCCAATAGAAAGCTGGTCGAGGCCAACAACGCTGCAATTATGCAGTTTGCGCAGCGCGTAAAAACCAAGACCTATTTTATGCTGCTGCCCACAGCTTCGGCAGTCAAGCAGCAGTCGCTTCCCGATTTTGCGACGCCGTACAATCAAAAAAGCTTTATCGATGATATTTATCAGAGCTTTGGCGGCGAGCTACTCACCGTGGATGTTTACCCCATGCTGTTTGCAAACCAAAGCAAAAACCTCTACTACAACACGGAGGATCAGATCACCCCTCTGGGCGGCTATTATACCTATATGGTGCTCGGCGATAAGCTGGGAACAAACGTCAACTCGCTGGATAAATACACCATTGAGTATGTAAAACACGATTATGAAGGCAGCTTGAAAACCAAGTTCCCCTATGCGCAGGTGAAAAACGACGTTATCACCCTTTACCATTACCGCCTAGATAAATTTTACCGCACCTATACCATCCGAAGAACCGAAGACAATGAGTATGCTTCGCTCAACGATTTGTACGACCGCAGCTGCCTGCTGGGTGAAAAACCGCTGGACGTCTATTTTGGCGGTATGTCGCAGATTGTGGATATCACGATTAAAACAGGTGCGGATAAGCCCAGCCCCAATAAAACCAAGCTGCTCATCATTGGGGATGAAACCGCCAAAAGCTATGTGCCGTTTCTCACCCCGCACTACAGCGAGATTCAGATTATCAATGCAGCAACCGCAACACCCCAGCAGCTATCTGATGCAGATATTTTATACTACGACCAGGTGCTGTTTGCTTTTTCCACCGATACCTATATGCATTGTGAAAACCTTTCGGTACTTGGCGAACTGTAAAAACAAAGCTCCTGCCGGTTTGGCAGGAGCTGCTTTTATTTGTGATACAATTTTTTGGTTTGGTACTGCGGCTCGCAGGTAAGGTTCATACCCAGCTTTTTGAACACCGAGTCATCTACCTGTGAGAGAATTACCGAGGAATGTGCCTCGCAGCCGCGTAGTTTTTCCAGCTGCTTCATGGCGAGCTCTGCAGTGGGGTTGGTTGCCGCACCCATCGAAAGGGCAATCAGCGTTTCGTCGGTATGCAGGCGGGGGTTATGGTTGCCAAGGTGGTCTACTTTAAGGTGCTGAATCGGCTCAATAATAATCGGTGAAATGAGGTGCATATCGTGGCTGATACCGCCGAGATACTTGAGCGCGTTGAGCAGCGCCGCGGAAGAAGCCCCCAACAGTGAGGAGGTTTTTCCGGTAATAACAGTACCATCGGGAAGCTCTATAGCTGCGGCAGGCAAGCCGGTGTCGGCGGCGCGCTTTTTGGCAAGTACGGCAACCGTACGATCGGTGGCACAAACGCCTGCCTGCTTCATCAGCAGCTCCAGCTTGTACACCGAATCGGCCTCGGCACGGCCGGTACGTTGATCGCACAGCATATGGTAGTAGCGGCGAATAATCTCTTGTTTCGAGGCTTCGCGCACCACTTCATCGTCGGTAATGCAGGAACCCACCATGTTAACGCCCATGTCGGTGGGCGATTTGTAGGGGCTCTGCCCAAGAATCTTTTCGAAAATTGCGTTGAGCACGGGGAAAATCTCGACGTCACGGTTGTAGTTGACGGTGGTTTTGCCGTAAGCCTCAAGGTGGAACGGGTCGATCATATTCACATCGTTAAGGTCGGCGGTAGCAGCCTCGTAGGCCAGATTCACCGGGTGTTTGAGCGGTAAATTCCAAATGGGGAAGGTCTCAAATTTGGAGTAGCCCGCTTTCACGCCGCGCTTGTATTCGTGGTAAAGCTGAGAGAGACAGATTGCCATTTTACCGCTGCCGGGGCCCGGTGCGGTTACCACCACCAGCGGGCGGGTTGTTTCAATGTATTCGTTTTTGCCGTAACCCTCGTCGCTTACAATAAGCGGAATATTGGAGGGATAGCCCGAAATGGGATAGTGCAGAAATACGCGAACGCCAAGGTTTTCGAGGCGCTTTTTAAAGGCGTCTGCAGCAGGCTGCCCGGAATATTGCGAGATGACAACACTGCCTACAAACAACCCGATGTCGCGAAATGCATCAATCAGGCGCAGAACATCTACGTCGTAGGTAATGCCGAGGTCGCCGCGTACTTTGTTTTTTTCAATATCTGCCGCACAGATTACAATCACGATTTCCGCGCTGTCCTTCATCTGCATCAGCATTTTCACCTTGCTGTCGGGTGCAAAACCCGGCAGCACGCGGGATGCGTGAAAATCATCGAACAGTTTGCCGCCAAATTCAAGATATAGCTTATTGTCAGACTGTGAAATGCGCTCCAGAATATGCTCCGATTGCATTTTCAAATATTTGTCGTTATCAAATCCAATTACTTTCATGTTTCCCTACCCTTCTATCTTTAAACATACACTCTATATTATAAGTAAGTTTCATTTTTTTTACAACCGTAAATACAACTATTTTGCAAATTAGTGCATGATTGTGCGAAAAAGGTCAAAATCTGTTTGACACGGGAAAATTTAGTCGTTATAATTTTAACCATAAGCAGCGATGCGGTGTAAGTACAGAAAATGCGGTTGCATACTGCCGGCATAGAATAAAGTGGGGAGGTAAGATAATATGCTAGAACTTTTACTGGATTTTTTACCGTGGATTGTTGGAGTAGTGGTGTTTTTACTGCTTCTGATGATCTGCTGGAAGCGTGTGCCTGCCGATAAGGCGATGGTGATTACCGGTTTGCGCAAGAGGGTTTTATCGGGCAAGGGCGGTATTCAAATTCCATTTTTAGAGACCTCGTGCCAAATTTCGCTGGAGGCAATGTCGATGACCACCGATATTACCGAAGCGCCTGCAAAGGGCGGTATCTTTGTTGATATTACCGGCACTGCGGTGGTTAAGGTGGACAATAACCCCGATAAAGTGCTGATTGCCGTGGAGCAATTTTGCAACGGCAACACCGAGCGCACGACCCAAAACATTAAAGCGGTGGTCGAACAGATTCTTGAGGGTAAGCTGCGCGGCATTGTGTCTACCCTTACCGTTGAGCAGATTAATGAAGACCGTGTAGCGTTTGAGAACTCTATTGAAGACAGCATTACTCACGAGCTGGGCGGAATGGGGTTAAAGCTGCTTTCTTATACCGTGCTCAAAATTGCGACGCAGGGCGGTTACCTTGAGAACCGTGCGATCCCGCAGATTGCGCAGTCGAAATCAGATGCCGATATTGCATCTGCAGAGCGTAAACGCGATACTGAAATCAAAACTGCCGAGGCAACCCGCGAGGGTGAAAAGGCACGCCTGAATGCACAGGCGGAGGTTGCACAAAGCGAGCGTGACAAAACCATTCGCACCGAGCAGTACCGCGCAGAGCAGGATAAGGCAAAAGCGGATGCCGACGTTTCCTATCGCCTGCAAGAAATTCAAAACAACAAAATTGTTGCGGAACAGAACATTGAGCTTGCGAAAAAAGAGGCGCTCGTAGTAGAAGAAAAACTGGTTGCAACGGTAAAGAAACCTGCCGATGCAGAAAAATACAAAACGCAGGTGGAAGCAGAGGCCAACAAAATAAAATCGATTCACGAGGCAGAGGCGCGTGCAGAAGCAATGCGCATTGAGGCAGAAGCACGCGCGGCAGCCAAAAGGGTGGAGGCACAGGCTGAGGCAGATGCCATTAAGGCGCGTGGCGAGGCAGAGGCATCCTCCATCAGAGCGAAAGGCCTTGCAGACGCAGAGGCGAAGGATAAATTGGCTGAAGCAATGAAAAAATACGGCGAAGCCGCTGTGGTTGAACTGGTTATTTCACGCCTGCCCGAAATTATGAGTGCCGTTGCCAAGCCGATGGAACAGATTGATAAGATTACCGTTATTGATAACGGCGGAAATCAGGGGGCTTCTAAGGTGGCAAAGGTGGTCTCTGATGTAACGCTGAATGGTTTTGATGTGCTCAACGACCTTACGGGAGTGGATGTTGCGGCTTTAATGCGTAACTTCGTTGAAAAATCTAAGACCGAGGCTAAGGAAGAGGAAGCGGTACCCAACCTGCAATACACAGTTGAAGAATAAAAACAAATAGTGAGGCGCCCGACAGATAGTCGGGCGCCTTCATTTTTTACTATAAAACAAAAACAAAATTGTCGTATTATGCAACGGTTAAGGAAAAAATATCAATGCACAAAGTTTGATATAAGAATTGATTTACATGTGCCAATGCGTAATATTGCCGGAGAGGTTGTCAGTCTGAAATATGTTATTTTTAATTTCTCCAGAGCCACTGCGCTGAATATCACTAAATTCCGGCGTGGAGTTCGCATCTGCTTCATAGGCAACCAGAACAATGTTTTTTCCGGTATCGTGCTGAATTTGTTTTTGAAATCGATCCAGCTCACCTGTGAGGCGCGGCGAGATTTTCGCTATTTTATAGTTGGAATCCAAATTAATCACCTCGGCATTAGTATTACCGAGTACCAAATGATTAAAAGCGGTAAGTTTTTGCAGCTAAAATAGAAAAAACAGCCGAAATACCCGACGTACAGAAAAAGAAAACCGCCCCTAAAAAGGAGCGGGAGGTATTATCTGGTATGAATGTCGCTTGCATCTGCTGCAATCTGGTACCCCATTTTGTTCAGATAATTTTCTATTTTATCGTATGACGTGCCGGCGCTGTTATAGCGGACAGAAACCAAATTTGTCTTAGCGTCAACAGCAGCCGATGTGACACCATGCAAGGTATCGAGTTTCGCTTTAATATCGGTTACGCTCTGGTTGCTTTTTGTACCTTTGACAATAAAATAGGCATTTTCAATCATACTATCACCTCAATAATAGTTTCCCCAAGATGGTGATACAGATTAAAAGCAATTTTTTGAAAATAAACTTAACCAGCTTAATCGTTTGGTTTACTTTGCTTTAAGCTGTCGTCATACGATACTCCCGGCTGTGGGATAGCGTAAATGTTGGTGTAAGATTCTGCTTCATCTTCGGTTGTCGGAGGTATCGGAATCAGCCCGGTGCATTCAGTGGCAGATACAACCGTATCCAAATCCCAAAAATCATCAAACAACTCATCTCGCGGCGGAATACATTGCTTATCATTATCGCTCATAAGTAAACTCCTTTTCCTTTTTTATAGTGTTAGTTTAACCGTAATATCGGTTTTTAACAGGATAGGGAAAAGTTTATAGCCGTTCGTACCATTTCTTATTAGTATATTTCACTGGGCAAGCGTTTTAGCACATCATTTTAAAACAATATAAAAAACAAAGTGGACATGTGTCCTTTTTTAAGATAAAATAAACGTATAGAATAAAGGCAGAAAGCTGATAAAGGCTTCAGTGTTTTTGCCGGATGGGAGAGACCGATGGGTAAACTCAGAGAAGCGGCTGCAGAGCTGCATGGTGCACAAAAAGAGGGGCTTTTCGAACTGATCAAAAACATGCCGGAACCGATTGAAGAGAAGGTAAGAATTATAAAAAAGAGCGCCGGCGACATCCTGGTTAGAATGCAGGACACAGCGAAGAACGTGTATATCCTGCTGGAGGGAGACATCAAGGCAATGAACCAGCAGGTATCGGGCGCCGTTTATGTTTTTGCAACCTTCTCCGCACCCAGCCTTTTCGGCGAATTCGAGGCCTTTTCCCAATGCAGCTACTACAGGGGAACGCTCACCTGTGTGACAAAGTGCACACTCGCGGTAATGCCGACCGAAGCTTATTTGAACTGGATGAGAAAGGACCACGAGGCGCTCTTTCAAAGAACACAGCAGATTACAAAACAGTTGGTAGATCAGGCGGGCAGCGAAAGAAACTTTCTTTTCTTTACCGGAAAAGACCGTCTTGTGGCTTTTTTGATATCCTGCTATCAAAAAACACAGGTTAATGGCATGTGCCATATAAAAGTTACACGCCAGCAGATTGCAGATGAGACAGGCTTTTGTGTAAAAACGGTTCAGCGCGGCTTAAACCAGCTTAAAAGAAAAGGGATGCTGACCTTTGACCGGCGTGAGATTGTAATAAACCAAGAGCAGTACCGGCAGTTGGACGAGCTTGCTTCAGAAAAAATCAACTAATTCAAAGGGGAGTATGCAACATGAGTAACAGAACCTACGATGTGCTTACATCAAAAAAACAAACCTACCGCCAAAAAATTATCGCTTTGGCACGCGAGGCAGAGAATTCTCTGGATGTCTTAAACCTTCCTGAAAGATTTCGCTACTACTTTGAAACACGCGCACTGTGCGACATGGGAGAAGGCAATGCCCCCTACCGCCCGCGTTACGTTATGGTTGACTTTGAGAAGTTTTTAAGGCAGGGCAGTAAATTCTTGAAAATTGACCCGCCTAAGGATTTGAACGGGGCACTGACAGCGCTGCAGATTATTTACTACCACACACCGTCCATCACAACTATGCCGGTATACTTAGGCAACCTCGACAAGCTGATCGACCCGTTCCTTGACGGCGTAAGCGACGAGGACGCAAAAAAACAGATCAAAAACTTCTTAAACTACATAGACCGAACCGTTGCAGACGGCTACTGCCATGCAAACCTCGGCCCGGAGGCCACCCGTGCAGGCAGGCTTATCCTTGAGCTGGAGCAGGAACTGCAAAATGCCGTTCCCAACTTTACTCTCAAGTACGACCCCGAAATTACACCCGATGATTTTGCGGAGCTCGCAATCAAGTGCTCGCTTGCGTGTTCCAACCCTGCAATCTGCAACGACAAAATGAACCGAGACACATACCCCGGCGGGTATGGAATTTCCTCCTGCTACAATCTGCTTCCTATCGGAGGCGGTGCATACACACTTTCCCGCGTGGTTATTCCGCGTCTTGCAAAGCTTTCGAAAGGGATTGACGACTTCCTTGAGAATGTACTGCCCGACGCACTGGCTGCACTGGGTGAGTACATGAACGAACGCATTGCATTCCTTGTTGAAAAATCCGGCTACTTTGAGAGCGATTTTATGACACAGGAGGGCCTTGTTGAAAGAGAAAGATTCGTCGGCATGTATGGTGTTGCCGGCCTTTGCGACGGTGTTAACTACCTGCTGCAAGATAAGGGCCTGCGCTACGGTCACGATGAGGAAGCAAACCTGCTCGCTGAAAAGATTCTGACAATTATTGATAGTACGGTAAAAGAACTGCCCGCAAAGTACTCTGAAATTGCAGGCGGACACTTTATGCTTCATGCGCAGGCAGGGCTTTCCGACGATGTCGGTGTAACCTCCGGTGTGAGAATTGTTGTGGGTGACGAGCCGGAAAACATCCTCGACCACCTGCGCCACTCCACCCGTTACCACCGTTTCTTCCCCACAGGCTGCAGCGATATCTTCCCGTTTGATACAACCGCAAGCAGAAACCCCGCTGCCGTTCTTGATATTGTGAAAGGCGCGTTTAAGCTGGGTGACCGTTACTGCGCATTCTATGGTTCGGACAGCGACCTTGTCCGCATTACAGGTTACCTTGTAAAGCGCAGTGAGCTTCAAAAGTACGACAGCGGAGAAGTTGTTCTCCACGATACGGTTCAAAACGGCAGTGCAAACTACAAGCTGAACCGTCTTAACGAAAGAAAGGTAAGGAACGTATAAAATGCTTACGGCTATCGTCAATAAAATACTGCCGACCAGCGTGGTAGACGGGCCGGGGAACCGGGTGTCGATATTCCTACAGGGGTGCAACATTCACTGTGCCTACTGCCATAACCCCGAAACGCAGCGCCTTTGTGTACATTGCGGCGCCTGTGTGCCGGGGTGCCCCGCACAGGCCTTGGCTATAGAAAATAGAAAAGTGGTTTGGAACGAGGATAAGTGCATAGACTGTGATGCCTGCATTAAAATCTGCCCCAATTTTTCTTCCCCCAAGGTCAAAGAGATGACCCCGCAGCAGGTGTATCAAAAAGTTCTGGAAAGCGTGCCCTTTATTAGGGGGATCACGGTATCGGGCGGCGAATGTATGCTGTACCCCGAATTCCTTGCAGAGCTTTTTCGTATGGTCAAAGCAGAGGGGCTTACCTGCCTGATAGATTCCAACGGAATGGTGGATTTAAGTGCATACCCTGAGCTTGTTGCACTTTGTGACGGCGTTATGCTGGATATAAAATCGTGGGATAACGAGGTGTATCGCACTTTGGTAGGCTTTGATAACCTGCCGGTAAAAAAGAACCTTGTGTACCTCTCGCGCAACGATAAAATAGAAGAGCTTAGAATTGTCTGCTTGCCGGGCGAAGTGGATGCCGAAGCGGCACTGCAAGGCATTGCACAGACCATAGGACCCGAAAAAACAAAAACCACCCGCATCAAACTGATTAAGTTTCGCCCGTTTGGGGTAAAAGGCAGGCTGGCAGAGATGACTGCGCCGGAAAACAGCTATATGCAGATGCTGGAGGCAAAAGCAGCAGAGCTTGGATTTGAACATGTGATGGTTGTATAAAGGCAGTGTCCTATTTATGTAAAAGCACATGAGAAATAGTAATCTCTTTTAGTGTCTATCGTAAAAAGAATAAAAGCAAAAACCTCCCGGCACCGTGGTGCCGGGAGGTTTTCGCTTTAAGGAGGAGGGACATCGGCTTTCGACGTTGCCCCTGAGGTTTGTATTGTTTAAGCGTTGTTTTCTTTTTCTTTGTCTTTTCGAATCGTGATTCTGAGAGCCTCGATAGCGGTCTCAATTGCAGGTGCGGTATCCCAAGATGTTTCTGTTTTGTTGTAAAGGGCTTCTCTTTCGCGGTTGCGGCACAGCAGAAGCACGGTTGCAGCGCGAACACGGCGAGCTGCGGCTACAATAAACAGCGTTGCACTTTCCATTTCGCTGCCAAGCGCACCGGCCATTTTCCATGCCTTCCATTTCCCTTTCAGCTCATCGCCGGTTGGCATGCTGTCGGGGTCGTGCTGGCCATAGTAACTATCTTTGCACTCAACAACGCCCATGTGGTGAGTTTTGCCGAGGTTGGTAGCAGCCTGATCGAGGGCGGTAAGAAGCTCGTAGTTTGCAACAGCAGGGTACTCGATTGGCACGTACTCACGGCCGGTGCCTTCTTTTCGAATGGCGCCCGTTGCAACAATAAGGTCGCCGGGGATGAGGGTAGGGTCCATACCACCGCAGGTGCCGACACGAATAAAGGTATCGGCGCCGCATTTGATCAGTTCTTCCACAGCAATGGATGCGCTCGGTCCGCCAATGCCGGTAGAGCAAACACTTACCTTAACACCCTCGAGGTATCCGGTCCATGTATTGTATTCACGATAAGTTGTGACATGCTCTGCATTGTCCAGGTAAGCGGCAATCTTTTCAACTCTGCCGGGGTCGCCCGGAAGAATAACATAGCGGCCAACATCTCCTACGCCACACTTAATATGATGCATCAGTTCTTTTTCCATCTGCAATATACCTCATTTCTTACGGGCAAGGTAACAGCCTCATCATAGTTTCTTTTGAAAATCCTAAGTCTTTATCGATTTTGGCTGTTTCATGTTCTTAGAAAAGCCCTAATCCGCTGCGCCTATAACCGTTATATTTTTGTACCAAGTATAGCACAAAAAAAGTGATAATACAATAGTTGTATTATCTTTTGTTAAATTGTAATATGATTAGTGTGTCAAATTTGTAAACTATATGAATTGACCGTGCATTTTTTGTAGGATATAATAACATTACTGAGTAACAAGGAGATATTATGAACAAATTTAGTCCCGAATCAAGATTTCCCAAAAATAAAAACGACTTGAAAAATAAGACAATAAAATTTACAAAAGATACAATTGTAATAACTCTTGGCTTGATGATCTCTGCACTTGGCACAGCACTCTTTTATGCAGCGGAGTTAGGCTCATCGCCGATGGCAACCTTTTGCGACGGACTCCATAACATTCTTGGAATATCCTATGGCGCAGCAAATACGCTGGCAAACCTATTGTTATTGTTTGTACTTTTCCTTGTTGAGCGCAGTTATATCAATGTAGGTACCGTGCTTTGCGTTTTTGTAATTGGGCCATTTGTAAACCTGTTTACACCGCTTCTCATCGGGTTTAATATAGGCAAATGGTCGCTGCTGTTAAAGATACTGTGTACAGCAGCGGGCACTGCGCTGATGGGAATTGGACTTGGACTCTATGTTGCCGTGGACAGGGGCTTTGGTGCACTGGAAGGCCTGGTCAAGTTCTTTTGCGCTA
This sequence comes from Hydrogenoanaerobacterium sp., assembly GCF_032017025.1. Classification (NCBI taxonomy): domain Bacteria; kingdom Bacillati; phylum Bacillota; class Clostridia; order Eubacteriales; family Oscillospiraceae; genus Hydrogenoanaerobacterium; species Hydrogenoanaerobacterium sp. Next base: position 47,387 of record NZ_DALZQO010000003.1, read on the forward strand.
AGAAAGGTGTTTCGTATACCAAAGCTAAAATCATTCAAGATTTGATTCTCGTTATCGGCGGTATTGCGCTGAGCGCACGCTGGGGCATCGGCACAGTGGTTGCCATTTTCCTTACAGGCCCGGTGCTTCAGGCATCCATCCAGTTTTTTAGCAAACGTTTGGCAAGTTCATCCCACCCGCAGGCCGTTAAATAGTTTTTAATTTCACAGTAAAATGTGAGTTAACTAAATTAAGCACATAAATTTCAGGAGGAGAAATAACATGAAAAAAATTCTTGCAGTAGTTCTTGCAATGATGCTCGTTCTGGGCTCTTTTGCAGGCTGCGCCGCTAAACCTGGGGAAAGCACCTCAGAACCGGATGCTTCCAGCAGCGATGCCGTTACAAAGGACCCAAGCGAACTTGGCGTTGTTATGATCGTTAACACAAACCTCGGCGACAAATCTTTCTGCGACCTTTCTAACGAAGGCCTTCAGCAGGCAGCTCGTGAGTTTGGTTTCCGTTTTAAGGTTGTAGAGCTTAATGGCGACGCAACAAAACAAATTCCGACTATGACTGAGTTTGCAGAAGACCCTGAGTGGGATATCATCATTGGTGGTACCTACAACATTCTTGAAAGCATGCAGACAGTTGCAGAGGAGTTCCCTGACAAAAAATTTATCCTCTACGATGCAAAAGATGATCTGAACCTGCCCAACATCTATGCGGTTGAGCACCTTCAGAACGAGGGTTCCTTCATTGTTGGTGCTGCTGCAGCGCTGCTCACAAACTCCGATGCACCTCTGGCAAACAAAGAGAAGCTGATCGGTTTTGTAGCAGGCAGCGAGAACACAGCAATCAACGACTTCCTCGTTGGTTACATTCAGGGTGCACAGGCAGTTGATCCTGAGGTTAAGGTTCTCATCTCTTATATCGGCGACTTTAAAGACAGCGCAAAAGCAAAAGAGATGGCAATTGCACAAATCAATCAGGGCGCAGACGTTGTATTCCAGGTTGCCGGCGGTGCAGGCCTTGGTGTTCTGGACGCCTGCAAAGAGAAAAACGTTTATGCAATCGGCGTTGACGCTGACCAGGCTGTAGCATTCGAAGAGACAAACCCTGAACTCTCCAAAATCATTGCTACCTCTATGCAGAAAATGGTTAACAACACCGTTTACAACGCACTGAAAGCTGCAGTTGAAGGCACACTGCCTTGGGGCGCATACGAGACAGCCGGTTTGGCTCAGAAATCTGTTGGTGCAGCAAAGAACCAGTACTTTGATGCAATCTTCTCTGACGAAGCACAAACCAAGCTTGATGAGCTTGAAGCAAAAGTTGCTTCCGGTGAGATCAAGGTTGAAACTGCAGTTGGTATGGCCAACGACAGACTCAACGAAATTCGTGATTCCGCAAGACCTTAATTAAAAAAGAGATACGAAACGGGCTGGCATTGCGCTTTCGGGCGCAATGCCCAAACCCTTGATGGATGCTTTTCTGCCCGCATAGCAGATCAAAGTGCGCAGACTCTGTATTGGTAAGCTTTCAGAAACGAGTCTAACGACCGGAGGATAATTATGCTTAAAAACATACTCTCAATGGAAAACATCACAAAGGTGTATTCGAACGGCTTTGTTGCCAACAAAAACGTGAGCCTCTCTGTGCATGAGGGCGAAGTACATGCATTGGTTGGAGAAAATGGCGCAGGTAAAAGCACTTTGATGAAGGTTCTTTTTGGCGTTGAGAAGCCTGAGGAAGGCCGTATTCTTCTTCGCGGCGAAGAAATTCATATTGACAACCCCACAGTTGCCATCAAGCTTGGAATAGGAATGGTACATCAGCACTTTATGCTGGTGCCCTCGCTTACGGTTGCTGAAAACCTTGTAATTGGCATGGAGCCCAAAAAGAATGGTTTCTTTAGCATGAGCGAAGCGGTAAAGATTACACGCGAAGCTTCAGAGAAATACAATTTTAAAGTTGACCCGTTGGCAAAAATAGAAGACCTGTCTGTTGGACAGAAACAAAAGGTCGAAATTCTTAAGGCTCTGGTTCGCGGAGCTAAAATACTAATACTTGACGAACCCACCGCAGTTTTGACACCACAGGAGACAAAAGAGCTATTTGTAGAGCTCAAGGGCCTTAAAAAAGAAGGCTATACCGTTATTTTCATTTCTCATAAGCTCCACGAGGTGACAGAGCTCTGCGACAGAGTTACCGTTATGAGAGCAGGGCGCACAATTGGCGTTGAAGATATTGGGAATCTGACAGAAAGTGACATCTCACGTATGATGGTAGGACGTGACGTAGTACTTAATTTTGATAAAGATGAAGCGAAAATCGGCGAGGTGGTTGTTGACCTCAAAGGAATTACCAAATACGCGCATGGTACCAAAAAGGTTTTGGACGATGTAAGCTTCTGCATCCGCGGCGGCGAAATTCTTGGCATTGCCGGAGTAGAGGGCAATGGTCAGAAGGAAATTAGTGAAATCATCACCGGGATGGACAAGATTTTTGAAGGCGAAGTTAAGGTTGGCGATTTGGATGTGAGAAATCTCAGCATTCGTGAAATTCGTGAGGCTGGCGTCGCTCACATTTCGGAGGACCGTATGACCTATGGTATTGTAGGCGACGGCAGTATTGCAGAAAACATTGTTTCTGACCGGTACTACAAGCCTGAATTCCAAAAGAAGATGCTGATGGACCTTAAAAAGGTAGATGAGCTTGCAGTTGACCTGATCAAAAAATTTAACGTAAAGTGCGATGGTAAAGATCAGCCGATTCGTATGCTTTCCGGCGGTAACATGCAGAAGGTTGTTGCAGCCCGTGAGTTTACCTCGAATTCCAAGCTGATTATTGCAAACCAGCCAACCCGTGGTATCGATATAGGTGCAAGCGAATTTATTCGAAGAAAGCTTGTTGAACTGCGTGACGGAGGTGCGGGGGTACTTCTCATCAGCGCCGACCTGAACGAAGTTATGGAAGTTAGTGACAGCCTGATTGTTATGAGTGAAGGCAGAATTGCCGCATACTTTAAGGATGCCAAAACAGTGACCGAGGATGAACTGGGCGAGTACATGCTGGGTATCAAGAAAATGGCACCGGAGGAGATTAGGAGAGTGGCAAATAATGGGTAGTGCTAAAGTAAAAGCAGTTAAAACTGCGAAAGATATTGAAAAGCAATTTAACATGTTGAGAATGCTGCTCGCGGTTGGTATTGCTCTTGGTGTGGCTTTCTTGATCATTGTTTTTATAAGTGATAATCCAATGGGCGCAATTAAGAGCTTTATGTTCGGGCCGGTTTCCACCATGCGTCGTATGGGTAACCTCATTGAAGTTATGACTCCGCTGCTGTTTACCGGTGTTGCCGTATGCCTTATCTTTTCGGCAAACCAAACAAACATGAGCGTAGAGGGCGGCTTCTTGGTTGGCGCGGTTGGTGCAACCATTGTCGCCACCAAGCTTACGTTGCCCGGAATTATTCACCCGATTGTCAGCATCGCCCTTGGCGGTGTGTTTGGTGCAATTGTTTGCTTTATTCCTGCAATTTTATATGTAAAGTGCGATGCAAAGCCGGTTGTCAGCTCGCTGATGATGAACTATGTTTGCCTTTACTTTTCACTCGGTATCATAAACCACATTCTGCGCGACCCTGCAGCGGGCTTTCTTGCATCCTTTAAGTTTGCTGAAACCTCGCGTCTTTCCAGACTGCTGCCGGGCACCAGCATCCACAGTGGTATTATCATAGCACTTGTTGTAGCTACTCTGGGTTATTTTTACCTGTACAAGAGCAAGCGCGGCTATGAAATCCGTATGGTGGGTAAAAACCCGGAATTCTCTGCTTATTCCGGAATTCCTGTTAAAAAAGTTTTGCTGAATGCGCAGATTTTGGGCGGCTTTGTTGCCGGTATGGGCGGCGCTGTTGAGGTTTTGGGAATGTACAAGCGTTTTCAATATCAAGGGCTTACAAACCACGGATTTGATGGAATTTTGGTGGGAATTATTGCGGGATACAACCCCAAGCTGGTTCCGCTTGCTGCCGCATTCCTCGCATACGTTCGTGTAGGTGCCGACGTAATGGCACGTACCGATGATATTCCAATCGAGCTTGTAAGTATTATTCAGGCAATCATTATTATGCTTGTAGTTGCTGAACGCTTCCTCCACAAGCTCAAACATAAGAAGCTGGTGGAAGCAGCTGAGAAACAGCTTAGTATTAAGGAGGTGGCGGTAAATGGGCAATAATGTGATGTCAGCAATTTTTTCCGCCGAATTTGTTTATTCTGTCATCCGTGTTACAACACCACTTCTTTTTGCAGCGCTTGCCGCGCTGATTTGCAACCGCGGCGGTGTACTGCACATTGCTTTTGAAGGTACTATGCTTACCGCTGCATTCTGCGGCGTGGTTGGCAGTGCGTATTCCCAGAGTCTTCTGGTTGGTCTTCTGTCCGGCCTTGCAGGCGGTATTGCAATCATGGTACTGCTTGGCTACTTTAACCTTGTGCTTAACGCAAACGTGGTTCTCACAGGTATTGCACTCAATACGTTTGCCTCCGGCGGTACCATCTTTATGCTGTATGTTTTGGTGCAAGATAAGGGCTTGTCCACTTCTCTGCCCAGCCTTACCTTTCCAAACATACAAATTCCGATTATCAAAGACATCCCTGTTTTGGGGTCTATCCTTTCAGGACATAATGTTCTCACTTACCTCAGTTTCCTCTCTGTTATCGTGGTCTATCTTCTTATCTTTAAAACACCGCTTGGTCTGCGCATTCGTACCGTTGGTGAAAACCCGAATGCCGCATCCTCCGTTGGTATCAATGTAGTCAAGACAAAGTTTATTACGCTCATTATTGGTGGCTTTTTTGCTTCTCTTGGCGGAATTTACATGTCTATGGGTTATCTTTCTTGGTTCGCGCGAGACATGGTCGCCGGCCGTGGCTTCATGGGTATTGCCGCCCAGAACCTGGGCAATGCCGCACCAATTCCGACGTTCCTCTCTGCATTGGCATTTGGTGTAGCAAACGCACTTTCTAATGTTCTTCAGACGATTAATGTTCCGGCTGAAGCCGTTCAGGCAATCCCTTACGTTGCAACGCTCATTGGTCTGGCTGCTTATTCTTCCTCCGTGAAAAAGGGTAAGAAAAAGGTAAAGGAAGCTTCAAAAGATTAGTGATGATATTGTAAAAATAGCTCATTAATGCTAAAATGGTAAATATTACTGTTGGATGGTGGTGTTAAAAATGGCTTACAGTGTTCAGGCTGCTAATATAGTTTTTAACTATATTGTACAGAAAATTAAGACCGGGGAATGGCTGCCTGGCACAAAGATCGAAACAGAAGTTCAGCTGTGTGAAAAGCTGAATGTCAGCCGGATCGCTGTTCGGCAGGCGTTGGAGAAGCTCTCTACACTTTCTGTTTTGCGAAAGGTGCAGGGTTCTGGTACTTATGTTGAGGAGTTTGAGAATGCTACGCTGTTGGGGCTGCCGTATTTTGCAACAACAAGGCGGACAATGATTACCATACTTGAGTTTCGTCGTATGTTTGATTCCTACAATGCCGAGCTATTTATCAGCAAATATACCGATGAAGATCTAAAACTTCTGGAACAAAATTATGAAGAGATGAAGAAATCGGTTCATGATCGAAAGAAGTTTCGGTATTGCGACAATGAGTTTCATCAGATCATTGCAAAAGGTACGCGAAATGCGATTATTGCTCAGATATCCAATCTGTTTACGGGGCTTTTAACCGAGCATCAGACGGTGCTGTACCACAATGTTGGCCCTGAACATGCCATCCAATATCATGGAATGATATTAGACTGCATACGAGACAAAAACGCGGAGCTTGCTGCCATCTACTCCCGCATGCACATCGAAAATTCGCTTCAAAAGCTGTTGGAGAAGACCGATGAAGATTTTGTTTCGGAATACGAAGTATAATGAACCAATTCATAAGAAAGAGCGGATGCTAATGCATCCGCTCTTTCGCATTTTATAAGGCCTACAGCCATTGAATGAACTGGCCGATGCACTTATCCCAATAGGCCCAATCATGTAAGCCGTCGCCATCGCAGAAGGTAGTGTCGCTGCCGGCTTCTTTTAGCTTTTCGTAAAGGGCAACATTCATGTCGTGGTTCGCAACGTCCTGAATACCGCAGAAAATATAGCTTCTTGGTTTATGCTCTGCGTGGGTGAGGCCACCCGCAAGCTTATAAAGGTCATGGTTTGTGCCCGGAATTTTATCGGTTCCATCAAAAATAAGATCATAGCGGAAGAAATCAAAGCCCATTGCTTTCATACGTCCTTCCAGCACAGGGGGGTTCACAGCGCCCGAAAGGCAGCCGAATGCCCCATACTGCTCCGGCTTTGAGAGTGCACACTTAGATGCCCCATAGCCACCCATAGAGGGTCCTGCAATGAAATTATCCTCGCGCTTTGAAGAAAGATGGAAAGTTGCCTGCACAAAGTGGGGCAGCTCCTCGGTAATAAAGTCGAAGTAATCGTGCCCGCTGACCGCGTTGGTATAAAAACCGTTTTGGCCAGATGGCATTACAACAGCGATGCCCTTTTCCTCAGCGTATCGCTCAATGTTGGTGTGGCGCAGCCACGAGGAATAATCATCCAAGGCGCCATGGAGAAGATAAAGCGTTTTGTGCTTTTTGCCCTCGGGGTAAATTTCGCTGTAAGAAGCATGCAGGCAGTCGTTGTCGGGCATACTCGGTATCAAGACGTTTAAGGTCACATGGTTTTTCAGTGCTTTGGAAAAGAAATTGCACTGGCAAAGAATCATTTATAATTGCCCCCTTCTGATTACATATAGAACTAGTATAACCTTTTTGCAGGTGGCATAAAAAGGACACATGTCTTTTTTCCTTAATCAAAATATGGAACTGGAAGCGGAATATAAGTTTCGGAGGAATAATTGTTAGAAATGGGCAAAATAGATGAGATTCACTCCATACAGTTGGAAAAGCAAACCCTCTCACACGATATCGTGCAAGAAGGCTTTTGGTAACAGCATCCTAGAAAATGCTCATTTTACAGCTCGATCTGCGTTGAACAACTGATTAAAGGCAGTTCCTCCCAAAATCAATAATCCACCCACAATTTGCAGCGCAGATAGCCTTTCATGCAAAAAAATCGCAGAAAAAATCAGTGCAGAGGATGGATCGATATAGCTCATAACAGAGATGGTCTGCCCCGGCAGCTCCTGCATGGACGAGAAATATAAGTAACAGGCAATGCCGGTATGCAAGATACCCACAACAACAACCAGTAGGAGATCATTTCCGGCAGGTATATGCAGTATGCTACCGGTTGTAACAATAACATATACCGCCATAACGAATGACGATATCAACAGTTGTATAAACGTGCTTTCTAAGCCGGATAGGCCTTTTATAAATTTGTTGACTATCATCAGCGTGGCATACAACAGTGCAGCAGTAAGACCATAGATCACTCCAAGTGAGGAATCGGCTCCGTTAACGCTTGTACCATTGATAATCATCATGCCAATAATAGCCGCTGCTATACCAACTGCTTTGCTGCAGGTTATTTTCTCCTTAAAGAGGATGGATGAGAGCAAAAACACCACAATTGGTGCACTATAATACAACAATGTTGCCGCGCTCACCGTAGCATGACGATAGGCTTCAAACAAAAAAGCCCAACCGCCCCCCAAAACAGTTCCGGCAACCATTAATTGAGGCAGATTTTTTCGAATGCCCTTTCTATCAATCGGTTGTTTCCTCAGTAAAAGCACCGTTGCGAGAAAAATGCTGCCTATAATTGTGCGCCATAAAACAATGACGGTACTTGGCAGAGTAATGTTTTTTACAAAAATCCCTATGCTTCCGAATATCAGCATTGCAATGGTCAGCTTTAGTTCCGGACTTTTTTTCATCATATCCCGTATATCCTATCTGTCAGTTTAGCACTTAGCCTTGTGAATTTTGATATGCAATACGCGGTGTACCGTCCTCCACATAAACCGTTCCGCACTGCTTAAACCCTGTTTTAGCAAAAACTTTTTGCATTGGTATATTGTCTTTGTGGGTATCGGCACGAACATTGCCAAAATTATGAACACACCAATTCATGCAAAAGGTGGCAACCCCATGTCCGCTTGTTGCCGCCAAGCGGTGAACCGTCACATACGGTTTATCGTTCAGCCACGAGCCATCATAGATTTTTTCGTAGGTGGGCTCTCTATCATTCAGCAGGCAAAATGCTCCAACAATCTCGCCTGCATCTATGCAGATGTAACTGATGCTTTTTTCAATGTCATCAATAATCAAATCGCGTGAAGGATGGCCGTTTTGCCATTGAGTTGGATTCCCATGTTCCCTCATAAACTGGCGCGCTTTTGTGTAAAGCTCCATCAAGGTTTCTAAATCTTTCAATTTTGCCTTTTGAATCTCCACTGTATACTCCTCCCGATTGTGCTTTATAAATTTGATGCGCAAACGTTTCAATTTATTATATCATAACCCGGTCTTAAAACACAGTTTTGCACTTGCGCATAGCGCAAGTTTGCGTGCTAAGGCACGCAAAGACCGTTTCCGATGTAATAAAACATATTTGCCAAACGGCAAGTACCGCGCTGCGCGCGGCATTCAGCCAAAGGCTGAATGTTGTTTTATTATATCATAAAAAGCGTAGCATTTGCGAGGGCTTACTCTTCAGCTTTAATCCTGCAGGGTTAGATATAAAAGAGGAAAGGAAATTAGTAACAGCTTTTTATTAGAAAATTTTAATGATTTGTTAATTTCATGTTGACAAAAAGCAAAAACATTGTTATTATTTTATCGAACACATTATAGAACGATGTTCTAATTGTTTGGAAAGAGGAGACACAATGAAAAAGTTATTAAATCGAGCACTATGTGTATTGCTGTCTGTTGCTATGGTTTTTACTGTAACGGCATGCACAGGCAAAGGTGCCTCATCATCGCAAGCAGAAGCAGGCAAGTTTAAAGCTGGTACCTACACAGCGGCGGCCAAAGGAATGGGCGGCGATGTTGCGGTTGAAGTTGTTCTGACCGCAGATAAAATTGAAAGCATAAAGGTAACCTCTCACAAAGAAACACCGGGAATCGGTGACCTGCCCATTGAACAGATTCCTAACAAAATTGTTGAAATTCAGGGGCTTGGCGTAGATACCGTAGCAGGAGCAACTATAACGAGCTCGGCAATTATAGCTGCGGTGACAGACTGCTTAAAACAGGCAGGTGCTGACACAGAAGCGCTTAAAGCGATAAAGGGTGATGCTGCTCAAAAAGCAGAAGATGTAACCCTTGATGCCGACGTTGTTGTTATTGGTGCAGGCGGTGCAGGCCTTGCAGCAGCCGTTACAGCACATCAGGCAGGAAGCTCGGTAATCGTTATTGAAAAAATGCCAAAGGTTGGCGGAAACACCATACTGGCCGGCGGTGCACTCAACGCTGTTGATGAGGGAAGCGAAACAGCAATTGCCAATGACGACTCGGTTGAAAAACACTATACCCAAACCTTTGAGGGCGGCGATAAACAGGGTGACCCTGAGCTGGTTCGCACACTTGTAACAAATGCTTGGGCTGGAGTAGAATGGCTAAAAGGCATGGGCATGGAGTTTAAACCCGGTACATTTACAGTTCTGGGCGGTATGTGGCCAAGGGCACACAAACCCGTTGATCCTGTGGGAACAGGCTTCTTCAACACTTATACTAAGTACATCGATGCCAATGATAATATCGAAGTGATGCTTAATACAAAGGCTACCGAGCTTATTGTAAAAGACGGTAGAGTAAGCGGTGTAATTGCAGAAGGCGAAACCGGAAATAAGGTTACACTCAATGCAAAAAATGGTGTTGTAATGGCAACAGGCGGCTTTGCCGGAAATGTTGAAATGCGCCAGAAGTACAATACAAAATGGGCTACGCTTGATGACTCCGTTAAATCTACAAACCATGCAGGCGCAACAGGCGACGGTATTATACTGGCTGAAGCTGTAGATGCGCAGCTGGTTCAGATGGAAAACATTCAACTGCTGCCGATGGGAGACCCTGAGACAGGCAGCCTGAGCGGAAACATTGAGATGGGTGTTGAAAACAGAATCTTTGTAAACGACGAAGGAAAACGATTTGTTGATGAGGGCGCACGCCGTGATGTAATGACGGCCGCACTGTTTGAACAGACGAACAATCATATGTGGATTGTATTGGACAGCCATGACTACCCCACAGGCGACGAGAAGAACAACTTTAACGAATCGGTAAATGAGCTTATTGCTGCAGGCCGCGCATTTAAGGGTGAAACCCTGGAAGAGCTTGCAGGAAAAATAGGTGTTGACCCGGCTAACCTTACTGCAGCCGTAGAGGACTTTAACAAGCATGTAGATAGTAAGGAAAAGGATTCGTTTGGCAGAACACTTTACAAAGATAAGATTGATAAAGGGCCTTTCTATGCAGCACCGCGTATTCCCACTGTTCACCACACAATGGGTGGTGTAAAAATTAATAAGGATGCACAGGTTATTGACAAGAACGAAAAGGTGATTCCCGGTTTGTATGCAGCCGGAGAGGTAACCGGAGGAATTCACGGTACAAACCGTTTGGGCGGTAATGCGCTTACCGATATTCTTGTTTTTGGCAGAATCGCGGGTGCATCGGCTGCACAGGCTAAGTAATTTTTAAAGTATAGTTTTTATAGATTTAACGTCCGACAAAATATTCGGGCGTTAAATCTTTTTTTAGCAATATGTGGTATAATTGCCTAAAAGGCAAATTTGACAGGAGGTGCTGAAGGTGAGGGAAAGCCCAAAAAAGAGCCAAAAAAGACAGGAGCTGATTCAGACCATCATAGAGGTTGTCAACAGGTTTGGCTATGAGAATTTGACAATTCGTGATATCTGCAGAGAAGCGAGCATATCAATCGGCACCTTTTATCATTATTTTGATGAAAAGTCTGATGTAGTTCGTATACTGTTTAAAGGCATCGATGATTATTTTGAAGACAGTGTTCAGCCTACGTTTGGCAACGATGAACTGGAGAACATTCTGACCTTTGTATCGGAGTATGCTCTGTACTGTCACAAGAGCGGCGTTGCCATTACCAGGGAAATTAGCACGGCCCCGCTGATTAATACAAGCCGCAACTATCTCTCTAGCCAGCGGCGCAAGCTTTCCATTATCATTGAAGGCGTTGTTACACGCGGTCAGCAAAAAAATCAGATAACCCGTGAGCTTTCTGTTGCACAAATAGCTCAAATGGTTTTAGTTGGTATGCGCGGCTATGCTGCCGACTGGGCAAAGAATGAAGGCTCTTATGATATTGTAGAAGCGGTTAAAAGCCATTTTATCGTTTTTAATAAGGGCATAAAGCCGTTAGATGATTATATTACGGATTAACCAATACAACAAAACAATGATGTGACCGCAAAGTATTCAGCCGTACTAGAATAACAAACGCACAAAAAGCCCTCTTGCATATATTGCAAGAGGGCTTTTTAAACCCGGTTGCATCAAGCAACCGGGTATTTTTACGTTGTTCGTCACGTTTTAGGATGAACTTTGCGCAGATGGTTTGGATGAGAGGCAACGCACAAAAGCAAGGTGCTCGAGCCAAAGCCGTACCGGTAATCAGTGCTGCTTCCCCTAAATTAGCGCATAAAAAGCTAAGGGAATCAATTAAAGAAGCTTTTTGGCGGTGGCATCCGCCGTAATTTCAATGTTGCGGTAGCACATTTCGTGGTTGGTGCGGCAAAACTCATTGAACAAAACGTCAATAATGAGTAGCTGCGCCACCTTTGCCGCCACAGAACCCACCTGCAACGGGCCCTCATTGGAGCCACAGAGCAGAATGACGTCCGCAAAGGCAGCAGCAGGGGATTTTTCGAATTTTGTGACAAGGATTACCTTGAAGCCATTACGGTTGGCAAGACGCATTACATCCACAATCTCACGGGTAGCGCCGGAGTAGGAGAAAAAGAGGATCGCATCGTCCTCGGTGAGCAGGGAGGAAGCCATCGTCTGCATGTGGGAATCTTCAACATAAAAAAAGTTGGGGGAAGCGGTGATGAACCGTCCCCATGCCTCCATAGCCATAATAAGCGACGCGCCCTGCCCAAAGCAGTAGACGCGCTTTGAATGGCTTAAAATCTGCACCGCTTTGGTTATGGAGGTTTCGTCCAAAAGCTTAAGAGTCTGCTCCAGTGCGCTTACCTGTGTACTGTAAAGCTTTTCGCACATCTGCTCAAAGGTATCCTGAGAGTCCACCTTGCCATAATTGGTAACAGAGCCGGAAGCATTGACCGAAGCGGTGCTGGAATTTTCTTCTTTAAAAATAAACTTTGCCAGCGCAAGTTTGAATTCGTTATAGCCGCCAAAGCCTAACGTCTTGCAAAAACGGAAGATCGTCGCCTCTGCAACACCGCATTGCTCTGAAAGTGCAGTAATGGAAAGCTGGATAACCTCGACCTTATTACTGAAAAGATAATTTGCAATTTTTTTTTCAGATTTAGTCAAGGAATTGTATTTTTTGTTTAAAATTTCGAAAATGTCTTCTCCCAAGAAAATCACTTCCTCTTAATAGAATAGATGATATAAAACCGAGCAGATGCATTAGCACTCCTATAAAACCGCATTAATATAAGAGATTTTAGCATAAGAAGCAGCTGTATAACCTATATTAAAACACTTTTGCGAAAAGTACAATAGTTTTTAAGATAAAAAAGGTGAAACTGGAAATATGCACAATGAATGAAACTAATTTTTATTTGATGCATTAATTGAAAAATATTTTTAAAATGATATACTGGAGTTAATACAGCGATTCAGGCGTACCGAGGTCTATAAAAACAAATTAACAGGAGGATTCAGAATGAAAAAGCTTTTATGCGCAGTTTTGGCATTGGTTATGATTCTGTCGCTTACAACAGCCTGCTCCGGAGGCAACACACCCAGTAGCTCACCGGCAGCTCCACACGCTTCCGGCGGTGAGGCAAAACCTGCCGACCCCGCAAACGGTGTAGGCCCTACCAATGAGAATCCGCTTTCTGATGTAAGAATCCGTCAGGCAATTGCATATGCAATTGATATGGATGCGATTGCAACCGGTTTGTATGAGGGCGCAGCGATTCCTGCAGATTCACTGATGCCGAACGGTGACTGGAAAGCACCCGGGCTGGAGCAGTACAAGTACAATCCGGAAAAAGCAAAGGAACTCCTCAAAGAAGCCAAGTGGGACTCTAACCGCACTCTAGATGTGGTTTACTACTATGGCGATCAGCAAACCGTTGACCTGATGTCTGCAATTCAGCAATATCTTGCGGATGTTGGCATGAAAATGACTGCCAGAAAGCTGGAAGGCGATCTTTCTGCACAGCTTTGGGTAGCACCTTCCGACCCTTTAAACGGTCCTTCTGCAGTTGATTGGGATATGGCATACGGTGCGGTGGGCGCACTTGCCCCGCATGAGTACTACAACCGTTTTCTCGGCGGCAACTCCAGCAACTCCCACACACCGAAGGACGACAAATATGACGAGCTGATTGGCAAAACCAACAACCTCGCAGATGTAGCTGCACAAAAAGAAGCCTTTATGGAAGTGCAAAAGTACGAGAACGCAATGTTGCCTGCACTGCCGCTTTATTACCAGCAGGTTTATGTGCTGGAGAGCAGCAAACTGAACCGTGGCAATGTAGCACTGGGCAATGAGCAGTTTAACTATGACTGGGATATTGTCAATTTGGATATTGAAGCGACCAATGGCAAAAAGCTGATGAAAACCAACGGCGCACCCATTGAGTTCTTTGAAGTGCCGTACCTTAACCCCGGCTTCCACATGAGCACTAAGGTTTTGTATGACCACCTCGTGGTTGCAGATGCAGCCTTGGGCAGCTTTAAAGGTCAGCTTGCTTCCGAGTACAAAGTTAGCGCAGACGGTAAAGTATTCGAGTTTGTGCTTAAAGATGGAATTAAGTGGCATGACAACGAACCCATTACCGCCGCAGACGTGAAATGGAGCTATGAGTTTGCAACCAAGGTTCCGGCACTCAACAGTGTCATCGGCTCCACACTCCAGAAGGTTGACGGCTACAAAGACTACATTGACGGCAAAGCGGAAGAAATCAAGGGTATTACCATCGACGGCAACAAGGTTACCTTTACCTTTACCGAAGTAGACCCCAACGCGCTGCTTACCTTCTCGCAGTTGCCTCCTCTGCCTAAGAAATATTTTGACGGCATAGACCCTATCAATGTTCAGCAGGCAAAATACTTCCAGGCTCCCGTAGGCTCCGGCCCCTTCAAGATTAAAGAAGTAAAAATGGGCGATTACACAACCTTTGTTCCTTTTGAAGGCTACCACGATGGTAAAGCTAAAATCGAAGAGATCCAGATGTACCCCAGCGGCGAGTCTGACCCCAATCTGGTAAAAAACGCCAGCGCAGGCAATGTGGACTATGCATACACCAAGTCCGCCAGCGATTATCAGGCGCTTAAATCCGTAACAGGCATCAAGGTCACACCGGTTGATATCCGTTACACAAGGCTTTTGTATATCAACAAATTTCCACATAAGTAAGCGTTAAGCAAATCAAAAACGGCAGAGTGACGCAAACGGCGGCTCTGCCGTTTTTGAAGAATGTTATTGAAAAGGGTGTAGCTATGTTATCATACACTGTCCGCAAGCTTTTAATGCTGATACCCATGCTGCTGGTCATAACCTTTATTATATTCCTGGGTATGGAGGCTATGCCGGGGGATGCGGTCTCTTTTATGGTTCCACCGGATGCGCTCGCCAACATGACGCCGGAAAAAATGGAGATGCTGCGAGAATCGCTGGGACTAAATGACCCCTTTATTGTGCGGTATTTTAGTTGGATCACCGGAATATTACGAGGGGACTTCGGCTACAGCCTAACCAGCGGCGTACCTGTCAGCCAGATCATCATGAGCAAGCTCGGAGCTACCGTAGAGCTTTCAGTAGCAGCGTTGTTGTTTTCCACCATTCTCGGCAATGTTCTGGGCATTCTCAGCGCCATTAAAAAAGGTTCTATTGGGGATAACGCCCTCACAGTTGCAGGTATGATCGGTCTATCCATTCCCGAATTTTTCTTTGGGCTTGTCTCCCTCTTAATTTTCTCCATCAACCTTGGCTGGCTGCCCATCGGCGGTCGAATTTTGCCGGGATATGAAACATTTTGGGATCGACTTCCGCACCTGATACTTCCCGCACTGGTGCTTGGAATTGCAATGACGGCGGGCGTCATGCGTTACGCACGCTCCAGTATGCTGGATTCGATTAATAAGGATTACATAAGAACAGCAAGAAGCAAGGGCTTACCCGAATGGCGAGTAAACCTTGTACATGGCTTCCGAGTAGCATTGACGCCGGTCATCGTATTGGTTGGCTTCCGCCTTCCGGTACTCATTGGCGGCTCGGTAGTAATAGAACAGATTTTCCAGTGGCCCGGGGTAGGAAATGAATTTGTAGCGGCAATCCGAGGCGGAAATACCCCTGTCGTTATGATGATTGCACTGTTATCCGTAACGGCGGTTTTGCTTGCCAGTTTTCTGGTTGATCTTTTTACCGCTGTGCTGGATCCTCGTGTAAGACTTGATTAAGGAGGGGGAAAGGCAATGAAACGTTCCGAAATAAAACTAAACAAAAAAATGGATAAAATTAAGGCAATGGAGGAGCAAGGCCTTTATAAAAAGAAAAAAGGCAGCCGTGCCCTCCATAAGCTGCTCAACAATCGTCTGGCTGTTGTCGGGGCCATCCTGCTGCTGATTATTATTGTAATGTCCTACGGCGCGCCGCTTTTCACCCAGTACAGTTATAAAACGATGGACATGAAAAACACCCTGCAGCCCCCCAGTGTGGAGCACATTTTTGGTACGGATAAAATCGGTAGGGATGTATTTGCACGCGTGCTATACGGTGGCAGAGTCTCTATTTTTGTGGGGCTGGGCAGCGCGTTGGGCGCGGCGTTAATCGGTGTGGCGCTGGGCTGCTACGGCGGCTACAAGGGCGGCTGGTTTGACGCACTCGTATTCCGAATTTCAGAGGTATTCATGGCATTCCCTCAGATGATATTGGTGCTGCTTTTGGTCGCTATCATGGGGCAGAAGTTGAGTAACCTTATTTTAATCTTTGTTATTACCGGCTGGGGCAGCGTTTACCGCATGGCAAGGGCACGCATGCTCTCGCTGCGTGAGGAAGAATATGTGCAGGCGCTCAAGGCGTTCGGGGTAAGTGATTTTAAAATAGCATTCAAACACATGCTGCCCAACGCGATTGGCCCCATTGCGGTAAACATTACCTTGAGTACAGCGATGTTCATTTTGCAGGAGGCGGCGCTGAGTTTCCTTGGGTTGGGCGTACCCATGGAGGTTCCCACTTGGGGCAATATCCTCAATGTAGCAAACGACCTCACCATTCTCAAAGAAAACTGGTGGATATGGCTTCCCGTTGGCATTGTCATCTCTCTGTTTGTGCTCAGCATTAACTTTATCGGCGATGGCTTGCGCGATTCCGCGGATCCGTCACAGCAAGGGTAGAAGGAGGAAAAGCAAGTGAACGACAATACCGTAATTTCTGTTAAAAACCTAAAAACCTTTTTCTATCAAAACGGCAGATGCAACAAGGCGGTGAACGGAGTCTCCTTTGAAATCAAAAAGGGCAGAACTTTGTGCATCGTGGGTGAAAGTGGCTGCGGCAAAAGCGTAACGGCCTCCTCCATTATGCGCCTGCTGCCCGATCTCTCCCGCATAGAAGAGGGTGAAATCATCTACCACAAGGGCGAAGAGAATATTCACATTGAAAGGCTGGAAAAGAACGGTAAAGAAATGCGCAATCTGCGCGGGCAGGATATAGCCATGATTTTTCAAGACCCTATGACGGCGCTAAATCCGGTGTACACCGTGGGCTTTCAGATTAAAGAAATGCTTACCCAGCACTACAAGCAGCGCAATAGAAAACGCGTGGATGCAAAGGTGGTTTCACTGCTGGAGGATATGGGCATTCCTGCGCCGGCACAACGCGCAAGGGAGTACCCGCACCAGTTTTCTGGCGGTATGCGCCAGCGTGCTATGATTGCTATGGCAATGGCGTGCTCGCCCAAGGTGCTCATTGCGGATGAGCCGACCACCGCACTGGATGTTACCATACAGGCGCAGATTTTCGAGCTAATGGAGACCCTAAAGAAAAAAAACGATACTGCCATCATGCTCATTACACATGATATGGGCGTGGTAAGCGAGCTGGCGGATGACGTTGTGGTTATGTACATGGGCAATATTGTGGAAAGCGGCACCGCGGAGGAGCTGCTCCGTCACCCGCATCACCCCTATACCAGAGCACTGCTCCGCTCTATCCCTGTGCTCGGCAAGGGGCACAATCAGGATATCCAGCCCATCCGCGGTGTTACACCGGACCCGTACAACCGCCCCGTCGGCTGCCAGTTTGCACCGCGTTGTGACTACTACAATGCAAAATGCGAGGTTATGCCCGGGGAGGAAATTGTCTCGGGAACCCACTGTGTACGGTGCCACAACTACAAGGAGGCGGTAGCAGATGGAAAATAAAAAAGAAGTTTTACTTAGCCTGAAAAACGCCAAAACCTATTTTCCAATCAAAAAAGGCGTTATGAAAAAAACGGTGGGCTACGTAAAAGCGGTTGACGATGTCACCATTGATATTTACAAGGGCGAAACACTGGGCCTGGTAGGCGAAAGCGGCTGTGGTAAAACAACGCTTGGTAAGTCCATCCTACAGCTCATAAATTCTACCGGCGGCGAAATGCTTTACAATTTTGGCGGAAACATCGGCGTAAAAAACCTCAAAAAGCTAACATCTGCGGAAATGAAGCTGGCACGCAAACGCTTACAAATCGTCTTTCAGGATCCCCAATCTTCCTTAAACCCCGCGTTTACCATCTTTGGTTCGCTGGAGGACCCTCTCAAGCAAAACGGTGTTGCAAAGCGGGAAGACCGCCGAAAAATTATTGGCGACCTGCTGGAGCAGGTAAATATGCGCAGTGAGTATATGGATCGCTACCCCAACGAGTTTTCGGGCGGGCAGCGGCAGAGGATTGGCATTGCGCGCGCCTTGAGCGTCGAGCCCGAGCTGATCATCTGCGACGAGGCGGTGAGCGCGCTGGATGTTTCCATTCAGGCGCAGGTGCTCAACCTGCTCAAGGAACTCAAGGAGAAAAAGAACCTTACTTATATCTTCATTACCCATGACCTCAGCGTTGTGGAATACATCAGTGACCGCATTGCCGTTATGTACCTTGGGAAAATCGTGGAGATTGCGGACGCCGAGGCACTGTATGAGAATACCCTGCACCCCTATACAAAGGCATTGCTTTCCGCCATTCCGGTTGCAGACCTTGACAAAAAGTCGAAGCGCATCGTGTTGGAGGGCGACGTGCCCAGCCCAGCCAAGCCACCAAGCGGCTGTACCTTCCACCCAAGATGCAAGAATTGTATGGATCGCTGCAAGACCGATATTCCGGCCTTGAAAAAATACATGGTGGATGGCAAAGAACATTTTGTAGCGTGCCACCTGATGGAAGAACAACAGCAAGCAACTCCGCTAAGCGAACAATCCTGAACAGAAAAGAGTTTTTAACGATGATAATGGATCAAATCAGCAACGCCAACCGCTATACCAGCAGCGTAAAGAACCTGGCAAACGCCCTGCGCTACTTAGAGGGCAAGGGGAAGCTATCGGAGGGCAGGTACGAGTTTGACGGGGGCTTTCTGCTTGCAGTTTCGGGCGAGACGACCCCGCTGGAAAGCAAGGATTTTGAAGCCCACCACGAATACGCCGATGTGATGTTTGTATTAGAGGGCGGCGAAGAGGTGAGTTTTTGCGCGGTTTCTGAACTGGAAACCGTACAGGAATACAATGAGACAGAGGACTGCTCATTCCACAGGGGCAGCGGAAAGGGCTGTATTGTTGCGGTGCCCGCCGGCATGTTTTATGTAATGCTGCCCGGTGAGGGGCACAAGCCCTGCATCCATACAGGGCAGACCGGCAGGTACTTTAAATACATCATCAAATGCAGGCAATAGGGGGCTGGTGCAGTGCAAGAAAAGCTTTTGTTGAAACCCTGTGACATTATCGTAATCGGTGCAGGGCTTGCGGGTATCAAGGCTGCATACGAGGCAGCACTGAGCGGACTTTCTACAAGAATCATCGTAAAAAGCAGGCTTTGTTCCGGCTCCAGCTTTTACCCTAAGATGGATAGTCTCGGCTGCCAGTGTACCTCCGATGACCCCATGGACGAGCAATACTTTTTTGAGGAGATGGAGGACAGCGGGCTTACCATGAACAGTCCCTCACTCACCAAAGTTTATGTTGAAAACATTCGCGAGCGAATAGGTGATTTTGATAAGCTTGGCATCCCTTACCACAAGCTACAGGATAAAAAGATAGCCTGCTTTGCCAAACGCCCCCGCGATATCTACGTCTGGGGGGACTGGGACGGTATCCGCACCAATGTGCGGGAGCTGTTCGCAGCGTTCCCCAATGTGGAGATTCTGGAGAATACCGACGTAGTTGGTATTTTGCAGCAGGGTGGCAGGGTAAAGGGAGTGCTTGCAGTGGGCAGCGACGGCAATCTGCTGCGCATGTCTGCCAAAAGCGTGATCCTGGCGACCGGCGGGTATGGCTCTATCTACGAGCACAGCCTCAATACCTCAGATGTAAGCGGGGACGGGCAGATGCTTGCCTACAACGCGGGTGCAAAGCTTATTAATCTGGAATTTATTCAGTTTATCCCCGGCTTTCTTTCGCCCGTTTATAAGATCATTCTACGGGAGCCAATGCTGCTGCACTGCAAGGGCTTGCCGGATGCCGATGGCAGGGAGCTTCTCTCAGAATATCTGAGCAGCGATCAGGAGATTGAATCGTGCATGCAGCAACGCTCTACACATGGCCCGTTCACCTGCCGTACTGCGGCAAAGTACTTTGACATTGCCATCATGGAGGAGATTCTCAAAAGCGAAGAGACCAAGGGAGTGCAGATTAAATACGAACACTCACTTTACGAAGATGAACGAGAGGTCGTGCGCATGCACCTTGAATGGCTGCGGGAAAAATACCGCATTGACCCCTGTAGGGATAAAACCTTTGTCGCACCATTCTGCCACGCCGCGAACGGGGGTGTAAAGGTAGATGAGCACTGCTCCACCACGGTGGCGGGGCTGTTTGCAGCGGGTGAGGTGGCAGGCGGCATTCACGGGGCAGACCGCCACGGCGGCAATGCCACGGGCAGCTGCATTGTGTTCGGTACCATAGCAGGCAGGTCAGCCGTAGCCTATGCACAGGGCGCAGACATACCGCCAAGCCCCACAGAGGCAGAGCAGGAGGAATACATAAGCACTGTTTACCGTGGTGGCACGGGCGAGCTTACCCCGGCACAGGCGTCTGCCGAAGTGAAACGGGTGATGTGGCGCAATGGAAATATCATACGCAGTGAGACGGGGCTCGCCACCGCGCTGGAACAGGTGGAACAGGTAGAGGCGAACTTTGACCCTATGCGCTACATAGCCAACCCCTCGCAGCTTAAGCAGGCAGTTAACACCGTAAACACAATTCGGCTTGCAAAATTGGTGTTGGGCGCAATGCGTGGGCGCCGTGAAAGCCGCGGTTCACACTACCGTACCGACTACCCAGCACTTGACCACAATTACGATAACCTGCGCATTGAAGTTACAAAGCAAGGCAATCTGGCTGATTACAGCCTACAGGAAAGGCGATGAGAACAATGAACAACAAAGAAGTTTTAGAAAAACTGCGGGGCGGGCTGATCGTTTCTTGTCAGGCTTTGGCACATGAGCCGATGCACAGCTCCTACATTATGTCCCGCATGGCATACGCCGCATTGTTAGGCGGTGCTGTCGGTATCCGCGCAAACAGCGTGGAGGATATTACCGAGATCAAAAAGACGGTTCAGCTTCCCATCATTGGTATAATCAAAAAAGATTTTGAAAGCTGCAACATCTATATTACCCCCACCATGGAGGAGGTGGATTGCCTGGTGGAAACCGGAGTTGAGATCATTGCCATGGACGCGACCTCCCGCCCGCGCCCCAATGGGGAAAATATTGCGGAGTTTTTTGCACAGGTGCGCAAGAAATACCCGAGCCAGCTTTTCATGGCAGATTGCGCCACCTTTGAGGAAGCACAGCATGCGGATGAAATAGGGTTCGATGTGCTCAGCACCACACTTTGTGGCTACACAGAGGATACCAAGGGCGCGATCATCCCAAGCTTTGAGCTGATTCAAAAGCTTGTACAAAGCACCGAGAAATTTGTGATAGCCGAAGGCGGCATCTGGACGCCGGAGCAGCTGGTTCAGGCTTATGAATGCGGCGTGGACAGCGCCGTAGTGGGCACCGCCATTACAAGACCCATGGATATTACCAGACGGTTTACAGCAGCAATCCGACATAAAAAATAAAATTTCAAATATCAATTTGAAAGGAAACAGGTAGTATGGCTAAATTTGATATTAAGGACATTACCGGTGTGATCCCCGCGCTGATCACCACATTCGATGAACACGAGAATTTTGATGAGCAAAGAATGCGCACCGTCACCCGCCACCTGCTAAACGAGGGTGTGGATGGCTTTTACCTCACCGGAAGCACCGGCGAAACCTTTTTGATGACCCCTGAGGAGCGGCGCCGTGTGGTAGAGGTTGTGGTGGATGAAGTACAGGGTAAGGTACCTGTTATTGTACATGTGGGCGATATTGGAACCAAAAAGTCCATCGAACACGCAAAACACGCCTATGAGGCTGGTGCAGATGCCATCTCCTCGGTGCCGCCCTTTTACTGGAGATTCAGCGAAGACAATATCTACAACTATTACAAGGATATCACCGAATCCACCCCGCTGCCCATGAT
This sequence comes from Hydrogenoanaerobacterium sp., assembly GCF_032017025.1. Lineage (NCBI taxonomy): Bacteria > Bacillati > Bacillota > Clostridia > Eubacteriales > Oscillospiraceae > Hydrogenoanaerobacterium > Hydrogenoanaerobacterium sp. Next base: position 69,268 of record NZ_DALZQO010000003.1, read on the forward strand.
CATCTACAACATTCCTTTGGCGGGGCTTGTGGGGTACGATACCATCAAACGGCTTGCGACCATCGAGGGGGTAAAGGGCATCAAATATACTGCCACCACCCATTTTGAGATAATGAAAATTAAGCAGGAACTCGGGCAGGATTTTATGATTTACTCCGGTGCGGATGAAATGGCAGTCAGCGGGCTTGCCTTTGGCGCAGATGGCATCATTGGCTCGTTCTATAATGTTATCCCTGAGCTTTTTCAGGACATCTACAAGTTAATGAAACAGGGAGATGTCAACAGAGCGAGAGAAAAACAGGAGATTGCAAACAAAATCATCCTCAAGGCGGTTAGCTACGATTACCTTGCGCTGATGAAGCGTATGATGGCATGGGGCGGTGTAGACGCAGGCTACGCCAGAAAACCGTTCACCAATTACAGCGGCGAGTGTGAGGAAAGCATCAAGGCAGAGTTCAGCACAATTAAAAAAGAGAATAACATTACAGACATTAAGTTTATGAAAGAGCTATGAAGATAATTTCGCTTGATATTGGAGGAACCTCAATCAAAGCGGGCGAGGTGGTGGATGGGAAACTTGTTTCCCGACAGGAGTTTGATACCAACGCTAAGCTGGGCGGTGCGTTTGTCATGCAGCGCGCGCAGGAGATTGTAGGCAGTTTTTCCGGCTTTGACCGTATTGGAATCAGCACCGCGGGACAGGTGAATCCCGTTACAGGGACAATTCGATTTGCAAACAAAAATATCCCCGATTACACCGGAACGCAGGTGAAAAGCCTGCTGGAAGCCGCGTTTGGTAAGCCTGTAGTGGTAGAGAACGATGTAAATGCTGCCGCGGTGGGGGAAGCGCATTTTGGTGCAGGCAGGGGAGTGCGCGATTTTCTTTGCATCACCTATGGCACAGGCGTGGGCGGGGCAATCGTGATAAACGGAAAAGTCTATTCCGGCAGCAGCTTTTCCGCAGGGGAGTTCGGGCATATCATCACCCATGCAGGGGGCGAGCTGTGCAATTGTGGGCAGCAAGGTTGCTATGAACGCTATGCCTCGGCAGGTGCTCTGGTGCGCCTCGCCACAAAGCAGGATAGCACCCTCACCAGCGGGCGAGCTATCTTTGAGCAGATACACAAACCTCAGGTGCGTGAGTTGGTGGATGACTGGATGACCGAGATTCTATACGGGCTTACCACCTTGATCCATACTTTTAATCCTGCAATGGTGGTGCTGGGCGGTGGAATTATGAATGAGGATTATGTAACGCAGGGCTTGCAGCAGCGCTTACCGCAGCATATTATGAGCAGCTACCACCATGTGCAGCTGCAGCAAGCACAGCTGCGTAATAACGCTGGCCTTATGGGCGCGGCGTATCTTGCACAGCAACTATAAGCAATTTAGGTAACAGCCTAGGCTTCTCTGAGTGTTAACCAATTTAAAGATGTGTAGTATTCTTTTGAGAAGGATGCCAGCAGACAAGAGCTGAAATCGACTTAGGCAATATTAAAGCCTCTCGTACAACACAGTGCGAGAGGGCTTGGTTTTTCGCGTATGCAATAAAATTGTACCATGTTAAAGCTAATTAATTGTAGTTGTTTCATTACAAGTCTTTGATAATTTGCTCTAATTTTAAATCTGGAAAAGAGATTCACCGTTTTCAACGCCTACTCATAAAATAGAATTCAACTAATTCTGACTCTGATTCTGAAAATTATCTTTTCCTGCTCATGATACCACCTAATACGAAAAAGGATATAAGAAAACCCTCACACTTTTTTAGAGTGTAAGGGTTCTCTGCGAGCTCCGCTGTATTAAGATATCATTCGATTTTCAAGTTGGGATTTGAACTATTATGTGACAAAGATCATGCCCATAATGTTGTTTAACATCACTCTGCTTACGCAAGTACAAAATATCCCATACAAAGAGCTATAGTTGACAGCATATAAAGAGAAGCCTGTAACCATTCTTTATGTTTTATGTTGATAATCACATTTAAACTTCCAACAACTATCATAGCGACACTGTACTATTTTTAAGATCAACACAGTCCCATTGGAGGGCAACTATTTCGCTTCTACGTAAACCTAAAAGCGAAGAAATAAGAACTGGGAGAAATATTTTAGTATCTGCCATAGACTTCAATAACACTTCGATTTCATTAGGTGTATAAAATGTGTGGATGTAAATTTCCTTTTTAGGGAGTTCGGCATCCATTGCAGGATTGTACCTAATAAAGTGTTTCTTTTTCGCATAAGCCAATGCTTTACGTATATTCGCATGGTGTTTTAATACCGTGCTTCCAGAAAGCCCTCTTAATATTTGATATGAATAATAACGCTCGATATCCTCTGTGGTTATTTCAGTCAATTTTTTACCGAGCATAGAAAAATATGGTGTAATATAATTATACACCACTTTGTAATAACCCTCATAAGTCGATTTTTGAATTTTGGATCTGTGTATTTCTAACCAGTCCTTCATAAAATCACTAAACAGCACTGAGTTGTCGTTTATTACATCAGCATTTAACTTTAAAGCATCAATTAATTGCAAAAGCTCTTGCTCCGACATAATCTTTACCTCCATTGTAATGTGTTATCTAATAATTATAACACTTTATCAATAGTAAACTAACACAGCGAATCTATGAAGGACTTAAAATCCCTCGGTGGCAACATCGTACCGGTTCAATTCCGGTCAGCGGCACCATGTTAAAGTCATGTATGAGATTCGAACTCATACATGACTTTTTTCTTTATCTGTGATAATCTGAAGCAAAGTATATTTATTATAGTTTGAAAAGGAGATTATTATGAAAGTAGTTAAGTATTTTCAAATTGCATTTTTAGTTGTGGGAATGCTGACATCCTTAGAATTTATCTTTATTAGAGGGATGTTCACATGGTTAATTGCTGTTGGTAATTAAGAGAAAGGCAACATATTTAAGGTCTGAAAAAACTCTGGTAATTGAGAAGAAATTAAAAAACAGCTCTAGTTACCGGACTCTTTGCATGCCCCAAATTCTTACTGATTATCTTGTGCAAGAAAAGAGAAAGCAGAAACAATACATGGTAACCAATAGAGAAGAATACAATAAAACGTATACCAATTTTCTGTGTATAGATGAGTATGGTAACATCATTACTCCAGATTACATTACTTACGCATTTAGAAACTTCATTAAAAGAGAAAACTTAAAACCTATAAGATTTCATGACTTGCGACATAGTTTTGCTAGTGCATTGCGAAGTCAGGGAATAGATATGAAGCAAATCCAAGAATGGCTAGGGCATAGCAATTATTCTACAACAGCAAATATTTACACGCATGTTGACTTTATTGATAAACGAAACGCAGCAGAAAAAATAGATAAGTTAATGCATTTAAAAATTGTTGATTGAATGCTTTACCCTTAAATTCTACTTAAACAAAGAACTTCACATCATTTTGTGGAGTTCTTTTTATATTTATTTTCAGTTGCCATATAAAACATCAGGAGGAAAACAAAATGCAAGGAAAAGGTTTAAGAGAGTATTTACAAAAAGCCGAAATTGAGTACATTGCCACTCATGGGGGAGGATACCCCGAAACCTTCAAATGGGATGATGACATCGAAGCACATGTACGCAAAATGGGTTTCCGCATTAAGGAACGTATCGTTGTGGATGGGAATTGGTTGTGTACCACCAATGGTATCAGCATTTGCCTTGAAGATGGTTTTATAACTAAATAAGCGTTAGTAACGGAGGTATAAAAATATGGATATTAAAGATAAAATTGCGAAGCTGTTAGCACTGGCTGAAAGCCCAAATGAAAATGAAGCGCGCGCTGCAATGCTTAAGGCTAAGGAATTGATGGTACAACACAAACTAACGCTTTCCGATCTTAAAACAAAGCCAGATGCTAAAGTAATCCAATATTTAACTGGCGTAACATGTAGTAAGCGTCGAGACGCATGGATAATTGACCTTTGTGGCGTAATCGCACGTAATTACTGCTGCAAAAGTTATTGGAATTCTCGCCAATACAAACAAACTGTTGAAATCGGAATTGTTGGATTTGAGGAAGATGTGCAAATCTGCAACAAGATTTTTCATTATGCTTTGGATTGCGTGAATTCTTGGATTCAAGGAAAACGTTTACAGCTTTCTGGAATGTACGATGCGTTTACAATACGTTCTGTTTGTGATAGCTATGCAAAAGGTTTTATACAAGGGATTAGCGCAGCATATCTAAAACAGGAGGAACAACATCAGGAATGGGGGCTAGTTGTTATTACCCCAAAAGAAGTTCAAGAGGTTGTAGATGGATTTAGAGACTCTAGTTTTAAAGGCAAAAGTGCTATGGTTCCAGAAATCTATAATCACGGGTTTTCAGATGGGATGGAGTTCAATCCAGCCGACAAATTAGAAAGCCCCTCTGTAGCAGTATAAGGAGAAAAAAATGAGTATCAAAGTTTACAGTATGCACCTTTGCCAAACTCCTTTAGTAAAAGCAATTGCATCCATCACTATTGACGGCAAATTTGCCGTCAATAGCATTAAGGTGATACAGCTGAATGAACGTCTTATGGTAGTTATGCCGAGCGCCGAGAACCAGCAAGGTAAGCATCACGATTTAGTGCACCCAATTAATGAAAGCACCCGCAAACAGCTAGAAGAAGTTATTTTAACTGAATATAAAAATAAAACATCGGGAGGAAAACAAAATGAGTAAAATTATCGCAGTTGCAAATCAAAAAGGTGGGGTGGGCAAAACTACCACCGTAGTAAATTTGGCGGCAGCACTCAGCCACGCTGGGAATAGAGTGCTGATGGTAGACCTTGACCCGCAAGCAAGCCTAACGGTATGCCAAGGAATAGAGCATCCGGACGAACTGCCGATCACCATCACAAACGTGCTTGCGGATATAATGGAAGATGCATTTGATATGAAGAAAAGTCAATATATCCTAACCAAAGAAAAGCACCTGAACCATTAAAGTTCAGGTGCTTAATATTTTTGAAAGGAGATGCCAATATGAGCCGCTATATTAAACTACCGGATGCCGTTTTCAATTTTAACCTCAACGCAACCGAACTCATGGTGTACACCGCTCTGCAAAAGCATGCTAATATCTTTGGTCGTTGCATCGTCAAGCACAGCACCATCGCGCAGCTCATCGGCGCGTCCACCGGCACCGTCTCCCGCGCTACACGGGCACTAGAATCGAAAGGTCTTATCTTTATTCACGCTTGCCGTAATAAAAAGACGGGTGACCAGATCGCCAACGGCTATACCCTCGAATCATTCACTGGCGGATACACAAAGTTGCCCGCTAACATTCATGCCTACAAGCTCCCTAAAAGCGTTTTCAAGGTTTACGTATACTTTCTCAAATGCAGATGTGAAAAGAGCCTACAGGCTGTTCCAAGTCTGTCCCAGATGGTTTCTGTACTACATATGTCTAAGCGCACCGTTATAGATGCTGTAAATTATCTGCAAGAGCGGATGTATCTCAGCAAAGAGCGTTACGAGCGCAAAACCGACAATCGCATTGGCCACAACAGGCATATCGTATTTACACCAGTGCTGCGTGCTATTATGCTGCGCCTAGTGTGTGCTCTTAACAAGGCACAAAAGAGAATACGGGCAACCCTGTTTCAGAGGGTTGCCCGCATCGCAAAAAATTATATTACCAAGTCTATCTACAGTATACTTAACACCTATGAAATCGTCAAGCATATTGCGCCCAAAATCCTTTTTTATTTAGTAATTTGAGTGGTACTAATCTGATGGGGCAGTAACTATACCCACTTTACTGCAACTGAAAAGATAATATTATCATGTTCTAGTATAGTTATATCTAGGTTTAATAGATACATGGTCTTGACCGTATTTCAAACTGCGCACCGTAATTCAGTGCGTATTTTTATTTTCAGTTGTTAAGACAGGTTACCCTAGTTGTCTATTTACTTTTTAATTACAAAATTAGAATATATTGCTTGACAATACCTCCCATTAACTTATAAAGAGTTGCTGGGTATACTATCGTTACGAACGTCCGTTCTTTTGAGAGGTGAAAAAGTGGGTAGATCGATATTACATTGTGACCTCAACAATTTTTATGCATCGGTAGAGTGTCGGCATCATCCAGAGCTGCGTGGTAAGCCTGTTGCGGTCAGAGGGGATGAATGTTGAGTATTGACAAAAAATTATCTGGCTAAAAACTATGATATAAAAACAGGTGAGACAATTGGCAAAATATAAAAGCACTCTATAGCAATATATAAACGCTCATTCTGTGAAAGTCTATCGCTGTGAGCGCTAGTGCAGAAGAGCGGACATATTCATTATGCACCTATGTGTGTTTTTCTATCACATAATTTTATAATTAGGCATATAAATATAAAGAGTATATATTCGGCTACCTGCACGATATCTCTAAATACGAACACACTTCATCTCAAATCAGTGTTTTAGCGATTACGAAACAGATCATAAGCTGTTGCACATAACAAAAAAGATAGGTGAGATAAACTCGCCTATCTTTTTTGTTATGATTTCAATTTACGTTACTCAACACTGCACACCTTTTCATATTTAGTATTCTGTTTGTTAAGTCTGATATGCTTAATCGTACTTATGCAAATAATAGTAATTATAACATTAGCTTCTCATATTAATGCTTATCTATCTAATTTCATAATCAAATTATCTAAAATATTGATATCTGAATCCACATTTTTAAAATAGTCTTTTCTTGGACGTTTTCTGTCTTGCTGAACTTTAATTCTATTGCGATTGTTTTTGTAAACTCGTATAAGTTGTATTGGCATATATATAATTGCCATCTATAACACCTCTTAAATTATTTTATTTTAGTATATCCTGTAATAATGCTTTTATATTTATAAAATTACATATTGTTTTAATCAAGAGGGATAATATGAATAAATCAATATGGGAGGCCTTTTATATGTTTAAACATGAAAAACAGTTATTCCATCCTGTTGAAGTAGAAAAACCAAACCCACAATATGCGGTTTTAATGCAGGAACAGCTTGGCGGAGGTAATGGCGAATTAAAAGCAGCTTTGCAGTATATGTCTCAGAGTTTTAGAATAAAGGATCCAGAGATTAAAGATTTATTTATGGATATTGCAGCTGAAGAATTAAGCCATATGGAAATGGTGGCAACTACAATTAACTTATTAAACGGACATGATGTTGATTACAATGCTGTAAGAGCAGGGGAAATCCAAACTCATGTTATACTGGGATTAAGTCCTGGGCTAATTAACTCATCCGGCTATTCTTGGAACGCAGATTATGTTACTGTAACAGGCGATTTGTGTGCTGATTTGCTTTCAAATATTGCATCTGAGCAGCGAGCCAAAGTGGTTTATGAGTATCTCTATCGCCAGATAGACGATAAAAAAGTGAAAGAAACAATCGATTTCCTCTTAAATCGAGAAGAAGCACATAATGCGTTGTTTCGGCAAGCTTTCAACAAAGTGCAAAATACAGGTTCAAATCAAGATTTTGGAGTTACTCAAGATTCGAAACTATACTTTGACCTTTCCAGTCCATCGCCAAACAATACTCAGTTTGGTGATACTAAAGCTGCTCCCCCAAGTTTTAACAATCCTAATCAATAAAGCTATATAATTTGTAAGACAAAAGTCAAATTTAATGTTGTAAAGAGAGCGGAGCTGCTTGATGGCTCCGCTTTTATTTCACTTAGGTTGGCTAATTATTTTGATTATATTAAATATCCAAGCAAATCATGCTATATTAATTTCGATTCTTACGTATAGTGTTTACAATTAGCAGTAGAATGACTGCACCACCGGTTGCTATAAGTAAACTCCGAAGATTAAATCCTATTATTCCATATCCTCCAATCAAATTCATTGCAAGACCACCGATAAAGCAGCCGACAATACCTACCAAAATATTCATGCCGACACCCATTTTATTGTCATTATCTGTAATTAGGCTTGCAATCCACCCAGCAAGTGCACCAATAATTATCCAGCCAATAATACCCATGATTTCATCTCCTTACATATAGCTTTTCTTAATATTTAGAAATTATGACTAACAAGCAAAATACTGAAAAAGCATTGAGGTTATCTTAAAAAGCACAAAAAAATACGGGTAATCCGTTTCAGAGGGTTACCCGCTTCGCAAAAAATTATAAAATTAAGTTCTAACTACAGTTATCACTATCAGGGGCATCGAAGCGATTCTATAAAAAGTTTTTTCCCCAGGCATCGTCCGATCAGTCAGATCAGTCATTAAAAGCTTTGCATTTATACGCATGGTTAGATAGCTTAAACACTACCGGTTAAGGTTCTTTAGTTCTTGGTAAGCATCCAATGTCGGTTCAAAGTCTACTAATTTGTAATCTATTCCATAGTTTGCAATCTTTACTTTATCAAGCGGATTAGTTTTTCCTTTGCGAATCGCTATCATTGTGTATTTTTTCATGAGATAGGCATTTACAACGCTAACAAATACACCATGTTGTTTCAGAAACACCAGTATTAGATAATGATATGCACCAGTTTAAGTGCAACAATTCGGCACGACTTGCATAGTATGGATACTGGAATATTCTTATAGATTCCATCTTATCTATCTTGTGAATAGATTGGTTCCATTAATACCCTTACCTCATATAATATAGGGTAATCCAAATTTATTCTATAAAGGAGAAACAACAATGGCAACTTTTTATAATCAAGCAACTTTATCATATAATGGAAATGTTATTAACTCTAATATTACAACAGGTGAATTATTAGAGGTTCTTTCTGCAACAAAAACTGCAGTGATGGACGATTATGTCGCAAACGACGATGTAACGTATGTTATAAGCATTGTTAATGCAGGTGCAACAGCATTTACAGGTTTAACGATTACGGATAATCTCGGCACTTATGCGTTTGGAGCAACAGAATTAGTGCCGCTAACCTATATAGCGGGTTCGATTCGATATTATATTAACGGCGTTTTGCAAGCAGTTCCATCAGCTGTTGGTGGCCCACCATTGGTTATTACCGGCATTAATGTGCCTGCCAATGGAAATGCAACAATCATTTATGAGGTTCATGCAAACCAATATGCTCCCTTAGGTGTAGATGGTACCATTGTAAATGAAGCCGAAATAACAGGTGGGGGATTAGCTACTGCTATTCTTATTTCGGAAACAATTAGCACTGAGAATATTGCAGTCCTTACCATTAGTAAAAGCATTTGTCCTTCAACTGTAACTGAAAATGGACAGTTAATCTATACTTTTACTATCCAAAACACGGGCAATACTGCAGCAACAGCCGTAGATAATGTTATTCTTACGGATACCTTCAATCCCATTTTGAACCCTATTAGTGTAACATTTAATGGCGCTAATTGGAGTGTTCCCGTAAATTACTCCTATGATAATACAACAGGTGAATTTGCAACCGCATCCGGCCAAATTACAGTGCCTGCCGCAATCTTCACTCAAGACCCAGTAAATGGTAACTGGGAAGTTACTCCAGGCGTGAGCACACTAGTTGTAACGGGAACTGTATAATTTAGAGTATTATCGTATTACTATTTTAAATAGTTTTTAAATCCTCGTAAAACATTGTCTGAATTAAAATGCCGTCTTCGCGGGGAATGATAGTAAAACAAAACAGTAAAAGACGGAGCGACTCTTAACGAGTAGCTCCGTCTTCTTTATCTGGGATATATTCGACGAGATCACCTGGTTGGCATTCAAGCAATTCACACAACTTTGCAATGGTGGACATATTGACATCAGTGTTTTTAACAAGTCTTGCAACAATTGTTGGAGAGATTCCCATTTTACGCAAGTCAAATTTTTTTACTCCCTTTATCTCCATGAGTTCAAAAAGTTTTCTATAAGAAACAGGCACGGATAACCCTCCTTTCAAGTCTTATTGTATCTTATTGTATACGATAAGTCAACACAATATCGTACACAATAAGATACAATTAGCAATGTACATCTTTGTGTACATTGCTAATTGATAAAATGTATCCTATAGTGTACAATAAGTGCATAAGGTAAAACAAAAACAGGAGGGTATGAAGATGAGAGCAAGCACCGCAATGACGCTTAAGCGGGTTACAAACAAAATTCCCGGAAACCAACACATCATGGTAAGAGATTATCTATCTGGTGTGCACTATGCCGACGGAACTGCAAATGAAATCAACGAGAAAGTGTTAGATAATAGGCGGGAATTGAAAATGTCCAATGTCTACGGAATATCGATTGAGGGTAACAACATCATTGCAATAGATGTGCTGATTGAGGAATAGTCCCACTGACGAGCTGTAAACCCCGAAAGGGGTCTGCGGATAGCAAATAAATGATAAGGGGAACAAAAATGATAACGTATTATCAAAATTGGACAGAGAATGAGCTCCGTAATGCTATATGGCAATTATCAAATGGTATGTCTTGTAGGGGCCCATATGCAGATAAAGAACTGATACGTAGAGAATTAAGACGACGCGGGCTATCAGATGAGGGTTATCACAACACATAAGCCGCTACAGCCCAGCATGAGGCATCAGAAAGGAAAATATCATGAACAAGCAAAGAAGAAAAACCTTACAGGAACTGAAAGATCAGCTTTCGGACTTACGAGACGCTTTGGAGATGATTATGGATGAGGAGGAAGAATATCGTGATAACATTCCAGAAAATTTGCAAGGTTCTGAACGTTATGAGAGAGCCGATGAAGCATGCGACAACCTTTATGAAGCTGTGAGCAGCTTGGAAGGTGCTATAGAAAGCATCGAATCTTTACTTGAGTAATCAAATTAAAAACGGCGCGCTTGCCGCGCCACCGTCCGTCGGTAAAAGTCCGACGCTGAATGAGCAGGAGCGAAACGGTGCATTTTTGCTTGCGAGGGCAGGATATTTATGTAATGTTTTTTCTTCAGCTGTTTACTGGTAAATACTTGCAATGCTTGACAGCTTGTGCTATATTAGTTTCAGACAACAGAAAAACACCCTCACAGCGCACTGCCTGCTTGCAACAGACAATGCGCATTCGCCTTAAAGATGAACATAACATCTTGTAAGACTTATGAGAGTGCATTCATGTCGTGATTTTAGCACGACTTGATATACACTGTCAAGAGCTTTCAGATGCTAACCATCCATCAAGATGTATCTGAAGGCTCTTGTTTTTTGTTTTAAGGTGGTCACAACCGCTTTAAATATACCCATACCGAATAGTAAGTTCAGTCGAATAAACCTAATCGGTATGTATTGCGGAAAAGCTCGCAAGAATACACCCAGCGACCTGACCGCGATTGGAGTACATTGAAAACTGAACAACTCGAATTGACAAGGGATATCAAGTTGGTGAGATAGTGTGCCACGACATTGTTTAACACGATCGAGCACGCCTCACGTTGCATAGCAACGACCGATAACGTGTTATAAGACGTATTTACGCTTACACAGGAACAGTAGTCAATGTAGAGCCAAAATTATATAATCACCGAGCGGAGGATGTTAGCGCATTCTCTGCTCGGATTATATACCGTTATACCACAAAAGAGCCTATAGAAAATAGACTTTTTTGTGATATAATGTGAATAATGGTGCCGCTGACCGGAATTGAACCGGTACGATGTTGCCATCGAGGGATTTTAAGTCCCTTGCGTCTGCCGATTCCGCCACAGCGGCAAATCTGTTGTAAATCGACTTAATAATGATACAATATTCCCCCCTGCTTGTCAATACGAGGAATAGATAATTCCTCGGGTTTGAACTTAACCCATATCTAGTAGGTGCCGTACGTGTTATACACTAGACAAAAGAAATTTGTTCGTAGAATGCCGTATTGTTTACAATTTGTAAATAAATTATGTATATATAGGTTATATTTGGTGGTATAATAAACATATGGAAATATAGAAAGAAATAATTAGAGTTATCTGCAAAAGTGGTTACAAATGAATTACAAATTAGTGTCAAAACAGTGTTGACAAAATTTCCCGATTGTCGTATACTAAGGTTACAGGGATGAGGGGAGCTAGAGACCCCGCACCGTAATACAAAGTATTCAAACAATATAAACTATTTCTATCAGGAGGTACAAATCATGAAAAAAGTATTAACAATTGTTCTCGCGCTGACACTTGCGCTGGGTATGTCTACAGTTGCATTTGCGGCAAGCAAAACCGAAAACATTCATGTCAACGACTCGGAGATCTACACCTATGATTCCAAGGCGAAAAAAATGGAAAAATCAGACACTTCAAAAAATTTAATTCCAGGGAAGACCTATTATATTCCTGTAGAGAATTTAGATACTAACTACAGCAAGAAGGATAGTAGTACACCTTATGGAAACATCACCTCTACCAGTGCACTCAGTGGCTACAAGGTTAGACGTTCTATTGATGAGGGTGCAAAGGTAATTAGTGATGTGCAGTTTGTTATTAAAGATGTAAGCAATGGATATAGCACTACAGTGCATTCCAGCAACAAATATGCATTTATTGCGGTTACGACCAAAGATAATTTTGCTACAAGTGACATTACGGTAACAATGGATATTAACGTGTATGGCAGCAGCACCTATAAATTTGATGGGAACGTAAAGGATGTTACAGTTCCTTTTAACTATGATTTCACTTATGGCACAAAAGACGCTACCAACTATATCTCTGTAAGTGATGCAACTCCTGTAGTCAATTTCGATAACGTAGACAGCGATGAGATTGAGATTGGTTTCAACGATGCAAAAGACGATGTCCGTTTCGTAGTTAACGCAAAAGGCCAAAAAGAACTATTCCTGCGCTACAGCGATGACGAGACCAGCTCTGCAGCTTCTGCAATCGCGGACAAATATCCCGAGGCTGCCCTTGACTTCCACCTGTTCGAAGGCAACAACAAAACTTTCCGTAGAACCGGTAAGCTCTATATTCCTGCAAAAGAGATTGAAGTGAAAGACGGCAAGATGGCTGCTCCGTACCTGTACGAAATTGTAAATGGAAAACTGACCGACATCAAAGCCACTTACGATTCTAACGCTGAGGAGTTCGTAATCTCCACCAACAAACTCGGTAACTACGTAGTTTCCGACACTAAACTGAAGAGCACTTCTGATAAAGACGAGAGTTCTTCCAAAGATGAGACATCTTCTGGCAATGGCTCAACGGGTAACCCCGATACTGGTGCAAATGATGTTATAGGCGTGGCGGTAGCACTCGCAATTGTTTCTCTGGCAGCAATTGGCGCTACTTCCTTTAAAAAGCGTACAAAATAATTTAATTGAATCATACGAAAAGGGACACCACGGTGTCCCTTTTTAAATTGTATAGTTATAAATCCCCGCATCTATGCACTAAAAACAGGGAATAATCATTGATAAAGTCACCAGTTTGGGTTATAATTAGAATAAGACAAATAATGTTAAGGGTATGGCCCTATCTTACAGGAGGATTATCATGAAAAAGGTGTTGGCAATTGTTTTGGCAGTTATCTTAGTGTTCGGAATGTCTACCGTTGCATTTGCAGCGCGAGTTGTTGATATGGGCAGCCTGGGCGGAGATTTGTTTTTGTACAATGCCTCGAAAGAAAAAATGGAATCCATCGGCGTGGGCAGTGAGCCTGTGTCATCGGGTTCAACCCTATATATTCCACTGAGAACCAAAGTGGATACCGACGATGGGATAAAGAGTGCCAATATTTCAAAAGTTTCTGATTTAGGCGACTATAAAATGAAGCTGAGCGTTACCGAGGGTAAAGGCATGGTGGAAAGTGCTCGTTTTACCATACAGGATGATTTTGACGGACGCAATGCGGCGCATGTTGCGATTAAAACCAAACCAAATACCACCGGTAAAAAGGTAGATGTAGAGTTTACTCTTACCGTAACCCCCAACAACGGCGCTACTCTTGAAGGCATAGATTATGCTTTCGAATACGACTTCTACTTTACGATAGCACCTGCCAAGGGCGAAACGGCGCCTTCCGGAAGCAATAAGGAAGAGACTAAACCGGAATCGAGCTCTGCCGCGCCTGCTGAAAACAGCAATGCGGCCAACGCTCCATCCAATACCGATGCAGAGAAAAACCCCGAAACAGGTGCGAGCAGCTTTGCCGCGCTTACTGCTGTAGCAGTGCTCGCATGTACCGCGGTACTTGCAACAAAAAAGAAATAGGGCAGATATGCTTATGATAAAAAAGGAACGCTTTTGCGTTCCTTTTTATTTTCCATGATCCTAGCAGTACACATGGTAATGTTTACAAATTGTTACTTAGTTCAATTCAAAATTACAAATTGGTAACAAAAACCTCTTGATTTGCATCGAGATCACCCCTATAATGGGAAACAAGCCAAGCACACACGACAGGTTTGTTAAGTGTGCTGAGAGCTACAAAATTAAATCAGGAGGAAACCAAATGAAAAAGATCATTGCTATGATCCTTGCTCTGACAACAGCGGCAAGTCTCGCGGTTACTGCATTCGCTGAGACATCTGACAATAATACCGAAGCAAAAAATGCCACCATTTCTTTTGATAAGGATGCTGACGGCGTTGAGCTGAACAAAGACACCGTACTTACCCCTGGCAAAACCTACTACTTCCCCGTGAAGTACACCGCTGCAGGCAGCGACACTGCAGAGGCTCTTACTTCTGCACAGTTCAACAGCTTCAAATTCCACTTTGCAAACGAAGAGGGCAAACGCTCTATCGATAGCATCAAAGTTGAGAAGTACAAATCTGTTTACAGCCTGGCAGTAAAAACCAAAGCTGGTTGGCCTACCACCATCTCTGATGTTGCTTACGCTGTAACTGTTATCGACACCAAAAACACAGACGCTGAGATCAACGCAGCTTCCCTGAACTTCCAGGTTGGCTACAAAACCATTGATGAGAGCGCTCTCAAAAACCCCGATTACGTTACTGTTAACCCCTCTGCTCCTGTAATTACTGAGGACAACTTCAACACCCTCAATGACCTTGCAGACGGCAAAGAAGTTACCTTCGCTAACGGCGACTGGGAGTTTACTGTTCGCGTTAAAGGCATGAAAGATACTAACATGGTTTCTAATCAGGACGACATCGACGAGATCGTTGAGAAGTTCGAAGGTCAGGAATTTAAATTCGTATCCTTCCCCGGCGGCCCTGAGTTCCGTACAACCGGTACTTTGAGCATCGACGTTTCTTCTGAGATGGAAGATTATGCTGGCAAATTCTTTGTATACAGATACCTCAATGGCAAACTCACCAAAGTTGATGCTTCTGTAAATGCAGATGATGAGCTGCTCACCATCAAAACCAAACAGCTCGGCAGATTTGTTATCACCAACAAAGAGATCAAAGACAACACCATCGTAGTTGAGGGTGGCAACAACGGTTCTTCCTCCAACGGCAATGGCTCTGAGAAAAACCCCGACACAGGCGCTAACGATTTCGTTGGTCTGGCTGTAGCTATGGCTGCTGTAGCAGCTGCTGGCATCGTGGTTGCTCGCAAACGCAAATAATTCGGCATAACTTTATGCTAACAAAAAGAGGACGCAGAGTGCGTCCTCTTTTTTGTGCAATAAGTGTAAAGCAGCACAATTGACAAACAAACGCGAATCGAATAACATAAAAGCATAGAAGCGGCCGGTAACGGTTGTACAAGAAAGCAGATGTGACAAAAAAAGATGGAAGAGAAAAGTTTTAAGTATGATATTATTGCGGTTGGAGAGTGCCTGATCGATTTTGTATCCCGCAAAGATGACCAAGGAAAGAGGCTGGTGCTGGAAGGCAACCCGGGTGGTGCACCGGCAAATGTGCTGGCGATGGCGGCAAAGCTGGGGCTAAGAACAAGCTTTATCAGCAAGCTTGGCCAAGATAGCTTTGGAGATTTTTTGAAAGACTCTATAGCGGATGCCGGTGTTGATACGCAAAACATGATTATGACCGAGAAGCACCCCACCACATTGGCGTTTGTCACACTGGACAGCACAGGAAACAGAAGCTTTGCTTTTTACCGCAACCAGACTGCGGATGTTATGCTGACAGAGCAGGAAATTGATTATGATGAAATTGCAAAGGCGAGGGTGTTTCATTTTGGCTCTGTCTCTATGTCGGCAGAGCCTGCACGCACTGCCACCCTGCAGGCGGCGCAGTACGCCCATAAACAGGGGGTAATGGTATCTTACGACCCAAACCTGCGTGAGCTGCTGTGGCAAAGCCTGCGGGAGGCCAAAGAGGTGATGCTGCAGGGCATGCAGTATGCCAATGTGGTAAAGGTGTCGGACGAGGAGCTGGTTGTTCTCACCGGCACCCAAGACCTGGAGCAGGGGATGCGCAGTTTGTTCGAACAATATAATCTCAGCCTGCTGGCGGTGACGATGGGCCCCAAAGGCTGCGTCTGCTGCTGCAAAGCGGGCGTTTTCAGCTCGAAGACCTTTGACGTTGCCTGTGTGGACACCACCGGTGCCGGCGACGCGTTCTGGGGTGCCTGCCTCTATCAGATTTTGAAGAATGAGAAGGCACTTGACCAATACACCGCGCGGGATATGAAACAGCTTATGGATTTTTCCAATGCGGCCGGTTCCCTTACCACAACCCAAAAAGGGGCGATACCGGCGATGCCTACAGAAGAGCAGATACAGGATTGTATCGCTAACACGCCAAGATGTGAAGTGTAAAGATAAAGTACAGTGATATAAAAAACGGACATCCGAAAGGATGTCCGTTCTGCTTTTTGCGAAACTATTTAAATGTTGGTGCTTTTGGAGAGGGGTTTTTCACAACGTTAACAGGGTCGGTATCTTTCTCGCTGGTGTGCAGTAATCTGCCCATAACCACAAAGCGCTGCTGCTTGTTGCTCACTCCGCCAAATTTATAAGTACAGGTGGATAAGGTCAAAATCTTATCGCTCGCGGTCACATTGACATCAAAATTGTGCTCAGACCGAACCCTTGCCTCTTTTACCAAATCGGTAAACTGGGTCACATCGTTAAACTTGGTACGAATATAATCAAAGCCTGTCTCGGTGTAAAATGTAGCGAACACCTTAAACACCATCTCATCCTCACCGGTGGTAAAATAGACGTAAGGATGCGCCTTGGCATACTCAAGATCGGTATAGTTCATCAGCTGCGCAAAACGCAGACCGTTCTTTTTATCGTCATTGAGGTTGTGCCCGTAGATGATAGTGTTCTTGCCGAGCGACGCACGGTTCTTTGTGGTGTTGCGGTAGTCTGCAAAGTAGCAGCCCTCCAGCGCCCATTTACCGTTGTTATCCATACGCATGTATTTTTCATTGCCCTTGGGGTCTTGGAATACAACATCATCAATGGGAGTGCCGGGAATTCTCAGCCAGCCCACAGTTTCATTGCTTTTTTGTTCATATTCCTTAATCTTCTCAACGATGGTTTTATCTGGCTCTACAGGGGTATTGTCATCTGCAATATACGCAGGCTCTGTAAGCGGATTGTAGAAAGGGTAGGTGCTGACGGGTGTTACGTCATCCGGGTTTGTACTGGGCTTTTTTGAGCATGCTGCAAAAGAAAACAGCATCATAGCTGCCAAAGCAAGGCAAAGAATACGTTTGCGGTTGTTCATATGGTACCTCCGAAGTAAAAGTATACACGCCGCCAAGGTAAACAGGTTAACCCTTGTGAGGAGAATTACAAACAATGCCTCTCGCTGCATCAATGGTAACCGCTGTGCCAGATTTTAAAATCTCGGTGGCATGTTCCGCTCCAACAAGTACGGGAATATCCAGCGTAAGCCCCACTATAGCGGCGTGAGAATTCAGCCCACCCGCTTCGGTGACAATACCGGACGCTTTTTTCAAGAGTGAGAGAATGTTGTTGGAGGTTTGCGGTATTACCAATATATCACTTTGCTTAAAATTGGTCAATGCTTCTTCTTCATTCCGTGCAACACAGATGTTTCCAAATGCGCTCAGGCAGTTTACGCCCTGCCCCGAGACGAGTACATCGCCCACCATATGCACCTTCAGCAGGTTGGTGGTACCCGAAATGCCCAGCGGCACACCTGCGGTAATAACAACGAGGTCGCCGCTCTTGACGAGGTTATTGCCCTTAGCCACATCAACCGCATGCTGGAACAAATCGTCAGTAGATTCTTTTTCTTCAATCAACATAGGGGTTACGCCCCACGACAGGTTCATCTGGCGGTATACGGTTGGGTTGGTTGTACCACTGATGATGGGCATTTCGGGGCGGTATTTTGAGATCATTTTTGCAGTTTTCCCCGATTTGGTAACGGTGATGATAGCGGCTGCTCCAAGGTCATATGCGGTGGTGCAGGTTGCATGAGAAATTGCGTTTGTAACGCCCTGAAGCCCGTGCATTTCACGTTTAAAAAACCGCCCGCGATAGTCGATATCGTTTTCTGCGCGTACAGCAATACGAGCCATGGTTTTAACCGATTCAATGGGGTATGCACCGGCAGCGGTTTCGCCCGAAAGCATAATGGCACTGGTGCCGTCGTAAATTGCATTGGCAACGTCGGTTGCCTCTGCTCTGGTGGGGCGGGGGTTCTTCATCATGCTGTCCAGCATTTGGGTAGCGGTGATCACCTGCTTGCCCGCGGAATATGCCTTTTTGATGAGAAGCTTTTGCACCACGGGTACTTCCTCAAACGGAATCTCAACGCCCATGTCACCGCGTGCAATCATAACACCGTCGGATACATTCAGGATGTTATCGATATTTGTAACACCCTCGGCATTTTCAATTTTAGCAATAATACGGATGCTGTGACAATTCTTGGTGTCAAGAATTTTGCGAATCTCAAGAATATCGTCAGCAGAACGGGTGAAGGATGCTGCGATAAAATCAAAGCCCTGATCAATACCCCACAGGATATCGGCATGATCTTTTTCGCTGATATAGGGGAGAGACAAGCGCACACCGGGTACGTTTACGCCCTTGGTGTTGCTGATGATACCGCCGTTGATGATTCTGCAGATAATGTCGGTGCCACCTTCAACGCTGAGAACTTTAAGCTCAATGAGACCGTCATCCAGTAAAATTTTAGTACCTGCGTCAACATCGGCGGGCAGCCCTTTGAATGAAATAGTAGCCTTAGCGCTGTCGCCTTCAATTTCGTCGGTGGTGAGGGTGAATACCTCACCGCTTTTCAGCTCAGCCTTGCCGCCTTTAAATTTGCCCAGGCGCACCTCGGGCCCTTTGGTATCAAGCAGCGCTGCAATGGGTAGGTGCAACTCCTCACGCAGGGCGCTTAAAATATTCAGCTTTTTGAGGTGCTCCTCATAGCTGCCGTGCGAAAAGTTGAATCTTGCCACGTCCATACCGGCGAGAATCAGTTCGCGAATTTTTTCCTCTGTTTCGGTTGCAGGCCCCAGTGTGCAGATAATCTTAGTTTTCCTCATAAATACCACTCTCTTTTCTGCCCAACCATTGGCAAACTTGGCAACACAAGGTTGACCGCACTTGTGCATGCTCGCTGTGATTGGGTTCAATTTATTTGTACAGCGGGACGATCCCGCGTATTGTTGGCTAAAATAACAATCTGTTTAATTATAATATAAATAGCGAAAAAATTCAATTAAGAGTCCGTTAAGATTCAAAAAAGAAGCTGTTTTTTGCATACAAGTAGTATACCTCTTTTCAATCATTTCAGCTCAAAATGGGCATAATGTAAATAATTGTGATGGAATTCCGGTTAAAAATGGAGGGTGTAACGACGCTGACCCGGGCAAGGCATTTGCATGGCAGATGCCGGCGGACACTTTTCCAGTTTATTGACAGAAAAGCAATAAAACTCCTTGCAATTTAAAAAATTTTATGATACTGTATTACTGTACTAGACGAACTAATACAGATAATACAGTGGATAAAGTTTACAAAACAAGTGTGAAACTGTTTCTATTGAGCGGGCAATGCCTGCGGAAAGGGGTAAAAGTATGTTTGTACTGGAGCTGCAAAGCCGGGTGCCTATTTATGAGCAAATGAAGAAGAAGATTACCGAGCTTGTGATGCTGGGGGTGCTGCAAACCGATGAGCAACTGCCGAGTGTACGCAGCTTGGCGCGCGACCTTGGAGTAAACCCAAATACAGTGCAAAAAGCGTATCAAGAGCTGGAGCGTGACGGAATCGTATATTCTATGACCGGAAAAGGCAGCTTTATCGCCGATTTTGCACGGCAAAACAACGTTATTCTTCAGCAGGCGCAGAGTCTGCTGAAAGAGGCATTACAAGGGGCAAAGCTTGCCGGCATTGCAAAGAAAGAAGTGGAGCGCTTTGTTAACGAGACTTATGGGGAGGGAATGAACCGATGATTAAGGCAACCAACCTGACCAAGCGGTTTGATGATAATATTGCGCTTGCGAGCCTTACCACCGAAATTTCAGCGGGCTCTATTTATGGGCTGGTGGGCAGCAACGGTGCGGGTAAATCTACGCTGCTGCGTCTGATTGCCGGGGTATACCGCGCCGACGAGGGCAGCATAGAGGTCGACGGGCAGTCTACCTTTGAAAACAGCCAGGTGAAGGATAAAATTTTCTTTCTCGCCGACGAGCTGTTCTTTTTCTCGAATTCTACCATGAATCAAATGGCGAAATTCTACAGCGGGCTGTATGAGAACTGGTCTCACGTACGCTACAACCAACTTTGCGTTACGTTTCCCATTAACGCGAACAAACGAATTAATACTTTCTCAAAGGGTATGCAGCGGCAGGTAGCCATTATACTGGCGCTCTCCGCCCAGCCCGATATCCTGCTGCTGGATGAAGCTTTTGACGGTTTGGATCCTGTGATTCGCGGCTTGGTGCGAAAAATTTTGGCGGATGATGTGGTGACTCGCGGAATTACCGTCATCATCTCCTCGCATAACCTGCGTGAGCTGGAAGACCTGTGCGATCAGGTTGGCGTACTGCACAACGGCAGAATTTTGTTCCAGCGCGAAATCGACGACCTCAAGCTAGGCTTTTTCAAGGTGCAGTGTGCGTTTAAGCCCCTGCCCGAAAAAGCGGCATTTGCAGGGCTTGACCTGCTGCAGTTTGAAACCCGCGGAAGCCTAGTGAACCTGATTGCAAGGGGCAACCGTGAGAGCATACTGGAGTATATTGAAAAAATGTCCCCTTTGTTTGTGGAGACTGTTCCGCTGACACTGGAGGAAGTATTTATACATGAAATGGAGGCGGTCGGCTATGACTACAGCAACATCCTGTTCTAAACAGAATAAGTTTCAGCATATGTATCTCGGGGCCCTCCGCAGAGGAGCACCCCTCGGCATCTTCTATGCACTCCTGCTGTTTGCCCTGTTCCCTTTAATGTACATGATTACTCTAATGACCATGAATCCTGCCAAAGAGAATTTTCAAGCCTCTGAGTATCTGTACGGCTACGCAGGTATTTACAGCGGTGTTTCAGCGTTCGCGGTGGCAATGAGCTGTGTCGTTATTCCGATTGTATTCGGCGTAACCATATTCTCTTACCTGCATAACAAGCGTGCCACCGACGTGTATCACGCATTGCCGATGAAGCGTCAGACGCTGTTTACCGCCAACTACCTTGCAGGGCTTACCCTAATTTGGGTACCGCTGATAATAAGCTTTGCGACGGTTGCCATTGCCGGTGCCGGCTTTGCGTCAATACTCACCTGGGTATACTCGCCTGCACGTATTTTTACCGAGTTACTCGGCTGGCTTGTTGTAGCTTCTGCGGTTTTTACCATTACGGCGACAATTGCAGTGCTTGCGGGCAACAGCTTTGATACGGTGATGTTCTCGCTTGCATTTGGCGGTATGTACCCGGTGATTCTGTTCTTTGCCAAAATGGTGATTGACAGCTTGCTGCTGGGCTTTACGGGGCGGTGGAGCATTGGGCTGATGAACGAGCTGAACATGCCTGCAC
Organism: Hydrogenoanaerobacterium sp.; assembly: GCF_032017025.1. NCBI lineage: Bacteria > Bacillati > Bacillota > Clostridia > Eubacteriales > Oscillospiraceae > Hydrogenoanaerobacterium > Hydrogenoanaerobacterium sp. Next base: position 91,141 of record NZ_DALZQO010000003.1, read on the forward strand.
TCTCACCGTTTACGGTAATGATATACAGGCTTACTATGCGAATTGGTAACGAGGGTGTATCACCGCTCACGTTCAACACACGCTTTACGGTTTATACCTGGGCGACCGTTGCATGGGCAATCATCACGGTTGCGCTGTTCTTTGTAGCAAATTTTCTCTATGCCCGGCGCAAAAGCGAGCTGGCGGGGCGCACCACCTCGTCATCTGTTCTCAACAGCATTGTCAAATATGTGATTACCTTTGTGTTTGGAATTATCTTTGGCCTGCTACTGTCCGCCAGCTTTGACAGCAAAATGATGTTCCTTGTGGGCGCTGTGATTGGCGGCTGCATTGCTTACGGCGCATTTGAAGCAATTGCGGCAAGGGGCTTTAAAACCTTTCCCAGGGCGTTTATACAAATGGGGATTTCGGTGGGACTCACCGTTGCGTTTGTTGCGGTGTTCCTGACAGGCGGGCTGGGTTACGAAACCCGTATTCCCGCTGCGGAGAGCGTTGCAAGTGTTACCATTAACTACAATGGGCGATTCGGAAGCCGTTACCTTTACAGCGAGGATAGCATGGTGAAAGATTACCCCTACAACAGCGCCGAGGATATGGGCAGAAACGTTGTGCTCACCTCGCCCGAGGCGATTGAGATTGTACGCAAGCTGCATGCCGATACGGTGAAAGAGCAGCGCGGGCGTGACGAAAAACACTTCAACTGGGAAGAAAGCTCCAATATATACCCCAATATTATTTATAAGCTGAAGAATGGGAAAAGTGTAATGCGCAGCTACAGTGCCATTACGATGGAAACCGCGCAGGTGCTCGGCAGGCTGGAAGATTTGGAGGAATTCAAACGCCAGACCAACCCTGCGTTCTTGCTTGAGGCGGGGCAGCTCAAAGGTGTGGAATTTATGAACCGCTTTGCCACGGGAAATACCTTTGAAGCGCTCAGCGAGGCACAGCAAAAACAGCTGCTTGACGCATTGCAAAAGGATGCCCTCAGTGAGCGGGTAGAGGATATTGTAAACGAGAGCTACGATGCGGTGGGCTATATTCGCCTTGTGGTAGCGGGTACGTTTGCAGAGCCTACTTTTGTTCCCACCAGCAGTACCATTCTTATTACGGAACAATATGCCAATACCATTGCATGGCTAAAAAGCAACGGCTTTTACGAGAAGATGGAAGTGGACGAAAGCAAAATCACCAGGGTAGGAATCAACCGGTTGAACTCAAAATATATGGGATATGAAAACGATGCAGTCTTTATCATGATGAACCCCGATGCCGGCATGATGGATCGATACCAAGTGTTTGATTCGGAATATGCAAAAGAGGAATGGCTTGCTGTTGATGATGCAGAAACGGCGAAAAAGCTTTATAAGCTGGGCAGAAACAGCGGAGCCTCGGACCGAAATGGGTATCAGCTGTACTTCGAATATGGCGACAGTGAAAATGCACTCTGTCTATTCGTCCCCCAGAGCAAACTGCCAAAAGAACTTGCTGACCGTTACAGTACGCTTATCGGAGATGAACTAACGTATGCAAAAGAAACTGCATATTTATGGTAATGCTTAATTTTTTAAGGGAGAGCACATCTTGAAAAACATAACGATTATTATCATAGCGCTCGTTCTTGCGCTGGTAACAGGCTGCAAGAGCGTGCAAGCAAAGCCGTTTGCGCCATACAGCTCCTCTTGCAGGGATTGTTATGTATCGGTGAGCACCACCATGCAGATGACGGTAAGCATCTACTCTATATAAAGGAATAAAAACACTCACAGCAAAACAAACCCCCCGATGCCGGTTAAGGCATCGGGGGGTTTGTTTTTACTAGAGCAATTTACGCATTGGCGGCAAGCTTTTTCATAGAAAGCTTGTGGAGCACAACCAGTGCAACCAGCAGGATTAGGATAGAGGAACCGAGGGTGAGCCATAGATTCGCATGGGTGAAGCCTGCAACCAGATAACCAAAGAAGCAGCACACCGCGACGGTGAGCGCATAGGGCATTTGGGTGGAGACATGCTCAATGTGATCGACCCCCGCGCCTGTGGAGGAGAGAATGGTAGTGTCGGAAATGGGCGAGCAATGATCGCCGAATACCGAGCCTGCCAGTGTTGCAGAAAGCGAAACCACCATAAGCTCCGGAGCGATTGCCATGCATACGGGAACAACGATGGGGATAAGAATACCAAAGGTACCCCATGCAGTGCCCATGGCGAACGAAAGGAACGCTGCAATTGCAAAGATGAGCGCAGGGATGAGCGCGGCAGGCATGTTGCTGCCCTCTACAATACCCTTAACGTATTCGCCGGTGGAAAGCAGGTCACGGCAAACGCCGCTGATGGTCCATGCGAGAATGAGGATGATATCAGCGGGAATCATAGATTTTGCACCCTCGGTGATACCGTTCATAAAATCACGGAACGAAACCACCTTGCGGGGAACAAACAAAACAAATGCAACCAGCAGTGCGGCAAAACCGCCCAGAACCAGTGCTTCGGCAGCGACACAGTTGCCAAACGCAGCAGCTATGTTGCCGGCAATGGCAGGGTCGTCGCCCCAGAAGCCACCGTTGTAAAGCATTGCCAAAATTGAGAATACAATCAGTGCACCGATGGGGATAAGCATATCAAATACTCTGCCCTTGTCTGAGATTTTTGTGTTGTCCTGCATCTCAACGTCAATTGCACCGAGATCACCTTTTTGTGCCCTTAGCTCGGCTCTTTCCATCGGCCCGAAGTCCAGGTTGGTAACGGAGAGAGCAATTACCATAACAATGGATAAGATAGCGTAAAGGTTGTACGGAATCGTGGAGACAAATGCCGCAAGGTCGCTGTCAAACGCGTTGGTAACGCGCAGGTTTGACCCAACTGCCGCTGCCCAACTTGAAATAGGAGCAATAATGCAGATCGGCGCAGCGGTCGCATCAATAATGTACGCAAGCTTTGCACGCGAAATGCTGTATTTATCGGTAACAGGCTTCATAACAGTACCTACGGTAAGGCAGTTGAAGTAGTCATCAATAAAAATAAGTGCGCCCAAAGCAGAGGTTGCAAGCAGCGCAGAGCGTTTGCTTTTCAGCTTGCTGCCTGCCCACTGGCCATATGCACGTGAACCACCCGCCATGGTAACCACCATAACCAGTGCGCCCAACAGCGCAAGAAACAGCAGAATGCTCATATCAATTCTGGATGCCATCAGCTTAAAGGTGGTGTCGACGGTGCCTACAATTGGGTTGAGCCCGGTGTTCAGCGAATAAATCAGTGTGCCGGATAGGATTCCGATCATCAGCGAGGAAATAACCTCTTTGGTAATAAGTGCAAGGCTGATGGCAATAATGGGTGGAAGCAGGGATAAAAACCCTACCTGAATTGCTTCCATGAAGAAAAAACCCCTTTCCAAAATTCCTTTTTCGGCTCGTCTGCAATGCTGTGAGGCAGCCCCAAGCCAAAGTTTACAAAAATTATCATAACACAACTCGCATAGGCACACAAGGCAAAAAGTTTACAATATCTTCATATTCTGCCGATTTAATCAGATAAAGCAAATTAGACATGCTTTTTTGGTTAAAATGACGGTATCTTTGTTATTCTTGCAAAAACAAAGCAAAAAGCAGGACGTTCTCGTTTGAGAAAACATCCTGCTGCAGGGATTCTTCCGTTTTGGTGCAGATTTTATACGTTTCTGTTACATCAAAGGGGCAAAAGCGCGAAGAATGGAGCGGAGAAGCCGATGGCGGCGTGTGATGCTGCGGGATGCCTCAAGGGTAATCTCCTGCGAGGCGGCAAAGGTTTCGAGAATATCGTTTTTTACCTGCTCCACAATGGAAGAGCAGTAGAATAAAACACCGCACTCAAAATGAAGGTAGAAGCTGCGGTAATCCATGTTAGTGGTACCTACCATGGCAACCTCGTCGTCACATACCAACATCTTTGCGTGTATAAAGCCGGGGGTATATTCGTAAATTTTTACGCCCGCCTCAATCAGCTGATAGTAGTTGGACTGTGTTACCATATGCACAAACCATTTGTCGGCAATGTGCGGGGTGATGATGCGTACATCCACGCCGCTTTGTGCTGCTATGGTGAGCGCAGTGATCATCTCGTTGTCGAGAATGAGGTAGGGCGTAGTGATATAAACGTATTTTCTGGCACAATTGATCATCTGAATGTAAGCGTTCTCCGCCACATTAAAGTTGTCGATGGGGCTGTCGCCGAATGGCTGTATATAGCCATCGCTTTCAAACTGCTCGGTTGGCATATAGCGGTCGAGGTCAAGGCTGACATCGTTACTGAACTCCCACAAGTGAATAAACATCAAGGTGAGGTTGCGTACTGCGTCACCGCGTAAAACCACAGCAGTGTCTTTCCAGTGCCCGTGCTTGGGGAATGCGTTGATGTATTCATCGGCAAGGTTGATGCCGCCGCAGAAGCCTACATTGCCGTCGATAACGGTGATTTTACGGTGGTCGCGGTAATTCATTGCGCTGGAAAGGCGGGGCCGAAACGGGTTAAATACCGTCACCTCAATGCCGGCCTTGCGCATCTGCCGGTCGTAACCGGTGGGAAGCGTTTGGATGGAGCCGAGATCATCATACATAACTTTAACCTCAACACCCTCAGCCGCTTTTTGCTTGAGGATTTCAAAAATAGGGTCCCACATTTTGCCTTGCTGCACAATGAAATACTCCATAAAGATGAACTTTTTTGCTTTTTTCAGCTCTTCCAGCAGAGACACCCATTTATTCTCGCCAAGCGAAAAGTAACCCGCTTGTGTATTTTTGCATGCGGGGAAGCCGGAAATACGTGCCACATACTCCGACTGGCGAAAGAGCATAGGGTTATACTCCTGCAGCTCTTGATGTATTTTTTCATTTTCATCGAAATGATGGTACTGATCGTTGGCATAGTTGCTGATTTTAGTTTGCAGCTTTTTGTTCAGGCTCTTGTTTCCGAACATCACATAAAACAGCCCGCCGAATAACGGCACCAACAGGATGGGGATGCACCATGCCAGCTTATAGGTGGGGTTGTCCGGCTTGCCGATAATCCAAAGAATCACGGCTAGGCTGGCAAACTGAAGGCCCCAGTAAACATAAACCCATTTTTCGCTGAGTGACATGACCAGAGCTATTATAAAGAAAAGCTGTACCGCAATCAGTAGGGCGACAATGACCATCCTGCTGAATAAGAACTTTATAATCTTTTTCATACGACCACTCCTCTATATCTCGCTATCCAAATTTTATCATGATTTCAAAAAGTTTTCAATTAAAAGAATGCCACCCGCTTGCAGCGAATGGCATTGCAATATGGCTATTGTAGCAAAAAAATGCGAAAATATAAGGGTGGTGCACTAAATTTTACGTTTGACCCATTCATAAATGTCTTCGTAGACCGCATTGCGGTTCAACTCATTCAGCATCTCATGGCGCCCGCCTTTGTAAAGCTTGAGCGCCACATCAAACAGTCCGGCATCCTTTATCATCTCGTACACCTTTTGCACACCTTCACCGTAGTTACCCACGGGGTCATCCTCACCCGAAAAAATAAAAATAGGAAGGTTTTTGGGCAAACGATGCGCCCAGGTAGGCTGGTTGGCAAGATTGGTGAGCGTGAACAAATCACGGAACGCCGCATTTGTAAACAAAAAGCTGCAATTAGGGTCGGCACGGTATGCGTCTACAATGGCATGGTCGCGTGTCAGCCAGTCTTTATCGGTGCGTTTTTCAAAACGGTCGTTATACTTCCCAAACGCTAGGTTATCCAGCAGCTTGCTGCGCTTGCGCGGGCCTTGTGTTTTACACAGCAGGTTTGCCAGCTTAATCGCTACACCGGTGAGCGGGTTAGGCCCGCCGGTACCGCTGATGATTGCACCGTCATATTCCTCGCCGAAATCGGCAAGGCAGCAGCGTGCAACAAACGAGCCCATTGAGTGCCCCAGTAAAAAATACGGCATACCGGGGAAACGCTCCTTCATTTGCAGGGTGAGGGTATGAACATCGGCAACCAGATGACTGCAACCGTCTTTTTCAGAAAAAAAGCCCAGCGCGGCGGCATCGGCCGCCGAATGGTGGTGCCCAATATGGTCGTTGCCGCACACCATAAAGCCCTTGCCACATAAAAATTCGGCAAAATTATGGTAGCGGTCTATGTACTCGCACATGCCGTGCGAAATTTGCACAATGGCTGTTATGTCAATATCGGTTGGGATGAACAGCTTGGCGGATACGGTATCGGTACCGTTTGCACTTGGATAGCTGATTAGTTCTGTGTTATAACCCATTCTGTTACTCCTCCTGAGAGAATATGGTTAAAGCCTGCTTTCCGTCATCGTTGGCAGTACCTCTCCGTCCAGTGTTACGGAGAAAAAGCTGGCGTGCTCAAAGCGCGTCCAGAGTTTTGGTAGTATGGAGTTTTCTCCTTCGCGCATACCGGTGACAACGTTAATTGCTTTGTTATCGCGGATAAAATTGGCGATTGATTTTAGGGAATCGGTGGAATATTGGATGGACATCACTGCATTGTTTTGTTTTGATACTTCAAACAGGTATTCCAGCGCATCCGTGTCTTTTTTTACATCTTCGGGGTTCATCACACTAATAACGGTGAGATCGGTTTTTGAAATATCGGCAATGACACGCCCCGCTTGAATCAGTCGTTCACATTGCCGCTGATTGGTGACGCATACGACGGTAGAATTTAAAATAATATCCTGTGTAGGGTTGCTGTAGCTTGTTTCAGCTAAGTTCATAAGGACTTACCCCTTCATTTTATTGCAGCAGAAGACATTCTGCCACCCATACACAGTATACTATACATTTGTAAACAAATCATTAGCATAACTAAAACAAACCTATTTTCGCTTTGCAACAAAAGCAAGGGCGAATACCGCGCCTACAATATAAATGCCGCCAAAGAGCATGGCTTTATTACTGCTGTCCGGCGTGGTTTCCTCCTGCAATCGTGGGGGAGTGTACTCGGATGAGGGATCGGAGGCCATTGGCACAACCGTTTCAATGGAGGCGAGCAGCTTGACTTCCTGCTTGGACGACGAAGCTTTGCTTGCTCGCTCAGACCGGGAAGAGCTTGCAGCGCGGCTGCTGCTTACTTCCGATTTGGATTCGGAGGAATCTTGATTCGATACCCTTTTTGTAGAGGTTTTGCCACCGACCGGGCGTTGGAGATCGGGGTCTGTGGAAGAGGAGGAAGGCTGTGGCTCTGATTCACTACTGGGGGCAGAAAGGCTGCCTTCGGTGACGTCGCTGCCGATAAAGCTTGCCTGCGCCAAGCGCATACTGCCCGTGGAGGTATTGGGAGTTGTTCCGCCGCCTGCAAGCGCAAAGGAGCGCATCTCACGCAGCTCCAGCCGAATGTAGCGCGTGCCTGCGGGGATGGGGCAGGAGTAGGTTTCGTAGTAGCAGCCATAATCCCCGCCTTCCTCCGCTGCGCTGCGGATAGAATTGAGAACGGGTGAGGCAGGAGAAAAGCTTTTATTGTCGGCAGAGCAGGAAATGGAAAGACCATATGCCGCGGTATCCTCCGAGGGCGCTTCTCCGGGATTAAAAACAAACAGGAAATCTCTTTCCCTGAGGTGCATCGTCTGCCAGCCAAGATCCGGTGTATAAAGGTACATGCCGTCCCCGCCCTTAGACAGCTGAGGGCGATAAAAATGCGACAAATCAGATCCGCGCCCATAGCCAAGCCTATAGATACCACCGCTTTTTGAAGCCGCAGTGGAAAAAATGCTGTAAATAGAAACCGAGACCGACTGCGCACCCGATACCGCATAGAGTGCAAAGGAGGGATTGGCCGGGCTTGAAAGCGACAAAGCCGTAGCATCGGGGGCAGAGGGCCACCCAACGTCTACGGCTACGTTGTTTTTAGAAGCAACTAAATTGGAATAGCTGCGCCAAGTATCGCCTTGTGCAGAAGCAAAGTCATCCGTTATGGATGCGGCAAAGGCGGTTACAGGCAACAGGCATGCGATGCACACACAAAAAAAGAGGAACCTTTTCATATTGTCGTACCCCAAACTTCTGAATTAATACCAGTTTAACACAATTTTGGAAATACAACAACAAAATTTTACATAATTCGACAAAATATGAGTTACAGCGATTCCGTTTGCAAAATGGTACTATTTGCGTACCCAAAGGGCACGATGTTACAGCACTGGTATTGGAAGGCTGCATACATGGCCGCCGGTGCCTACTTTTCCGGTTTATTACCGGAAAAACCCGAGAGCTGCTCGGCAATCGCCTGAAACTGCTTCAGTGTAAGTTGCTCGGGGCGTGCGGTAAGGGAAATTTCCGCGCGCTCCAGCGCTGCGTTCACCGCCGCCTTTTCCACCCCCAGCGCCGAGCAAAGCGAGTTGGCGACTGTTTTTCTGCGCTGCGAAAACGCGCCTCGAACCACCTTGAAAAAGTGAGCCTCATCCGCTACCTGTACTGCAGGGGTATCGCGGATATCCAGCCGAATGACGCAGGAATCTACATCGGGTGAGGGCATAAAGCTGCCGCGTGATACCCCAAACAGTACCTCCGGCTCGCTGTAATAGCGCACGGCAAGGCTGATCGCGCCCACATCGCGCGTGCCCTCCTTTGCACAGATGCGCTGTGCCGCTTCTTTTTGTACCATAACCGTAATGGATTTGATCGGCAGCTTTGCTTCCAACAGCCCCATTAAAATGGGCGAGGTGATGTAATAGGGCAGGTTTGCGCAAACCGCAACCTCCATCCCTGCAAATTCCTCGGCAATCAGCTTGGCAAGGTCTACCTTCAGCACATCCTCGTTAATAATTTTAATATTATCGAATTCGCCAAGAGTTTCGCCAAGAATGGGCAGCAGGCGGCTGTCCAGCTCGATGACAACAACCTTGTCGGCGCGGCTTGCCAGCTCGTAGGTGAGCACGCCAATACCTGCGCCAATTTCGATGACGCCAACCCCTGCGGCTGCGCCGCCCATTTCGGCTATGCGCGGGCAGACAGACGGGTTGATGATGAAATTCTGTCCCAGAGCTTTCGAAAAGGTAAATCCATGGCGGTTTAGAATATCTTTAACGGTACCAATGTTGGTCAAATTAGACATCGGGTAATCCCTCCGGTTTTTTCTGCGTTGGTGTTTTGATATTTTCTTAATGATTGCTCTATACAAAGGGTGAAACAGTTTATTATGATAAATGATACCGCAAGCGTAGTTCGGTGATATCATTGCCTTTCTTCGGTGGTTGCCGCGTAAGCGGCGAGCCGAAGGGGATTAGAACGAGTATAATAAACGCTTTTGCGTTTATTATACCATATTTTCTTTCTGTTCGTCACAAAAAATGGATTTGCGGCAGAAGGATAAAAAATATTGCGAAGCATGCGCAATTATACTATAATAGGTGCAGACAACACACTGGAAAGGGTGAAGATTTATGACGCGACGCGACAAAATCAATTATTATCTGGATATTGCGGAAACTGTACTTACGCGCGGAACCTGTATGCGCCGGAACTTTGGTGCAATCATCGTAAAAAACGATCAGATCATATCCACCGGTTATGTTGGCGCGCCGCGCGGGCGCAAAAACTGTACCGACTTAGGTTACTGCACCCGTGAACGCCTCAAGGTGCCTCGCGGCACAAGGTACGAGCTGTGCCGTTCGGTGCATGCCGAGGCGAACGCCATTATTCACGCACAGCGCAGCGACACCATTGATTCCACCCTGTATTTGGTAGGGCGCGAATATCAAAGCGGTGATTACGTCAAAGACGCAAACCCCTGCGCCATGTGCAAGCGATTGATTATCAACGCGGGCATCACAACCGTAATTGTGCGTGACGACAAAGAAAGTTTCCGCACCATCAGCGTTGTAGACGAATGGGTCATGGACGACGAGTCGCTGGACGAAATCATTGGTTACTAAATGAGGTAAGAATCTTGTTATAATCAAAAGCCATCTGCGCGGAGCGGATGGCTTTCGTTTTCTGCTGAAGCAAGCAGCCACAGTAAAACAATTGTTCTTTTTGATTGCGCAAAGATTAAAATCAAGGTATAATATAGTATGTATGTTTATGTGACATATTACAGCGGCTTTTGTAAAGAATACCTAGTATCAATTCGGAATTTTTGGAGGATGATACGATGCGTAAAGAGCAACAGCTGCAGCAGGAAATAGAAGAGAACGAGCAAGAAAATGAACAAGAGAACGAACAAGAGAACGAGCAGGAAGTAACTGCGGATGATCAGCAAACCAGCCAGATTTTACAGACCGGCTCGATTACAGGAACCAAGGGGAAACACGTGATTCACTGCCTCACCATAATTGGGCAGGTGGAGGGGCATTTTATTTTGCCGGCACAGAACAAAACTACAAAATATGAGCATGTCATTCCACAGCTTGTCGCCATTGAGCAGGACCCTGATATAGAAGGCTTAGTGATTATACTCAACACCGTGGGCGGTGATGTAGAGGCCGGACTTGCGATTGCAGAACTGATTGCGGGGATGAAAAAACCCACCGTATCTCTGGTTTTGGGCGGCGGACACTCCATTGGCGTACCGCTTGCATGCAGCGCAAAGTATTCCTTGATTGCACCCTCGGCGACAATGACGATTCACCCTGTGCGCATGAATGGGCTGGTGCTCGGTGTACCGCAGACCCTTTCTTATTTTGACAAGATGCAGGAGCGCATTGTGCGCTTTGTTACCGATAATTCGACCATTTCACCCGAGCGCTTTCGCGAGTTGATGATGAACACAGGTGAGATGGTGATGGATGTGGGCACCGTGCTGGATGGTGAGTCCGCCGTTAAGGAGGGGCTAATCGATGAGCTGGGCGGACTTTCCCGAGTGGTAGAAAAGCTGTACGAGCTGATTGAAAGCAACCCCGCAGGCGCAGAAAAACCGGAGGATAAGCCGCAGCCTGCCAAAGAGGAAGCAGCGAAAACCCCTAAACCCAAAACAGCAAAGCCCAAGCGCTCCGGTACAAAATCGCGAGTGCGTAAAGCAAAGGAGGCAGCGCAATGACGCATTTGCACACCGTTGTTCCAATCGAGCAGGTGTTCCCGAGCGAGCCTGCGAAAACTGAAATGGTAAGCGTAGGTAGCACTTTTATTGAAGGGATGCGCGGCGAAAACGGCATTCAGATAACACGCCTGATTTCGACCGACCCAAAGATGTATCTTGATGAAAGGTATGCACCCGGGCAGAACTATAGAGACCGTTAGCTGGCAACAGAGAGGATAGAAGACATGGCAGAAAGAAAGAGCGGTGGCACCGCTACCAAACGTAAAAATTCAGAGCGGGCAAAGCGTGCCGCAGAGACCAAAGCGCGGCAGGAGGCGCAAGCCCGTTACCAAAAGCAGCTTTGCGCGCTTGGCTTGTTTGCTGCAGGCATTTTTTTGTTTGCGGTGTGCATTGTTGAGGGCCAAAACTTTTGGACAACGCTGCACAACAGCCTGTTCGGGCTGTTTGGCTGGTGCGCATTTTTGCTGCCGGCTTCCCTCATCTACATTGCGGTGCTTGCCACAATGGATAAGGGCAATATCAAGCACAAGCTGTGGCAAACCGGGGTGCTCATTCTTTTGCTATGCGGTATTACGCATGCGTTTGCGATGGGTGACTTTGAAAGCGCGGGCTTGTGGGACAGCATTGTGTACCTGTTTGAAAGTGGCATTGAGCTGCGTGGGGGCGGCCTTTTTGCCGGTGTTATAGGTGTACCGTTTACCGCGCTGTTTGGCGCAACAGGTGCAAAGGTCACCATGATTATTCTCATTTTTGTGTTCCTTATGATCATCACCGGCACAACCCTGCACGAATTTATGAAGAGCGCCTACAAACCGGTGAAAAAGATTGAAGAAGCTTATATTGAGCGTGCGGAGGAACGCCGCACCGTTTCGGGCGCGCGATTTAACATTGATGTGCCTTTGGCGGAGGAAGAGCTGCCGCAGCACCCGGTGCAGTCTCCAAAAGCTACAATGGAGTATACCGACAGCATGAAGATGGAAAGAGACAAGCTGCTTGGTAAGGATGGAGAAAGCTTTACCGGCGACCCGCCCAAGGCAAAAGGTCTTTTCGGGTTTGGCAAAAAGCAGCCTGCCGCAGCACCGGCAGACAAAGCGGACAAGCTTGGAATTGACGATATTGTCAACAAAGCCATGGGGCTAGAGGCAAATGCCTTCAAGCCCGTTTACATATCAGACGCAGATGCGGAAAGCGGCATGATTTCGGAGCCGACCGCACAGCCAAAATCCGATGATGGTCGGTTCTGTTTTCAGGTTGGTGTAGAAGAAAAGATTGAAAATGAGTTTGGCAGCGATTCTTCTGATGAGACGATGCAGTACCGCGGAGCAGTGACTGAGATTCCTGTAGAGCAGGTGAATAGCCTACCGCTTGAACCGATGGATGCGCACACAATGCTGCAGCGCGCCCTTGCTGAGGAGCTTCAGCCAGAGGAGGATACCCACATTGACGGGCGTTTCCAGGCAAAATTTACCGAGGTAGAGGGCAAAGAGGATTTCAATGCTTATATCTTCCCACCGATCAATCTGCTGAAAGAGACGAAAAACGATTTGTCGGAGGATGTACCCGATGAGCTCAAAGCCAACGCACAGCGGCTGGTGGATACCCTGAACAGCTTTGGTGTGCAGACACGTATCATCGATATTTGCCGCGGCCCCGCTGTTACCCGCTACGAGCTGCAGCCCTCGGCAGGTGTTAAAATCAGCAAAATTACAGGACTTGCCGACGATATCGCACTAAACCTCGCGGCGGCGGGTGTTCGTATCGAGGCTCCCATCCCCAACAAGGCGGCGGTGGGCATTGAGGTGCCCAACAAAACCATCAGTATGGTGGGAATTCGAGAGCTGATCGATTCGGACGTGTTTATGGATGCACAGAGCAAGCTGACCGTTGCACTTGGTAAGGACATCAGCGGCAACATCACCACCGCCGATATTGGTAAGATGCCGCACGTGCTGATTGCGGGTGCGACGGGCTCGGGTAAATCGGTGTGTATCAACTCCATTATCATCAGCCTGCTGTATAAATCTACCCCTGATGAAATCCGCCTTTTGATGATTGACCCCAAGGTGGTGGAGCTGGGCGTTTACAACGGCATTCCGCACCTATTGGTGCCTGTTGTCACCGACCCGCGCAAGGCGGCAGGTGCGCTGAATTGGGCGGTTTCTGAAATGCTAAACCGCTACAAAATTTTTGCCGACAATAGTGTGCGCGACTTAAAAGGCTACAACAAGCTCGCAAAGCAGGAGGACAGCCCCCTGCAACCTATGCCCGAGATCGTAATTATCATTGATGAGCTTGCCGACCTGATGATGGCAGCCCCGAACGAGGTGGAGGATGCGATTTGCCGTCTTGCACAGATGGCACGTGCCGCGGGGATGCATCTTGTCATTGCAACACAGCGCCCGTCGGTTGACGTTATCACCGGTGTTATTAAAGCCAATATTCCAAGCCGTATTGCGTTTGCGGTTTCATCGCAGATTGACAGCCGCACCATTTTAGACGGCGGCGGTGCGGAAAAACTGCTTGGGCGCGGCGATATGCTGTTTTTGCCGGTAGGTGTTTCAAAGCCCACGCGTGTGCAGGGGTGCTATGTCAGCGACAAAGAGGTTGAAAAGGTTGTTAAATTCGTCAAGGACAGCCAAAACACCGAATACGATGAGGAAATTATGAACGAGATTGAACGGCAGGCGGTTACCGAAAAGGGTAAAGGCAGTGGAAGCGATGGCGGCGGTTTTGACGCGGAGGATGAGATGCTTGCCAAAGCGATTGAGGTTGTCGTTGAAATCGGGCAGGCATCCACATCGCTTTTGCAACGCAAGCTCAAGCTTGGCTATGCCCGTGCGGCGCGTATCATTGATGATATGGAGGAGCGGGGCATTGTGGGCCCGTTTGAGGGCAGCAAGCCGCGCGCTGTGCTCATCACTCGTCAGCAATGGGTAGAAATGAGAATGAACAGTGAGGAACAGACAGTTTAAAACGAAACAAACCGACACCATAAATTGAAAGGGGTTTTTCACGATGGCATATGCATTTACAGATGATTTAAGAACAGGCAATGCAACGATTGACCACCAGCATGAACAGCTGTTTTTGGCTATTAATAATTTGTTGGACGCCTGCTCGCAGGGCAAAGGACGTGCGGAGATGGACAAAACCGTGAAATTTTTGTACGACTACACCATAAAGCACTTCAGCGATGAAGAAAAACTGCAGCAGCATTCGCAATACCCCGATTACTTAAACCATAAAAAATACCACGAGAGCTTCACCGGCGTGGTCAGAGAGATTATGGACGAGCTGGAACAGAAAGGCCCGTCCTTGACACTGGTGTTCAAAGTGAACCAATCGGTTGGCGGTTGGCTGATCAACCACATTAAAATAGAAGATGCAAAGGTTGCTGCGCATATCAGGCAGCACAACGGCTGAGCCGCAGCTTAACCCAAGCAGAGGGGCGGGGAACCCGCCAAAAGGAGATTTTATGCCATTTTTACCACTGAATAAACAGGAGATGCAGGAACGCGGATGGGACGGTGTGGATTTTGTCTGTGTAACAGGCGATGCGTACGTCGACCACCCAAGCTTCGGCATCGCCATTGTCTCACGTGTATTGGAGGCCGAGGGCTTTCGCGTGGGGATGATTGCACAGCCCGATTACCGCAGCGCCAAGGCGTTTGATGTATACGGCAAACCAAAGTACGGCTATTTTGTCACGGGCGGTAACATCGACAGCATGGTGGCGCATTACACCGCCGCAAAACGCAAGCGCAGTGATGACGCCTACACCCCCGGCGGCAAGGCGGGCAAACGCCCCGACCGTGCCACCATTGTTTACTGCAACAAAATTCGTGAGCTTTACCCCGATGTGCCGATTATGATTGGCGGCATTGAGGCAAGCCTGCGCCGCTTTGCGCACTACGATTACTGGGACGACGCGGTTCGCCCCTCTATTTTAGTAGATTCACAAGCGGATATTTTAAGCTTTGGCATGGGCGAAAAGCAGACAGCGGAGATTGCGCACCGCCTTGCTTCGGGCGAAGACGTACACAGTATTACTGATATACGCGGCACATGTTACATCGCAGCACACGGCACGCCGGTAGAGAATGCAGTATCCATCGCCTCATTCGCTAAGGTGAGCGCCGAGAAAACCGCCTACGCCAAGGCGACGAAACAGCAAATTGATGAGCAAGATTATGTGTACGGCAGACCCATTGTGCAAAAGCATGGCGATGTGGTTGTGGTGCAAAACCCGCCCATGACCGCGCTGAGCCAAGAGGAGCTGGACCGGGTATTTTCGTTGCCGTTTATGCGCTATTACCACCCCAGTTACGAGGCGCAGGGCGGGGTTGCGGCCATTGAAGAAGTCGAATTTTCGATTATGCACAACCGCGGCTGCTTTGGGCACTGCAACTTCTGTTCCATCGCGTATCATCAGGGTAGGCATGTCACCTGTCGCAGCACGCAGTCGGTCATCGAAGAGGCAAAGGCATTCACTAAAAACCCACGCTTTAAGGGGTATATTCACGATGTAGGCGGCCCTACCGCGAACTTCCGCCTGCCAAGCTGCAAAAAACAGGAAAAACTGGGGCTGTGTAAAGATAAAAAGTGCCTTGCACCCGCCGCATGCCCTGCTTTGCAGGTTGACCACAAGGAGTACCTCGAGATGCTGCGCGAGCTGCGTGATATTCCAAAGGTAAAGCAGGTGTTTATCCGTTCAGGTATTCGTTACGACTACCTAATGCAGGATCAAAACGATGCTTTCCTCAGAGAACTGATTACCCACCATGTAAGCGGACAGCTCAAAGTTGCGCCCGAGCACTGTTCCGCACAGGTGCTCGATCGTATGGGTAAACCGCATATTGAGGCTTACAACCGCTTTCAAGAGAAGTTTTATCAGATTACAGGGCGCATCGGCAAAGAACAGTACTTGGTGCCATACCTGATGTCATCACACCCGGGATCTACGCTTAAAGATGCGATTCAGCTTGCGGTGTTCCTGAAAAAGAACAACATCCGCCCCGAGCAGGTGCAGGATTTTTACCCCACGCCCGCAACAGTTTCGACCTGTATGTTCTATACGGGGATAGACCCCTATACCATGAAACCGGTTTATGTGCCGAAAACAGCGGAGGAAAAGGCGATGCAGCGCGCACTGCTGCAATACTTCCGCCCTGAAAACCGCCGCCTGGTAAAAATGGCACTGCTGAAGGCGGGGCGCTCTGATCTCATCGGCAACGGCAAAGAGTGCTTGATTGCACCCGATAAAGATTTTGTAGAAAAACAGAAACATATTACTATGCGTAAAGAAGAGGAACGGCGCGGCAAGCCTAAGAGCACCAGCCGTTACGCAAAGGGCAAACCAAAGCAGCGCCCAAAGGCAAAGCCATAGGCGCCGCAGACGAAAGGATTAAGCAATGTCGAGATACAGAAGACCACAGCGCCTGAATTGGGGCTTTGCGGTGGTGGTGTCGGTGCTGCTTGCAGCGGCAATCCTCATCACCCTCGCAGACAGCATGGATTTTAAATTTATTCCCACATGGGACGAAATTTTTGCCGAAACCGAGCTTGCCGACCCTGTTTTTACCTCGGCAGATGCTTCGGTACATATCATTGATATAGGGCAGGGTGACAGTATACTCATTAAAACACCCGAGCACAATATACTCATCGACGCGGGAGAGCGCGACAAGGGTGCCGAGGTGGTGAGCTACCTGCAAAGTCAGGATGTAATGGCGCTGGATTATATCATTGCCACTCACCCGCATGCCGACCATATCGGCGGTATGAGCTATGTGATTGAGCAGATGGATGTGGGAAGCATCATCGCACCCAAGGTGCCCGACAGCATTACCCCCACAAGCAAAGCGTATAAAAACATGCTCACAGCGATACAGCAAAAAGGCTTGAAGATTAAGCTGCCCAAAGCGGGGGATGTATACAACCTTGAGGATGGCTCACAGTTTACCATACTTGGCCCTGTTGAACCGAGCACCGAAATGAACAACAACTCGGTGGTGCTGAAATTTGAGTACGGAGATATCTCATTTGTGCTCACCGGAGACTGTGAAAAAGATATGGAGAATGAAATTTTAGAAACAGGCGCAGATGTTTCCGCCGATGTGCTCAAGCTTGGGCACCACGGCAGCAACACCAGCACCGGTAAAGCATGGCTTACCACGGTGAGCCCCTCTTACGCAGCAATTTCTTGCGGTAAGGATAATTCCTACGGACACCCGCATAAAGAGGTTGTAAGCCGCCTGAAGGAGGCCGGGGTGACCTATTACCGCACCGACCTTGCTGGAACCATTATTTTTGAAACAGACGGAACAGCAATTCAGGTAAAGACTGAAAAATAAGGGGAAGTTTTTATGATACATCTTTCGATTGACCGCTTTGAGGGTGACTACGCGGTATGCGAAAACAGCGGCGGCGAAATGAGCGATATTCTCATCAGCCTGCTGCCCCAGGGTGTAAAAGAAGGCGACATCATCGTATTGCACAGCGACGGGCACTTTGAACTCGATACCGAAGAAACCGAGCGCCGCCGCAAAGAAATGATAGAGCTGCAGAACAAGCTGTTTGAAGAATAAAAAAGAGCCGTAAATGGTCGAGCTCCATAAGGAAGATATGACAAGAGCCACGGGGACATTGTTTGTCCCCGTGGCTCTTTGTTCGCATTATGCCTCATAATAGTAATTCGTAATATGTTAAATTGGAATCCACAGTTTTGTTATAAAAAATCATATAGATTTTAAATAATACAACAAATCCTGTCTTATATAAATAATGGGACTTTCAGCTTGTTCCGGCAAGAGGCATGTCATAAATAACACTAGAAAAAGTTTGAACAGCTTGCCTGACTTCCAGTTATGCCCATAATCTGTGGCTGCTTTTTATCTTTTCATTGGCATAAATGGCGGCTCCTAACATTCCCGCTGAATCTCCTAAATCTGCAGTAACAATAGAGCATGCCGTTTGTGATATTTTTAAAGCATGCGTACTTACTATGTTTCTGGCCGTTGCTAAAAGCCTTTCGCCGGCGGCTGACATGCCTCCCCCAATTATTATTGTTTCGGGGTTATATAAATTAATAATGTTTACTAAGCCATACCCTAAAATTTCTCCTGTTTCATGCATGGTGCTGACAGCGGTAGAGTCACCTTCATCATAAGCTTCTGAAATCATTTTGGCTGTTATCTTATTATAATCATTGTGTACCCATTGAGTAATAATACTTTTGCTACCAGCTTGCAACTTATCTGTTAAGGTTCGCAACATCCCCAACGCAGAAACATATCTACCCAAGCAGCCAGAGCTCCCGCATCGGCAGGGGCGTCCGGTACGGTACATGTTCATATGGCCAATCTCCCCTGCACTTCCTGTTGTACCATAAAGCACATAGCCGTCCATAACGATACCGGCTCCCAAGCCTGTTCCTAATGTCAAAAGAACAACATTCTTTTTCCCTTTTCCGGCGCCAAAGTACCACTCACCATATAGATTTACCCTTACATCGTTATCTATAAATGATGAAATTTTCAAACGTTCCTGAAACCACTCGACAACGGGGACATCGCTCCAAGAAGGGAAGTTAGGAGAGAACTTTGAAATACCGCGCTCTAGATCCAATAAACCGGGAACGCCAATTCCAACACATCGAATATGACTATTCTCGATATGCTCTTTACCTAATAAATCGGTGATGCTTTTTAACATTCGCTGCAGTACTTCTTCTGATCCTAAATGCGCTTCCGTAGGGATTCTGCTTTCCGCAATTTTGTCATAGTTGGTTGTAAAGATGGCGGTCTTTATATTGGTGCCGCCCAAATCTAGGCCTACACAGTATTCTGCCATAATAGCCCTCCGTAATAATCCAAATGAACCCGTTTATGTGAACATTTTAGCACAATAAAACATCATCGTAAAGCGGATTTTATGCCCTTTGGCAGACCTGCATATTGTTTGCCTTGGCACAAACAAAGCTGGTCTGGGCACGCCTCAAGCCCCTATGATACAAAGAAAGGGCGAATAGCCAAAGCTACTCGCCCAAACTTTCCCATTGCGCCCCATCTAAGCTGCGGCTCTTTTTTGTTTACATTACGTCCAAACCGTTGATAATAAGCTTGAATTTGAGGTTGAGATAATCTGCGGCGCGGCGGCAGAGCAGCATGCGACCAAGAAAAATCTCGAAATAGTTCATCACAGGGCATATTTTGGGGTCGATGGTGAGGTCGAGAGTGACCGCTGTTTTATCGTCCGCAAGGGTCATCTCCGAACGCTCAACCGCATAGTTGACACGATCGTGGATATCAAAGCTGGCGATATCGCGGTTTCGCACACGGCTGCGGCGAACATCGCATTTATCGGCGAGAATCAGCGCGGCAGCGACGGCGTTTACCGGCACTGCGGTGCTTTCATCATGGTTGCCGATGGCGGTGATCACTGTGGATATTTCATCGGCCGGCATACCCATCTGGTCAAGGATGCGAAATGCCATAATCGCGCCGCTCTGTGCGTGATCCTCACGGTTGATAACGTTGCCGATGTCGTGCATATAGGCAGCAATTTGCGCCAGTTCACAAATGCGCTTCTCATAGCCCAAAGTGTTTAAAATTTCATAAGCCTGCTGCGCACATTTACCCACGTGGGCGAACGAGTGCTCGGTAAAGCCCATTGCAATTAGGGTTTCGTCGGCTCGTTTGATATAGATGCGAATGGCTTCATTCGCTTTAACATCCTCAAAAGTTACTCGTGACATAGGGGCGCCTCCGTTTCAATTGTCGATTGAGTTTATTATACAGGATTTTGCACCGTAATATCAGATGCTAATTGTAAAACTTTTGTAAGATTGTGCAATTGCTGCCTGCCTGTTGCACGTTTATGGATTTATGTTGTAAAATTGAAATATCGGTTGACTTTGCGGGTGGGAAAAGAATATACTAAAATCACAAGGATAAAGCAAAATACAGGCATTATATAATATGGATAATTTTGAACACATTTGTGCAAATTTAAACAATATGGGGGATGTCATTATGGCGATTTTAGTAACAGGCGGCGCAGGTTTTATTGGCAGCCACACCGTTGTGGAGCTGCTTGAGCAGGGCAGAGAGGTCGTAATTGCCGACAACTTTGTTAACTCTAAGCCCGAGGCGCTCAACAGAATTCGCAAAATTACCGGCAAAGACTTCAAATTTTATGAGGTTGATATGCTGGACAGAGAGGGACTCTCTAAAATATTTGATGAAAACAAGATTGAAGCGGTTATTCATTTTGCGGCGCTCAAGGCCGTGGGTGAAAGCGTTTCGCAGCCGCTGCGTTATTACTACAACAACCTGACCGGCACTTTGGTGCTGTGCGAGGTAATGGCGGCGCATGGCTGCAAAAAAATCGTATTTTCCTCCTCGGCAACGGTTTACGGTATGCACAATCAGGTGCCGTTTGTTGAGACGATGCCTACCTCCGCAACCAACCCCTACGGCTACACCAAGGTGATGAACGAACAGATGCTCACCGACCTATATACCGCCGACAATGAGTGGAGCGTGGTACTGCTGCGCTACTTCAACCCCATCGGTGCACACAAAAGCGGGCTGATCGGCGAAGACCCCAACGGTATCCCCAACAACCTGCTGCCTTACATCGCACAGGTTGCTGCGGGCAAGCTGAAGGCACTGAGCGTTTACGGCAACGACTACGACACTCCCGACGGCACTGGCGTTCGCGATTATATCCATGTAGTAGACCTTGCAAAAGGGCACCTCAAGGCACTCAATAAGCTGGACAGCGAAAACGGCGTAAACATCTACAACTTAGGAACCGGCAAGGGCTACAGCGTGTTGGATGTTGTGGAAGCGTTCAAAAAAGCAAGCGGTATGGATGTACCCTACAACATTGTTCCCCGTCGCCCCGGCGATATTGCAAGCTGTTATGCAGATAGCAGCAAAGCGGAGCGCGAGCTTGGCTGGGAGGCGGAGTTCGATCTTGACCGTATGTGTGTGGATTCGTGGAACTTTACCAAAAACAACCCCAATGGGCTGTAACAATTAGCTTTCTTCATTTTTTCATTTTCATAAAACAGGGATCGTGTGGCGGACAACACACGGTCCCTGTTTTATTTTGTCGCCGATTATGCGTGTATGGGCACTACGACTTATTGCTTCTGAAAAACAGCGATTAAAAATTTGATGGGAATCCCCTCTTCAGAAAACATTTTTTCATGCTCAGTGGGTACGCTGCCCTCGAAACCGCTGCTGTGTAGGTCGCGTGTCATATATTTTATGACAAAGCCGCACTCTTCAAGGTACCCCAAGGTATCATCAAATAGGCCGTCGTCATCCGTCTTAAACCAGAGCTCCGCACCATCCACTAAAAACCGCTTGTAGGTGGTGAGTTGGCGGGGATGGGTAAGGCGCTTTTTTTGCTGGGGGAGTTTCGGCCATGGATTGCAGAAATTGATATAGATACGATGGATTTCATCTACATCGTCCTCCAGCATCAAAAACAGGCGCTCAATGTCCTGTGTCATCAGTCGAATATTATCAGTTTCACGGCCTGCCGCGGCGTATTCTCGTTCGATATTACGCTTGGCAAGCCCCAGCACAGCATCAATTAAATCCACCGCAAGGTAGTTGTGTTCAAAATCTGTCGCTGCCTGTTTTGAGATGAACCCACCCTTACCGCAGCCAAGCTCTAAATATATTGGCTTATCGTTGCCGAACCACTCGCGCCATTTACCGCGGTGCTCACTTGGGTGCTCAGTATAAAAGGGACAAGCATCCAGCTCGGGCTTTGCCCATGGTTTTCTACGTAAACGCATAAAATTACTCCTGTTACAAAAGAATTGTCACCCCAAACGCGGTGCGCTCAGGATGACAGTTTTAATATTACGGTTCCTTGCTAAAATACAGAACAGTTCCATTTGCTTTGTTAATCCAACCGATGAACCTCTTTGAATACACCCACATATTTGGGTGGTATCACCTTATCGATGTGCTGGTAGCCAAAAAACCATTTTTTAAAGTGAATGATTTTCGCCGCTTCGTTCAAAAATGCATATAGATGATTGTAAATGTTGTTATCCATATTCAAAAAGCTTTTTACAATACCGGTGCAGTCATGTGTAATGACATAATCCACGATGTAGTCTACTTTTTGCAGGTTGCGGTTGGCTTCGTACAGGTCGTCTATGGTGGGCAGGCAATCGGCCATACCGGGGGTTTCACAGTCAACATCGGTGTTTTCACCGCCGCCCAGAGTAAAGATGATTTTTCCGTCGATGTTGTAGACCTGTCCGCGCATTAAGTGAAACAGCCGCCCCGAAATGTTATGCACCTTTCCGCCGTTCCACTGTGTGACCTCATAGCCTTGCAGCAGGGTGTGATTTTCGTGCACGCCATCAATAAACGCAATGTTATACTTGCGTTTACCTAGTTTTTTCAGCATACGCTGTTCTGCCTTGCTGCCGTTCCATACAAAGCCGAAATCTCCGCAGACAATCAGGGTATCACCCTTGCGCAGTTTTTTCAAAGCAGGGGCTTTAAAACGATCCAACTCGCCGTGCATATCTCCTGTAACGTATACCATTGTGTGACCTCCTTGAGACCCACCAGTGCCACGTTACCGCACAGGCTGCCGGCGGGGAAAACTTCTGTCAAATTGTAAACAAACTTGGATAACCTTTTTATTTAGATAAATATCTGTTATAATAAATACTTAAGATAATCTGCTGTTATTTGGTTTTCCCACTGGGGACAAGCCAAAGGGATACGATTAAAATAAAAGATAATAACCGTAATACGGTTATTATATCACAAACTAGGAGCAACTGTATATGCGCAAACTAAGTTTTTCCCTTGCTTTGCTAATGACGGTGATATTTTGTACTGCCGCTTTTTCTGTGTCGGCGGCATATACTCCACCGTTCGACATCACCGCCGAAGCGGCATATTTGGTCAATCTGAACACAGGCGATGTCATCTATGAGAAAAATGCCGACAAAAAGATGTACCCCGCGTCGCTCACTAAGTTGATGACCTGTATTTTGGCATTTGAGCTGGTTGACGACCTCGACAACACCACGGTTACCGCAAAAGCGTACATCTACGATGAGTTTTACGGCAAGAATGTTTCCACAGGCGATATTCGCCGGGGCGAAATCATGACGATGCGGCAGCTGATTTATGCGATGCTGATGCAGAGCGCGAACGAGGCAGCGAGTATTGTGGCCGATTACTTGGGCGACGGCAGCATTGCCTATTTTACCGAGATGATGACAGAGCGCGCTAAAGAGCTTGGCTGCACCGGCACTAATTTCACCAACCCGCATGGCTTGTTTGACGAAAACAACTACACCACAGCAAAGGACATGTACCTGATTGCAAAGCATGCAATCGGTATTCCGGGTTTTCTTGAAATTGCGTCTACTACGCATTATCAGGTGGGCTCTACCAATATTCACGATTCGCTCGCATGGAACACCACCAATAAAATGATGGTAAAGGGTACCCAATATTACTATGCTCCGGTAAAGGGGCTGAAAACCGGTACGCTGGATGAATCGGGAAAATGTTTTGTATCCACGGCCTCGCTGAATGGCTTTGATTACCTGTGCGTTGTGTTAGGTGCCCCGCTGATGGATGATGAAAACGGCAGAGAGATTGGTAACAATGCCTTTACCGACACCAAGCAGCTGTACCAGTGGGCATTTGATACATTTAGTATTAAAACACTGATGGAAAAAGGCAGTGATATTACGGAGATTCCACTGCGGCTTGCCAAGAACACCGACCATATGAAGCTGGAAAGCAGTGAGCGTTTTACCTCACTGGTACCCGATGAAATCGAGCCTTCTAGTGTGGTACTGGAGTACGACCTACCTGAGCACATCACAGCACCCGTAAAAAAGGGTGACGAGGTTGGTAAGGTAAGGTTGATTCTCGCCGGTGAGCAGATTGGTGAGGTGCCGTTGGTGGCGACCTCCAGCGCGGAACGCAGCCAGGTGCTTTATGTGCTTGACCAAGCAGAAAACATTGTGCTGTCGTTCTGGTTTAAGTTCGGCGTGATTTTTCTTGTAGCGTTTGTATTGTTCTATATTGTATTGATGGTGATACGTAACCGCAACCTGCGCCGCAGCCGAAGCACCCGCCCAAGAAGATAGTTTTAACACAAAAGCAAAGGCTCCTGTCTGAACCAGACAGGAGCCTTTCTAATGCGTTAGTTGAATTTCTTTCGCTGGAGTACGATGCAAGCCACAATACCCGAGATTGCCGCTACGATAACTGTAATTAGAACTACAATGAGCAAAGGGGACATTTTCTTTCTTTCGGGGTCGGGCTCCGGCTCCGGATCGACATCTACCGGCTCAGACGGTTCCTCGAGCTCCTCCTCCGAGGAGGAATCAACCGCTTGTGAAGACTCGCTGGAAGATTCGCTGGAGCTCTGTGAGGAGCTTACCGAAGGTGTAGATGGTACAATGGGGGTAACTACGGTCGGCTTCGAGGATGCTGAAGAGGAGGAAACGGACGATGATGATGATGCGTCGGGCTTACCTGCATTTTTGTACAGGGTTTCGAGCTCTGACAAGGTGTAATAGATGCGGTTACTCTCCACCTTTTTGACGTTTTTGCCGTAGATGGTAATATCCTTGCCCTTGTCGCGCTCAATGATGAGCGTAATGCTTCTGCCCTTGAGCTTTTCCAGAATGACGGCGGGGATATTGTCGTACGATTTGGCGTATACCCGCACGGTGTCGCCGCTGTCGGCATCAATGACCTTATCCTTGATGTCCATCCAGAACTCATATTCATAGTTCGGTTCTTTGGAGGAGCTACCACCTGTGGAAGCACGGCGCAGGGTGACGTTGATGGCAACGTTACGGTTAGCGATGGATACATGGGAGGGGATGTTCAGTAGGGTGCTGCCGCTGATGGACTGGCGTGAGGTGCTGTTCGAGTTATAACTGCCCTGTACCCAGTTAACATCACAATCAATAGTATCATTGCTGTTTCCATCTAAAATAACCTTTACTTTTTTTGGTAGCGCAAGGTTAGCAAATGACGTGCCAACTTTACCTGTAATATCGGCGGGTTGTTGGATTGTGCCGATGTTCTTTAATACTGTTATAGAAAGAGTGGGTGTAACGGGATAATTATTAGCAACAGCGCTGATGCTTAAAGAATTACCAGCAGTAATTTCGGGATAGTCACCTTTAACAGTGATCTCATTCTCAGTGACAGTATAGTATGCTTTATCGATTGCTGAGCCGCCGTTAATTAACTGCCCTGTTATCATTGCATTGCTAAAGCCAACCCCACCGTCATGCCGTATTACAAAATCTCGATTGTGGCGAATAGAGTTTACATCTTGTACTGCTAGTGTAACAGTTTTCTTAACCGTAAAGGTTACCGGCGCAGCAGTTTGGGTTTGATCACCCAATTTTGCGGTCATTGTTACTTTAATTTGTGTTCCGGCATCAGCATTGTTAACAGTCAAGTTATTATCAACAATCACTTTGCCCAAAGGCTCTGTGACATAACTGTATGTCACTGTGGTTCCGACTGGGTGAAGAATGCATCCCGTTGAATTTCCGGTTGCACTGGGGTTAAGGGGAATGGTTGCGATTGTAGCACCGGCGGGTATAATAATTTCCGTAGTACTGGGAGTTAGCTTTGCATCGGTTAGGCTGCAGGTGCAGACGGCTGCAGCAGCAGTAAGCCTGTTATTGTGATCATTATTAATCTTGCCTTCTACCTCAAAAATCTCGGAGCTTAACTTTTTAATGATAAATTTTGTTTTGGCATCTCCTGCTTTTACCGGCATATATACGGTGAAAGCACCGCTGTTATCAGTGGTAACGGGTTTATAGGTTGACGAATTGTCCACAGAATAACTTATATTTGTGTTTGCATTCCCTGTTGGCAGAGTGATTACAGTTTTGTAAAGCACAGTGTTACCGTCAGCAGCGGTCAGAATACCACTGGTAATGGTCAATTTAGCGGGTATGGTTGCATCCTTGCCGATAGTAAGCTTTCCACCTGTTACACTTGTAGTACCGCTTACTGTACCGTTTTGCAGGGTAACTGTACCACCGGTTACGGTTAGGCTACCGCCTATACCGCCAGAAACAGTCAGCGTGCCCGCGCTTAGCGAGAAACTGCCGCTAATGCCGCCGGTAAGCGTGCTCGCGGTGTCTGTTGTGAGGTTTACGGCCGCCCCTGTGCCGACTGCAAGCGCAGCTTTGCCTGTAGGCGCGGTAATGGCTGCACCGTTCAGCTTGATGTTGGCGGTGGCAGCATCGGCCACTGTAACGGTATTGGTAGTTGATGTGCCAGTAACCGTAATAATTTGCCCGCTGTCAAACTCCGGTGAAGTAACTTGGGGGGCTCCGTAAGTAACAGTAATGTTATTGCCTGTACCTTTGTTTACGGTTATATTTCCATCGGCAATGGAGATAGAAGCTGACGGTGGATCCGCCGCAAATGCTGTGGTAATCCCAAAGGCTGAAAGTACCGTTACAACCGCAATCATAAACAATATTGCTTTAGAAATAGATTTTCTCATTGTTTTAACACCTCTTTCAAAATAGAAAATAATTTAACAATTTCATCATAACACAAGTTTAATGTAGTTTACAGTATTTGTAAAAATC
The DNA here is from genome assembly GCF_032017025.1 of Hydrogenoanaerobacterium sp. Classification (NCBI taxonomy): domain Bacteria; kingdom Bacillati; phylum Bacillota; class Clostridia; order Eubacteriales; family Oscillospiraceae; genus Hydrogenoanaerobacterium; species Hydrogenoanaerobacterium sp. The sequence continues at coordinate 117,785 of NZ_DALZQO010000003.1, forward strand.
GTTTACATTTTATTAGTAACTTATTTAACATTTTTTATTGCACTTATTCTAAAATTAGTAAAGATGCCCGTGAAAAGCAGGTAACTCACAGCTTGCATATCATGAAGTGGAGGGGATGCGGGCGACAAGGGTATGCCGTACAATAGGTGTACCGTACGTTTGCATAAAAAAAGCAAACCACCCGCACTAGGCGAATGGTTTGCTGCTGTTGTATCAGATAATGTCCGAGTTGCTTTCGGACATAGCTTGCTACTTGGCGTATTCGATTGCGCGGCTTTCACGGACGACATGCACCTTGATCTGTCCGGGATAATCAAGCTCAGACTCAATCTTCTTGACAATATCGCGGGCAACCAGGGTCATCCGGTCATCCGAGATAATATCGGGCTTTACAATAATTCTAATCTCGCGGCCTGCCTGAATGGCGAAGCATTTTTCAACACCCTCAAACGAGGTTGCAATTTCTTCCAACCGCTCAAGACGCTTGATGTAATTTTCGAGGTTTTCGCGTCTTGCACCGGGACGTGCCGCAGAAATCGCATCCGCTGCCTGAACTAGGCAGGCAACAATGGTCTTTGGCTCCACATCACCGTGGTGTGCGTGAATCGCGTTGATAATTACATCGTTTTCTTTGTATTTTTTCGCTACATCCACACCGATATCGACATGCGAGCCCTCAATTTCGTGGGTGAGTGCTTTGCCAATATCGTGGATTAAACCGGCACGCTTTGCTTGGTTTACATCTGCGCCAAGCTCTGCCGCCATCATACCGGCAAGGTGAGAAACCTCAACCGAATGGTTCAGTACATTTTGCCCATAGCTGGTGCGGTAACGCATGCGGCCGAGCAGCTTAATCAGCTCAGGGTGCATGGCATGTACGCCGGTTTCCATTACAGCGCGCTCGCCGTCCTGCTTAATCTTAACGTCGACCTCGCGCTGTGCCTTCTCCACCATTTCCTCAATTCTTGCGGGGTGGATGCGTCCGTCTTGAATCAGTCGCTCCAAAGCGATGCGGGCGACTTCGCGCCGGACAGGATCGTAAGAGGAGAGTGTAATCGCCTCGGGTGTATCGTCAATGATAAGATCCACACCGGTAAGGGTTTCGAGGGTGCGGATGTTTCTTCCTTCACGTCCAATAATACGGCCCTTCATCTCGTCGTTTGGCAGAGGAACAACCGATACGGTTGCCTCAGCCACATGGTCTGCCGCGCAGCGCTGAATGGCAGTGGTAATCAGTTCGCGTGCCTTTGTATCGGCCTCGTCTTTCATCTGTGCCTCGAACTGAGAAATTTTAAGCGCTTTTTCATGAACCAATTCATTTTCGAGGTTAGAGAGCAGATATTCTTTTGCTTGCTCAGAGGTCAGCCCCGAAATGCGTTCCAGCATTTCGAACTGACGTTTTTTGATTTCCTCAGCTTCAAAGAGTTTTTCTTCGGCATCTTTGATTTTAGACTGTAAAATCTCTTCCTTTTTCTCCTGGTTTTCAATCTTGCGGTCTAAAGATTCTTCTTTTTGCACCAGGCGGCGTTCCTGCCTTTGCACCTCGGAACGGCGCTCTTTTACATCTTTTTCGGCATCCTGACGCATTTTGTAAATCTCGTCTTTTGCCTCAACCATTGCTTCTTTTTTCTTGCTTTCAGCTGCTTTAATTGCATCGCTTAGCATGCGTTTTGCTTCTTCTTCGGCCGAGCCCAGCTCCGCCTCGGCAACTTTACGCCGATAGGCGATGCCCAAAAAGAACGCAACAACTGCACCAACCAGCAAGGCAACAACGGCTGTGATCACATAAACTAATACTGATACTGTTCCCATAGTTCGCTACTGAAACCTCCTTTTTCCAATTTGTTTCAAGCCTTGAATTAATCTAATGTAGTGTCGGGAGCAGAACACATATTTCTCTTAAAAAAATATGTGCCGTCCGTATTTAAACAGGCGGCATTTTTTGTAGAACAATATTCTTCGAATGGTACATCGAATAGGCTATCCGCTGCTGGAAGCCTACTCTGGTACGAAGCTTTAGAATCTTATCCGAAAGCGGAAATATCCGCTGAAAAATGCAACATGTCTGCACACTAGTACTATTTTATATCGTGTCAAACATTCTGTCAAGGAATTTGTAACAATTGTACGGCTTTTACCAGTTGACATTTTAATTTTTCGGTGGTAACATAGATTTAATTTCATAATATCAATACCTTGATGAGGACGGCGGCAGTCGCCATCCCCCTGTTCAGAGAGACAGCGCACCAGCTGAAAGCGCTGTTACAGAGGAAGATTTGCCGTTACCAGCCTTTGAGTGCGGTGAATGCCCGCCGGTTAAGACCCGTTACCGTCTTACGTTGAGAGGTGCAGGCGGCAAGCCCGCACAATCAGGGTGGAACCATGGAGTGTATGCTTCATCCCTATTTTTGTAGGGATGGGGCATTTTTTTATGCAGAGGATGAACCTGCTGTATAGGAAAGAGAACAGTTAGACAAATTATATTTTAGATAGAGGCAATGAAAGGATGAAAAAGAATGATTAAAGTAATGCTAAAAGGCGGCGTAGTCAAAGAATACGAAGCCGGTATCAGTGCAATGGAAATTGCAAAGGATTTGGGCGCAGGGCTTTATAAGGCTGCTTGCGCTGCAAAAATAGGCGATCAGGTGGTTGACCTGCGCACCCCCATTACAGAAGACTGTGAGCTTGCTATTTTAACCTTTGACGATGAGGCAGGAAAAAAAGCGTTTTGGCATACTGCATCTCACGTGCTGGCGCAGGCAGTGAAGCATTTGTACCCCTCAGCTAAATTTGCCATTGGCCCCGCGATTGACGGCGGCTTCTACTACGATTTTGACGTTGAAAAACCCTTTACCGCCGATGACCTCGTTAAAATTGAGGCGGAGATGAAGAAAATCGTCAAAGAGGGGTTGCCTCTTGAGCGCTTTGAGCTGGAGCCCGCTGAGGCTCTCGAACGGATGAAGGACGAGCCGTTTAAGGTAGAATTGATTCAAGAGCATGCCGCAAAGGGCGAGAAGATCAGCTTCTTTAAACAGGGAGACTTCACAGATCTGTGCGCAGGCCCGCACCTGCCCGACACCTCGCGCATCAAGGCGATTAAGCTTACTTCCTCCACCGGCGCATATTGGCGGGGAGACTCCAACAAAACCATGCTCTGCCGTGTCTACGGCACCGCATTTCCAAAAGCAAGCGAGCTGGAGGCACATTTGACGGCGATTGAAGAGGCCAAAAAACGCGACCATAACAAAATTGGGCGCGAGCTGGAGTACTTCACCACCTGCGATGCCATCGGCCAGGGTCTGCCCATTATGCTGCCAAAGGGCGCACGCGCCATTCAGCTGCTGCAGCGCTTTGTAGAGGATGAAGAGGAGAGACGCGGCTATCTGCTAACCAAAACCCCGCTGATGGCAAAGAGTGATCTTTATAAAATTTCCGGCCACTGGGATCACTACAAAGACGGTATGTTTGTGATGGGTGATGAGGAGAAGGACGCAGAGGTGTTTGCGCTTCGCCCCATGACCTGCCCATTCCAGTATCAGGTATTCTTAAACAGAATGCGCAGCTACCGCGACCTGCCAATGAGACTGGGCGAAACCTCCACACTGTTCCGCAACGAGTCTTCGGGCGAGATGCATGGTCTCATTCGTGTGCGCCAGTTCACCATTTCAGAGGGACACCTGATTGTAAGACCCGAACAGCTTGAGGATGAGTTCCGCGGCTGTGTGGAGCTTGCAAACTATATGCTGAAAACACTGGGGCTCTATGAGGATGCAAGCTACCGCTTCTCGAAATGGGACCCCGATAACAAGGATAAATACGAAGGCACCACCGAGCAGTGGGAAGCCGCTCAGGAGCAGATGCGCAAAATTCTCGACCACCTCGGCATTGATTATGTAGAGGCTACGGGCGAGGCTGCGTTCTACGGCCCCAAGCTGGATATTCAGCTGAAGAACGTGCACGGCAAAGAGGATACGCTCATCACCATCCAGATTGATATGCTGTTGGCACAGAAATTTGGCATGGAGTATGTGGATACCGACGGCTCCAAGACCATTCCGTATATCATCCACCGCACCTCGCTGGGTTGCTACGAGCGTACCTTGGCTCTGCTGATTGAGAAATACGCGGGCGCACTGCCGATGTGGATGATGCCCACACAGGTTGAGGTTCTGCCAATTGGTGAGCGTCAGCACGAGGCTGCCAAAGAGGTGGTTGCCAAGCTGAAGGCCGCAGGCATCCGTACCGAGCTGGACGACCGCAACGAGAAAATCGGCTACAAAATCCGCGCGGCGCAGCTGGAGAAAACCCCGTATATGGTTGTACTGGGCGACAAAGAGATCGAGAATAACGTTGTTGCGGTTCGAAACCGCAAAGAAGGCGACATGGGTACCATGAGCCTGGACGAGTTCATTAAGCTCGCAAAAGAAGAAATTGACAACAAGGTTATTAAATAGCCATAATAAAAAGCAGGAGCGGGCACCGCAACGGTGCCCGCTCCTGCTTTTTTTGTTCGTTTCACCAGTACTTTCACGTGCGCGGGTTTCTCTTGTTGGGTCTATTCTAAAGGTCGAGACACAACCACTCGGTATATGATTTGTCCGTACTAACGTATTTCTATTAAATTCTGTGTGGATGTGTGCCATCTTGACAGAGAGACCCTAAAACGCTATGATAGAGGTCGGAATTTATATTGCAATAGAAGAGAGAAAGGGGGCGCCGTATGCGTCCCTTTTTTGGAGGATAAAACATGCAAACGACACTTTACCTTGCGCAAGCCGCTGTACCGGTATTTGCCGCAATTGGACTCGGCTTGGTTTGCCGCAAAGCAAAGCTGCTCAGCTTTGAAGGGCTGGCGGGCATCAAATCGATTATTTTTAATATTATGCTGCCCTTGGTGCTGTTTAACGTGCTCTACAAAATTGAATACAATGCCAGCATGCTTTTTATAGTGGCGATAGGCTTTGTCAGTATGGCGCTGGCTATGGGTGCGGGTATTTTACTGCGCAAACTGCTGCGCTTTGAGCATAAGGCAATGCCCTTTTTGCTTACATGTGCCGAGGCAGGGCTGGTGGGGTACCCGTTGTTTATACTGTTGGCGGGCGAAGAGCAGATGCACCATCTGGTCACGCTGGATGTAGGCCATGGAATATTTTTCTTTACGGTTTATACCATGCTGATACAACGTGCGGCAGGCAAAAAAAGCACACCTAAGGAAATGGCTTTAGGCCTTTTAGAAAACAAAGTGATCATTGGTCTAGTGCTGGGTATTTTAGTGGGTGTAACCGGTTTGGGCAGTGCGATTTCCGGTAGCATGGCAGGCGAGGTTCTGGCGGGCACACTTGAGTTTATTACAGCTCCCACCGGTATGCTGATTATGCTTACGGTCGGCTATGAGATTTCAATGGACAAAAAGCTTATAAAACCTGTGCTTACCACCGTAGCATTGCGTATGGTCATAATGGGCACGCTATTGGCAGTATTTTCGGCGTTGGTGTTTTCGCTGATACCGTTTGATAAAAACCTGTTTTTGGCGATGTGTATGTTCTTTGCACTGCCTGCTTCGTTTACCATTTCCATTTTTGCAGACGAGCTACAGGAAGGGGAATACATATCTACCACGCTTTCAGTACAGGTTCTGATTACATTGGCGGCATTTGTGGCGCTTACGGTATACAGCATGGCATAAGTTTATATATGGATTTCTTACAAATATGAAATAAAACCATTCAAAAAATTAGAATTTATAAATATTCTGTAGAAAAAATACGGAAAAACCATTAAATTTGCAAGTCGTTACTACAAATCTTGCAAAACCTATTGACAGCAACGGTGAAAAAGCTGTATCATGACAATATAGTTTCGATAAGGAGATGTGATGTCATGATTAAAGTAGCAATTGTTGGATATGGTAATATTGGTAAATCTGTTTTTGAGGCGGTGACTGCCGCGGCAGATTGCGAGCTGGTCGGCGTTGTGCGCCGCAACCCGGCACAGGTTCCTGCTGAGCTTGCGGGTGTTCAGCTGGCTGGCGATGTTGCAGACCTTGCTGTGCGCCCTGACGTGGCGATCCTATGTGCTCCTACCCGTGCCGTGCCCGAGTTTGCAAAGCAATGCCTTGAGCTTGGCATCAACACCGTAGACAGTTACGATATTCATGGCGGCATTTGGGATTTGAAAAGCTCGCTTGACCCGATTGCGAGGGCACATGGCGCGGTATCGGTGCACTCGGCGGGATGGGACCCCGGTTCGGATTCGATTGTGCGCGCGCTGATGCTTGCCGCAGCACCTAAGGGGATTACCTACACCAACTTCGGCCCTGGTATGAGTATGGGACACACCGTTGCAGTCAAAGCGATTGAAGGGGTGCGCAAGGCACTGTCAATGACCATTCCTCTGGGCACCTCAATTCACCGCAGAATGGTTTACATTGAGTTGGAAAAAGGCTATACCTGTGAGGAAGTAGCCAAAAAAATTAAGGCGGATGCATACTTTGCACATGATGAAACCCATGTTATTGAGGTTGCCGACGTGGACGCACTGCACGATATGGGGCACGGGGTAAATATGGTGCGCAAGGGTGTTTCGGGTATCACCCAGAACCAGCAGTTTGAATTTAGCATGAAAATCAACAACCCCGCCCTCACCGCACAAATTTTAGTAAGCGCGGCAAGAGCCAGCGTAAAGCAGGCACCGGGCGCGTACACCATGATTGAAATTCCCGTAATCGACCTGCTGGAGGGTGACCGCGAAATGCTGATTCGACAGCTGGTGTGATTTGTGCTATCATAGAACTTGCAAAAGCTTTCAGCTGAATGAAACACCCGGCTGCTTGTACAAAATCTAAAACGATTTGTGGGCAAGGGCGTTTTTGCCTGTATTATCTCACAAAAAGGCGGAAAAGCTATTGACAAAGCCGCTTTAGAACTATATAATATTCTGCGTGGCGTTATGAGGTGTCATGATGATGATTGATTTAAAACAGCTCTTCGAAATTGTGGGGGAAAGCGTCAATTTTGACTGCAATCTCAACCTTTCGGGGGTCAAGCTGGGAATGACAAACCCCTTTACCGAGCCTGTACATCTGAGCGGTAAGGTTACAAACCGCGCGGGTATAGTATCCCTAAGCTATACTGCATCCGCTATTGCTCACACTGTTTGCGACAGATGTCTTGCTCCTATCGATACCCCTGTTGTGTTTGGCTTCGAACACATTTTGGTGAAACAGGTCAATGATGACAGCAACGATGAACTCGTTGTGGTGCCCAACCTTGTGTTGGACTTGGATGAGCTGGCGTCGTCCGATATTATACTTGAATTGCCCAGTAAGGTTTTGTGTAAAGAGGATTGCAAGGGAATATGCCCCACTTGTGGCATAAATTTAAATGAAAAGTCATGCAATTGCACCCAAAAGCGGGTTGACCCGCGCCTTGAAATATTAAGTAAATTACTGGAAAATTAAAAATACACAGTTTATAAGGAGGTGCTGAACATGGCAGTACCAAAGAGAAAAGTATCAAAAGCAAGAAGAGATAAAAGACGTTCCAGCGTCTGGAAGCTGGATGCTCCCGCTTTCTCCAAATGCACACAGTGCGGTGAGCTGAAAATGCCTCACAGAGTTTGCCCGAACTGCGGTTTCTATAAAGGCAAAGAGGTTATCAAGAAAGAGGCTTAATTGCCTCTCAAAGGATGAGGGAGGATTTATCCTCCCTCATTTTTTTCGACGGCAGCACTTTGTATAATAGGTACTCGGGCGTAGAACGCTACCATAGAAAGGGGAGAACTCATTGCAATGTCTGTAAAAATAAAAAGTGTCGAGCATCGCTCACCCGCACAGAAGGCCGGCATTGCGGCGGGTGAAACCCTGCATACCATTAACGGCAACCCCATTGTGGATGTGCTGGACTATCGTTTTTATATGACCGATGAAAAACTTGATGTTGAGGTGGAGGATATCGGCGGTAAGCGCCGTCATATTGCCATTGCCAAGCAGGAGTATGACGACCTCGGGCTGGACTTTGAAACCTATCTGATGGACCGGCAGCATACCTGCAAAAACAAGTGTGTTTTTTGTTTTGTCGACCAAATGCCGCCCAATATGCGCGACACCTTATATGTGAAGGACGACGATTCGCGGATGTCCTTCTTGTTTGGGAACTACATCACGCTTACCAACCTCACCGGCGAAGATATTGACCGCATTATCAAAATGCGCATCAGCCCGATCAATGTTTCGGTGCACAGCACCAACCCCGAGTTGCGCATTACGCTGATGAAAAACCCGGCAGCGGCGACTTCGCTGCGGTATTTAAAACGGCTGGCGGAGCATGATATTAAAATCAACACCCAGCTCGTGCTTTGTCCCGGTGTTAATGACGGTAAAGAGCTGGAACGCAGCATTACCGATTTGGCACAGTTGTTCCCCGCAGTAGAGAGCATTGCTTGCGTACCGGTGGGTACTACAAAATTTCGCGATGGGCTGTACCCGCTGCGCCCCTACACCAAAGATGAGGCGGGGCAGGTGATTGATACCATTCACCGCTATTCCGATGGATTTTTAAAGGAGCACGGCGAACGTATCGTTTACCCTGCCGATGAATTTTTTCTGCTGGCAGAGCGGCCTATCCCCGATGAGGAATATTACGGCGGATTCGATCAGCTTGAGAACGGCGTAGGGCTGCTTGCGATGCTGAAACAGGAGTTTGCCGAGGCACTTGCTGACGCGCGTGAAAGCAATAAAAAACGCAGTGTAACGATTGCAACGGGTGTTGCGGCGGGTGAATTTATGAAAACACTTGCGACACAGGCACAAAACAAGTACAATCAACTCAGATGCCGCGTTGAAATAATACGGAATGTATATTTTGGCGAAAACATAACTGTAGCGGGGCTGATTACAGGTACAGACTTGATTGCACAGCTCAAAGGCAAAGACCTCGGTGAAGAGGTGCTCATTAGCTCGGCGATGCTGCGGCATGAGCAGGACCGTTTTTTGGACGACCTTACCATCGAACAGGTGGAGGATGCACTGGGTGTGAAGCTCTCGGTGGTGGACAATGACGGCTACGAGCTGCTGGGCAGCATGCTCGATGAAGACCTGTGGGCAGATGCCTGTGAGTAAGCAGAGAAAGATAAACAGGTAAACAATAGTTTACGGTTCATAAGTTATCGAGCAGAGCGTAAAATAAAAGGCGAAAAGCACTCGTACGGATTACAGGCGGGCGTTGCTCGAAACGGCAGGCAAATTCTACTTGCAAGGTAAGTGAGCGGACAGAGTGTAAAATAAAAAACGAAAAATACTCATACGGATTACAAGCGGGCGTTGCCCGCAGAGGAGGCGGAAATTTATGTCAAAACCGATTATTGCAGTGGTTGGGCGGCCCAACGTGGGTAAATCTACCCTGTTCAATAAGCTGATTGGCCAGCGTCTTTCTATTGTGGAAGACACACCCGGTGTAACGCGCGACCGTATCTACGCGGAGTGCGAATGGCTGAACAAAGAGGTTATGCTGGTGGATACCGGCGGTATCGAACCGAAAACCGATGATATCATTCTGTCGCAGATGCGCCATCAGGCACAGATTGCAATCGAAAGTGCGGATGTCATTATCCTTGTTGTGGATATTAAAACAGGCGTTACCGCAACCGACCAGGATATTGCGATGATGCTGCAGAAGAGCGGTAAGCCCATTGTGCTGTGTGTCAATAAATGTGACGCGCCCGGTCAGGTTCCGCCCGATTTTTACGAATTTTACAACCTCGGCTTGGGCGACCCCGTTGCAGTATCGTCGGTGCATGGGCATGGCACAGGTGACCTGCTCGACGAGTGCTTCAAGCACATCGATTTTGACCGTGCCGAGGAATACGAAGACGATTACATCAAGGTGGCGATCATCGGAAAGCCCAACGTTGGCAAAAGCTCGCTCGTTAACAAAATTGCGGGCGAGGAGCGCATGATCGTCTCCGACATCGCCGGCACCACCCGAGACTCCACCGATACGGTTATAAACGATGAACGCGGCAAATATGTATTTATTGATACCGCGGGCATCCGCAGAAAAAGCCGTGTAGAAGAGAACATTGAGCGCTATTCGGTGCTCCGCTCTTATATGGCGGTGGATCGCAGCGATGTCTGCGTCATATTAATTGATGCGCTTGAGGGTTTTACCGAGCAGGACAGCAAGATTGCAGGCTATGCGCATGAGCAAGGCAAGGGATGCATCATTGCGGTGAACAAATGGGATGCTGTGGAAAAAGACGGCAAGACTATGCAGGAGTACCAAAAAAAGCTGGAGAACGATTTCAGCTTTATGTCATACGCGCCTTTTGTGTTTATTTCGGCAAAAACAGGGCAGAGGCTGGATAAGCTGTTTGAAATGATCCACTATGTGAACGAGCAGAACTGTATGCGTATCTCCACCGGTAAGCTCAACGATGTGCTTGCTTATGCGACAGCGCGCGTTCAGCCGCCAACAGACAAGGGCAAGCGCCTGAAGATCTACTACATTACACAGGCCTCCATCCGCCCGCCGACATTTGTATCATTTGTCAACAAAGCGGAGTTGTACCATTTCTCGTATCAGCGCTACATCGAGAACCAGATCCGTGAGACTTTTGGCTTGCAGGGTACCCCTATCCGTATGGTGACAAGGCAAAGAGGCGAGTAGGCTCATAAAATTTCTTCAAATTTCCTGTGGGGGTGTCCCCGCTCTTGAAATATGGCGGCGTACGCGTTATGATAGTAACAGCTACAGCCACCAAACTTCATCTTCGGAGGGATTGCGATGTCGACACAGACTGCTATCATTCTTGGCGCCCTGATTGTTGCGGTATGCTCCTATTTACTTGGCAGCATCAGTTGGTCGGTGATTGTTTCCAAGCTGTTTTTTCATAAGGACGTGCGCGACTTTGGCAGCGGTAATGCAGGCATGACCAATGTTTTGCGTACCTTTGGCAAAGGTGCCGCCGCGCTGGTAACGGTGGGCGATTTCAGCAAAAGCATTATCACGGTGGCGGTAAGCAGGGCGGTTTTCAGCAACCTGTTCGGCACACTGCCGTTTGACATCGGCTTTGTCGCAGGCATATTTACCATTCTGGGGCATCTGTTCCCGCTTTATTTTGGGTTTAAGGGCGGCAAGGGCGTGCTGACATCACTGGGTATGATTCTGGTCATTAACCCGATTGTATTTCTGGTGCTGTTGGTTATCTGTGTGCCGCTTTTGTTTCTTTGCAAAATTGTATCAGCTGTGTCTATTACGGGTGCGGTGCTCTATCCCATCGTTACATACGTTGTGCTCACAATAACCAACAGGCCCGCTGTGATCGACACTGTTTTTTCGGTGTTCATCGGGCTGATTGTGGTGTATATGCACCGCGTAAATATTAAACGCCTGATGAACGGTACGGAGTATAAATTTGGAAAACCAAAGGAAGAAAAATAGGAGGGAACAGCACGTGGCAAAGATTGGTGTATTAGGAGCCGGAGGCTTTGGCATTGCCCTTTCGGTGATGTGTAATAAAATGGAGCACGAGGTGACCCTGTGGAGTGCATTTCCTGCTGAAATTACGGCAATCATACGCGATGGGCAGAACCTGCGTCTGCTGCCCAAGGTAAAAATTCCGCAGGAGATCAAGCTTACAAGCACCATTGCAGATGTACAGGGCTGTGACCTTGTTATTTTGGCGGTACCGTCGTTTGCAATTCGTGAAACGGCGCGGAAGCTTCAGCCTTATATGGCACAAGGCAGCGTGCTTGCCTCGGTGGCAAAGGGCTTGGAAGATCAGTCGCACAAGCGCCTTTCTGAAGTAATTGCCGAAGAGCTGCCGCAGTGTGAGGTTGTGGTGATTTCGGGGCCCTCCCACGCCGAGGAGGTTGCAACAGGTGTACCCACCACCGTGGTTGCCGCTTCGGCAAACCGTGAGGCTGCGGAGCTGGTGCAGGATGTTCTTATGAACCCTACCTTGCGTATCTACGTGAATGATGACATTAAGGGCGTGGAGTTTGGTGGTGCGCTGAAAAACGTAATTGCGCTTGCCGCCGGTGTTTGCGACGGCCTAAAGCTGGGTGACAACACCAAAGCCGCATTGATGACCCGTGGCATTACTGAAATTGCAAGGCTTGGCGTTGCACTGGGTGCACACCATGAGACATTTGGCGGGCTTTCGGGTATTGGAGACCTTATTGTAACCTGTACCAGTATGCATTCGCGCAACCGCCGTGCCGGTATCTTCATTGGGCAGGGTAATACTGCGCGTCAGGCCCTGGAAAAGGTGGGTATGACCGTAGAGGGGTACCTTGCTACCAAGGCTGCCTACGAGCTCAGCCAAAGCGTGGATGTAGAGATGCCGATCGTAGAGCAGTGCTATCAGGTGCTGTATAAAAACAAGTCACCCAAGCAGGCGATAGCCGACCTGATGGGGCGACCCAAGCGCCATGAGTCAGAAACCATCTGGCTGCAATCCAAATAAGTCTCGGAGGAAAACGAATGGCAGACAAAAAAGAAAAAGGTAAGGGTTTAAGCCCTACATTTCGGGTAATCGCCGCTCTCTATATTTTATACCTTGCATTTGGCCTGATCAAGGATTTCGGGCAGGTGCCGAGCAATCAGCGCGTATTTATTGGTATTACGATTGTAGTATTCATTGCGGCACCCATCTGGTTTCTGATTTCGGCATTTAGAGATATTAAGGATCAGAAGGCGCAAGAGGAAGCGCAGCGAGCTGCCGAGAGCGAGCAGCTTGCCGATGATGAAGATGATGAAGATGAAGATGAAGATGAAGATGCAGTGCTTGATGTCGACTATGAAGAATCTGATGACACCATAGATAACAATGAGCACGAAGAAAAGAAGATTGAGGAATAAAAAAGGTTTCTGAGCATTGGCTCAGAAACCTTTTTGGCATTTATTGAAAGTTCACCGCAATGCTGCCGCCGCCGTTTTGTATGGTAATACTGTTGGGTGCGCCGCTGTTTTGATTGACAGAGCCGGTAAATTTTTCGTTATTTACATGAATGCTACCAAAATCGGTACTTAGGGCAATACTGTACTGCTCACGCGGGACGTCGGTGCTCAGGCTGACCTTGCCAAAATCGGAATCAATGTCGGTGATGCCTGTAAAGGTGCCGCTAAAGCTGATGTCACCGCTGTCGCAGTTTACCCGCAGCCCTTCGGCAGTGGTGTGCTCAGCTGTGATTCTGCCGAAATCGCTGTCAAATTCGGCGTTGCCAAGGCGGCAGTTTAGCACGGTGGTATCGCCACTGCTGGTGTTGGACTGAAAATTTCTGGTGGTGATGTTTTCAAAAGTTACTTTTCCAAAGTCACTGTCAAACACCAGCCCATCTGCAGTTATATCGGTAAATCGGCTGTCTCCGCTTGAGACTTCTGCATTAATGTTGGCGGCACTCACATTGCTGACGGTAAGCTTGCCGAAATCAATCTCTAAATTCAAGGTGTCTTTTACCGCGAGATCCTTCAGCTGAACATCACCCGCTGAGGTTTTGACCGTGACAAAATCAAGCTGCTCGGCGCGGTAATAAATATAGACATAGCTTTGCCCACGGCTGCCAAAGGGGATACCATCAAAAAATGAAAATACAGAGCGATTGTCATGCTGCCTTTGCTGAAATTGCAGTGTACCGCCTGCGGAAACGGTGCAGATAGGCTTTGGCTGGTTTATCGCAAAAGCATACTCTACATAGTTGCGGTCTGAGCGGATGAGCCGCACCTCGGCAAAATCAACATCCGCATCGATACTGGTGAAAGCGCCGGTGTCTACCGTTTGTGCGGTGACCCTGCCGTCATCGCTGTAGCTGTTTCCGTGGTACCAGCCTGAGGAATTGTTCCAGTAGATACCAATATTCCCACCGCTGATGGCATAGGCGGTTCCTGCAAGCAGTGCACCCAATACAACCATGCATGCGGCAACGATTAAAACGATCATCGTACTCTTTTTCATACCGTTTTCCTCCTAGTTACATTTCTGCTGATTAGACGTGCAATACCACTAAAGGTTGCTTTGGCAAGCCACAGAACAGGCAGAAAGAGCAGTAGCCCAAGCCCTGCTACCAGTAACCCCATGCCAATGGCGCATAGCCCCGTGGGCACGTGAACCCCCAGCATAAAAAAGCCCGCGATAAAGACGGCCAAACCTGCAATTATGAGTGCGAATACCCCGCAGAAAAATGCGAGCAGCACCGCTGCCGCTGCAGCCACCAGAGCAAAGGCTACACCCGCAATTGCAATTGCAATGGGCAGCGCGATGGGGGAAGCGAACACCGCGAGAACCGCAATCCAAACTGCGGAAAGCCCCTTCTTCGCCGAATTCTGCGGACGGTATACGGTTAAATCGCGAACCATATATTCCGCTGTGATCTGCTGCGCAATTTTCATTGGGTCGCCCAGTTCTTCCAATACCTTTTGCACATTTTCTTCACCGGCATCATCGAAATATTCGGTGTAGTAACGAACAGCATTTTCAATCTCCTCGGGCGGCAGTTTTTGCAGCCCTTCACGCAGCCTCAGAAAAAAATCAAGTCTGGTCATCCTCTATCCCTCCCAAAATAACCTTATCCAATCTATGCTTGTAACATACCCATTCGGTAATATACTGCTGATACTGTGCATGCCCCTGCTCGGTAATCGAGTAATAACGGCGGTTTCTACCCTGAAACGGCTGATCGTAGGTGGTTAGGTAACCGTCCTTTTGCAGCCGCCGCAGCACAGGGTAAAGTGTAGAATCCGATATATCCATTACTTCGCGTACATTTTGTGTTAAAATATACCCGTAGGTATCACCTCGTGAGAGTACAGCCAGCACACATGCATCCAGCAGTGCCGCACTTAGTCCAAACGTCATAAAGCATCACCTCTCATTAATTATATTACGTGCTATATTATACGGCGTATAATATTAAATGTCAACCAATAATATGTTTTTGGAAAAATAAAAAAAGACTACCCAAACGGATAGTCTTTTTTAAATGCAGATTTCAACTTAGATAGCGCGTGTTACTTTACCTGAACGCAGGCAGCGGGTGCAAGCGTGAATGTGGCTGGGAGTACCTTTGACAATCGCCTTAACACGTTTCACATTAGGCTTCCAAGTTCTGTTGGAACGTCTGTGAGAGTGAGAAACCCTAATACCAAAAGTAACGCCTTTTCCGCAGATGTCGCATTTTGCCATAATATCTGCACCTCCTTACCGACCTAATTTTCTGGCTGTATTTCATGCAGGTAAGGTTACCCGCAAGGTTTAACGCCTTTGATAGATTTAAATGCCGCTTATTCTAAAAAGAATAGGCGGATTTATAAAGTCAACAGTAGTATACTATCAGATTTACGAAATGAAATCAAGGGCTTTTGTAAAAATAGTACAGCGAAATATGAATTTTCGGTAAAAAAAGCTCGTAAACCGCCATTTACCTTGTAATTATGCCCTACAATAGGTATAATATAAAATTAGTAAAGTAGCACAATTTTGCCAAAATACATGTGAAATTGCGGGGGCGGCACCCGGATAACGGCTACAAAAAGTATGGAGTGATAATTTTTATGAGACTTAGCCTTCAGAGCATATTCATCAGTTTGGTAATGCTGCTGACAATTATGCCGATTCACGAGTATGCCCATGCCCTTGCGGCATATAAACTGGGCGACAAAACCGCGCGTTTTAACGGCAGAATGACGCTCAACCCCATTGCACACCTTGACCTGTTCGGAAGCATCGCGTTTATCTTGTTTGGCTTCGGCTGGGGCAAACCCGTGCCGGTTTACGGCAGCAACCTACGTAACCCCAAACGTGACATGGCGCTGGTTGCACTTGCGGGCCCGGTTTCCAACGTGCTGTTGGGTGCTGTTTTGGTGACTCTTTATAAGGTGCTGGGTGCGGTGTTTTATAAAATCGGTTTTATTACGGGGTTGGCCCAGGGCATTCTGAGTATACTGTTGATACTTGCAAATACCACCATCTACTGGGCGGTGTTCAACCTGATTCCGGTACCGCCGTTGGACGGCTCGCGTTTGCTAGAATACGTGCTGCCCCACAAATATTACTTTAAAATCGAGTATTATCAGCGCTACATCTATATTGGTATGCTGCTGCTCTTGTTTACAGGCGTATTGTCGCGCCCAATACAGTTTGTCTCAAGCTTTTTGCTGCGTTTTGTCGATTTTATTACAATCCCGGTTGATTTGCTCATAAACTTATTCCTTTAAGGAGTAACCTATGGATAAGCTAACGTTCAAGTTGGATCAGTTTGAGGGACCGTTGGATCTCCTGCTGTATCTGATTTCCAAGCACAAGCTGAATATTTACGATATTGAGATTGCAAAGCTGCTAGATCAGTATGTCGCGCACATTGATGAAGCACAGTTTCAGAACATGGAGGTTGCGAGCGAGTTTTTGGAGATGGCGTCGCGTCTTGTTTACATGAAGACGATTTCGCTGCTGCCAAAACATGAGGACGAGGAAGAAAAGCTCAAGCAAGAGCTCACCGGACAGCTACTGGAATATCAAACCTGCAAACAGGTGGCGGCGTTGCTGGCGCAGCAAAACCGCACAGCCGATTTGTTTGTGCGTGAGCCTATGGAGTTGGAAGCCGACCTCACCTATACGTTAACGCATTCCCCCAGCGAGCTGATAGCCGCGTATTTAATGACATTGGGTAAGGCACAAAAGCGCCTGCCGCCGCCGGTTACTGCGTTTTCGGGCATTGTAAAGCACAGGGTGGTGAGCGTTGCCTCCAAAATCATCTTTGTGCTCAAACGCTTGTATAAGCAGCGTCTGGTGCGCTTTGACAGCCTGTTTGAAGAAAGCGGTGACCGCAGCGAGCTGGTTGCAACCTTTCTCGCGGTGCTCGAGCTGGTAAAAAGTAAACGCGTCACAATATCGGATGATAATCAGCAGGTTATGTTCCGCAGGTCAGCTCCTGTGGGCAAAACGGACAGGTCGTAAATGTGTAACAAGGTTGGGTGAAATAAATTGCGGTTAAATAAGATAGAAAAAATTGCAGAGGCGGTGCTGTTTGCGAGCGGCGAACCGGTTTCGGCGGCGCGGCTGGCGCAGGTGCTGGAGTGCGATATCCCTGTGGCTTACAGCGTGCTCGACCGTGTACGCGACCACTATGAGGAGCAGGATGGCGCAGTGGAGATTCTGGTGCTGAACGACTGCTACCAAATGGTAACCCGCGAGCTGTATGCCCCCCACATCCGTGCGGCGCTTGAGATTAAGCGCAACCAGCCGCTTTCACAGGCGGCGCTCGAGGTGCTGGCAATCATTGCATACAATCAGCCGGTAACAAAAAGTTTTGTAGAGCAGGTGCGTGGTGTAGACAGCGGCAGTGTGGTCAATACTCTGGTTGAGAGGGGACTTGTGGAGGAAAACGGCAGGCTGGAGCTTCCCGGTAAGCCAGTAGCTTATATTACCACCTCCAACTTTCTGCGCTGCTTTGGGCTGCAAAGCCTCGAACAGCTACCCACGTTACCCTCTGAGAATGACGGTGAGGATGCTGGCGAAAATGAGATTGAGGGACAGGTCAGTTTTGATGAACAGACAGGAAGCGACCGGATGGCGATGGCTGCTCAGTTGAAATGACGGTGACGGTATGATAATTTTTTTGTGCGTTTTGGGTGTGCTGCTTTTCTTGCTGTGCATGCCGGTTTCGGTATGGATTTGCTGGGAGGACAAGCTGCAGGTATGGATTGGGTATCTGTTCTTTAAAATACAGGTGAACACGCCCGAGGAGGACGCAGAAAAGCTTGCAAAAGAAGCAGAGAAGCAGGCGAAAAAGGGTGCTGAACGCGAGCTCAAAAAGAAAGAGAAGCAAACAGGCGGCAAGCCGCAGGCACTTACCGATATGGTTGGCATTGTACTTGATCTGGTACAATCGGCGACGGGCGGGCTGCGGATGATTTTACGTAATCTGCGCGTATGTGACCTTACGCTGCACATGACCGTTGCCGCTGAAGATGCTTCGGACACGGCGGTGAATTACGGCAAAACGAGTGCCTACCTATACGGTGCGTATGCCGCGCTGCAAAATTATATCAAGATGAAACGCGTCGAGCTGGATATCCGACCCGATTTTTTATCGGACGAGGGGAGTTTTACCCTGCGCTTTTGTGTGCAGATTACCCCGATCATTGCAC
Source organism: Hydrogenoanaerobacterium sp. (assembly GCF_032017025.1). Classification (NCBI taxonomy): domain Bacteria; kingdom Bacillati; phylum Bacillota; class Clostridia; order Eubacteriales; family Oscillospiraceae; genus Hydrogenoanaerobacterium; species Hydrogenoanaerobacterium sp. The sequence goes on from NZ_DALZQO010000003.1 coordinate 135,928, forward strand.
TGGGTGCGGCGCTGCGCATCGGCGCATCGTTTTTATGGAAGATGATAAAACGCGGTGCGGCATCTTCCGGTAATCGTACCGCAGCCCCGCAGAAAAAGGAAGAACCGGCAGGGAAAACTTAATTGAGATTAGATCAACAAAAATAATTTTAACGGCACTTTGCCGTAAGGGGTGTATTTTTATGAGTCAAAGTCAGGGGCACATCGAGGGAATTCTCAGCGCCTCTCTCGAAAATTTGAAAACACTGGTGGATGTGAATACGATCATCGGCGATCAGATTATCACGCCTGACGGCACCGTTGTAATTCCTGTATCAAAGGTAAGCTTTGGGTTTGCTTCAGGCGGCTCCGACCTGCCAACCTCCAAACCCAAGGATATGTTTGGCGGCGGCAGTGGTGCAGGCGTTACGATTCAGCCGCTCGCATTTCTGGTCATCTCCCCGGGTGGCAACGTGAAAATGCTGCAGATGGAGAAGTTTGATGGCTCAGTCGACCGTGCGGTGAATATGGTGCCCGAGGTGATTGACAAGGTTGCTGCGATGTTCAACAAGCCGAAAAAGGGCACAGAGCCCTCCGCAGTGCCCGCAGAATAATTTAAGAAACAAGCCGCCGTATAGGACAACCAACTGCCCGCATAGATATAAAATCGGGCAGGTGTTTTATGATGGTTCAAAAAATAGGTTGCTTTGGCTCAATACTGGTCGTTTTTAGTATGTTGCTTTCGGTGCAGGCATATAGCATTGAGGTGAACGCTAAGGGCGCGGTGCTGATGGATGCACAGAGTGGCAGGGTTTTGTTTGCGCAGAATGAGCGCGAGCGCATGCCAATGGCGAGTACCACAAAAATAATGTCGGCTCTGCTTACGCTAGAGCAGGAGAACCTTGATGAATACTTTACCGTTGATGCAGATGCGATTCGTGTAGAGGGCTCGTCAATGGGGCTTGTTCCGGACGATTCGGTAACACTTCGTGTGTTGGCTGCGGGTATGCTGCTTGCCTCGGGCAACGATGCAGCAAATGCTGCGGCAGTACACATTGCGGGCAGTCGACAGCTGTTTGTGGAAATGATGAACAAGCGTGCCGAAGAACTTGGCATGGAAGGTACGTCATTTGAAACGCCCTCGGGGCTTGACGGCGACGAACACTACTCCACCGCTTACGATATGGCACTGTTGGCACAAGCCGCACTAAAAAACGAGGCGTTTGCTGAGATTTGCTCGCAATACCGCATGACACTGGAATACGGGAATCCACCGTTTAAACGCTGGATGAGAAACCATAATCGGTTGCTGGATGATTATAAAGGCGCAATCGGTGTAAAAACAGGCTTTACCAAAAAGGCGGGTCGATGTCTTGTATCCGCGGCAGAGCGCGACGGTGTAACGCTGATCGCGGTAACACTTGGCTGCCCCGACGACTGGAGAATGCATACCAAGATGCTGGATTACGGCTTTGAGCAGCTGAAAAGCACCGATCTTTCTGCCCTGCTGCCGCCGCTGGAGATTGCGGTGGGTGGCGGTGTAAGCAGCAGCGTTGGGCTAGCGCCGCAGGGCGGGCTGACCGCCGCGCTGGCTGAAGGGGAACAAGTGCGCGTTCAGGCAAAAATTGGAATGAACCGTTTTGTGCTTGCCCCTGTAAAAAAGGGAGCCGCAGTGGGTGAGGTAGTGCTTACCTTAGATGGCAGAGAGCTTAGACGGATACCGTTGTGCGCTACCGAAGATGTAGCAGCACGGCCGGTTGCAGAAAAGCAAAAAGGGCTGTTAGAAAGAATCAAAAACTTTTTTCAGAGATAAATGATAAGATTAGGCGCCGCATCTGCCGCAAAGCTGTGCGGTGCTGTAAACAAACTTACGGGGTTACCCCAGGGATGAACTGCGGGAGCAGTGCAGAAAGGAAGTTTATTATGGCAGAGAAAAAAACAAATGATGGTGTACGCATTCAAAAGGTAATGGCAGACAACGGTGTTGCGAGCCGTAGAAAATCGGAAGAGATGATTGAAGCGGGGCTTGTCACGGTGAATGGCAGAAAGGCTATCCTCGGACAGAGGGTGAACCCCTATCGCGACCTAATCGCGGTGGATGGGCAAAAGCTGATTACCAACGTGAAAAAGCACCGCTATTATATTGCGCTGAATAAGCCGCGCGGCTATGTTACTACCCTAAATGATGAGATGGACCGCAAATGCGTCGCCGAGCTTGTAGAGAATGTACCGGAGCGCGTCTACCCCATTGGCAGACTGGACAGAAACTCCGAGGGGCTTTTGCTGTTTACCAACGACGGAGAGTTTGCCAATCAGGTGATGCATCCCAAGTTTCATATCAATAAAGCATACCGTGTTACGGTGCGCCCCGATGTAACCGACAAGCAGGCAATGCAGCTTGCCGAAGGTGTGATGGTTGACGGTGTAAGAACCGCACCCGCGCAGGTGACGGTGCTCACCAAAGAGCCCGGGCGTGTTGTGATGCAGATTGTGATTACCGAGGGCAGAAACCGTCAGATTCGTAAAATGTGCGAGGCGGTGGGGCTTGAAGTTGCACGCCTGAAAAGGACAAGCATTGGGCCGGTGCGCCTTGGTATGCTGCAGCCCGGCGAGTGGCGTGAACTGACCGAGCCGGAGCTGAACGCGCTTGGCTCGTCTATCCGCAGCGCGCAGCAGCAGGCTGCGGCAAATTCCAACAAAGCAAAAGCGAGCAAGCCCCGCGGCAGCTGGGGTAGCGGAAACAACCGTGCAGAAAAAAAGCCGGCCGATAAGCGCACCTATAAAAAGGTGAAATAAGGGGGCAACATAATGCTTGAGCTGAGAAAAACCGAGAACGAAGATGCTGTGCGCAGCTTTTGCCAGTACTCCAACCTGCTGTATACCGATGAATACGAGAGCTATGCCGCGCTTGACCGCGGCAAGCTGGTGGGCTACTGCATTTTTCAGCTGGGCGGAACGCTCACCATTGTGGATGTCGGTGTGAAAGAGGAATACGGAGCGGAGCTGTGTGACGGATTGGTACGTGCGGTGTTTCACTACGCGAGCGCAAGCGGGGTGAATAGCGCGATTTTTGCCGATGTATTTGATGATGACATATGGAAATTATTGCAACCTTATGGGTATACTGACAAATCTGTACATGATATTGATAATTTTTTGTCAAATTGTAAAAAATGCGGCCATTAAGCGAAGAAACGGCATAAATCTATTGTGCTTATAAATGGAACGGTGTATAATATATACTGGTTACATTTTCGGTTTTCTAGCATAATTTGGTTTTTAAGCCGAATTTTGCAGGCAGAGAACGGAAGATGAAGCGTTCTTTGCGTGTGGTAGCGTTAATACGGCCGCGTAAAAGAACCTTGTGTAGTTTCTAATTAATTTATGGTTTATAGAATGGAGGAAAAATGATGAGTGCTGATAGCAAAATAAACATCTTGGCAGGCGCTCGTGAAAAGGCGGTTAAGGCTTCTCCCGCCCGCGAGAGATTGGCTCTCCTTTTGGACGAGGGCAGTTTTACCGAGCTTGATGCTTTTGCAAAAGCAGGGGGCGGCAGCGCAGGCGTTGTAACAGGTTACGGCGCTGTGGAAGGCACCACCGTGTTTGTATTTGCGCAGGATAAGACCGAGGCGAGCGGCGCAGTGGGTAAGGTGCAGGCTGCGAAAATTAAAAAGGTCTATGAATTGGCAGTGAAAACCGGAGCACCGGTCGTAGGTATTTACGATTCGTTTGGTGCAGCCTTAAAAGAGGGCAATGACGCGCTTGCCGCATATGGCGAGATGCTGCTGTGGAGCAACAACCTTTCCGGTGTGGTTCCGCAGATTTCTGTGATTGCGGGCACCTGTGCAGGTACTGCTGCTATGATGGCAGCCAGCGCAGACCTTGTCGTGATGAGTGAAGAAGCTGAGTTTTTCTTAACTGCCCCATCCATCGAGAAAGCAAACGGTGCTTCTGTGGCGGGTGCAGGCTCGGCTGCAAACGCAGCGAAAGCCGGTGTGGCACATCTTGTCGCCAAAACCACCGAAGATGCCATTGCGAAAGCTAAGCATCTGGTTTCAATGTTGCCCCAAAACAACCTCTCCGCGCTGCCTATTTTTGATTTTGCTGCAAAAGCAGACACCGAGGCTGCTTTAAGAGCAGCTTGCGAAAGCGGCGAGTTAGACGCGGCTGCGATTGTGGAAAACATATTTGATGCAGGCAGCGTAGTGGAGCTGATGCCGGAATACGGCAGCAAGGGCGCATACATTGCGCTGGCTACCATTGGCGGCTTTACCTGCGGTGTTGCCTCCACAAAGGGTGGCCCACTGTGCAGAAAGAATTGCAAAAAGCTCGCTTTGCTGATGCAGCTTTGCGACGCTTACCAGATTCCGGTTATTACCTTTGTAAACGCCAGCGGCTTCCTTGCAGATGCTGAGGCAGAGCTCGCAGGTCTTGCAAAATATGCTGCAACACTGGCTCATGTTTATGCCGAGGCTACCACCCCAAAAATTGCAGTGATTACCGGTAAGGCCTACGGTGCTGCTTACATCGCGTTGGCAGGCAAAAACTCCAATGCCGACATTGCTCTGGCTTGGCCCTCTGCCGTTATCTCGGCACTCGAGCCTGCAACCGCAGCTGCAATTCTGCATGCGGATGATGTGAGCGCAACCAAGGATATGGCTGCCATTACCGCCGATTATATTGCGAATGAGGCAAGCCCCTACAAGGCGTGCGAGGATGGTTATGTGGATGATGTGATCGACCCCGCCAACACCCGCGATATGCTGATTTCCGCTTTGGATATGCTTTCAGGCAAGCGCGTAAGCAAGCTGCCGAAAAAGCACAGCAACATGCCTCTGTAAAGATTCTTTAGTGCATAAAAAGCAGGGCGTTTTGAAACGCTTGAAAGATACATCAATTATAAACGAGGAGGATTTATCGTGAAAAGAATGAAAGTAACCGTAAACGGTAGAGCATATGACGTACAGGTTGAAGAATTGGGTGCAGATGCACCGGCAGTAGTAACCGCACCCGCACCCGTTGCAGCTCCTGTGGCAGCTCCTGCTCCGGCGCCCGCCCCTGCAGCAGCACCAGCGCCCGCTGCAGCACCTGCTGCTCCCGCCGGTGCAGCTGGCTCTGTTAAAATCAACGCACCAATGCCCGGCACCATCGTAGGCGTTAAGGTTTCAGCCGGACAAAAGGTCTCCAAGGGCGATGTTCTTGTCGTTCTCGAGGCTATGAAGATGGAAAACGATATTATGGCTCCTCAGGACGGCACAATAACCGCTGTTCACGTTGCTCAGGGTGCAACCGTTAACTCGAACGACTTGGTTGTTTCGATGGAAGGCTAATCAGTCAACCCTGTACAAATTTTAGGAACGGCTCTGTCCGAATTACCAGTGGCGGTGTTTCCGCCGCAGAAAGGGGTGCCAATATGGCGAAATTAAAAATTACCGAAACCGTGCTTCGCGACGCGCATCAGTCATTGATCGCAACCCGCATGAGCATGGACGAAATGTATGATATTCTGCCCGCAATGGATGAGGTTGGCTTTTATTCCGCAGAGGTTTGGGGCGGCGCAACCTTTGATGCGTGCATTCGTTTTCTTGATGAGGACCCTTGGGAGAGACTGAGGATCATGCGCAAGAGAATGCCCAATACCAAGCTGCAAATGCTCTACAGAGGGCAGAACATGCTCGGTTACCGTCACTACGCAGATGATCTGGTTGCTTACTTTGTTCAGAAATCGGTTGCAAACGGCATTGATATTCTAAGAATCTTCGATGCGCTCAACGATATCAGAAACCTCGAGGCTTCCATCAAAGCCACTAAAAAAGAGGGCGCACACCTGCAGGCTGCGATCTCTTACACCACCAGCCCAGTGCACAATCTGGAGTATTTCGTAAAATACGCCAAGGAGTTGGAAAACGCGGGTGCAGACTCTATCTGCATTAAGGATATGGCGGGTCTTATCAACCCCACCACAGCACCCGAGCTGGTAAAGGCACTGAAAGAAACAGTGAAAATCCCCATTCAGCTCCACACCCACTACACCTCCGGTCTTGCTTCGATGGCTTGTTACAAGGCGGTTGAGGCAGGCTGCGATGTTATTGACACCGCAATGTCTCCGTTGGCGCTGGGCACCAGCCACCCCGCAACCGAGTCGATGGTTGCCGCGTTCAAGGGTACACCGTACGATACCGGCCTTGACCTTAAAAAACTCGATGTGGTTCGCGCTCACTTTGCGAAGCTGCGTGAAAAATATCTGGCCAACGGTCTGCTCAGCCCCAAAGTAATGGGCGTTGACGCAAACACGTTGCTTTACCAGGTGCCGGGCGGCATGCTCTCCAACCTCGTTTCTCAGCTCAAACAGGCTGGCAAAGAGGATCAGTTTGAGGATGTGCTCAAGGAGATTCCGAATGTTCGTAAGGACTCGGGATATCCCCCGCTGGTTACCCCTACCTCACAGATTGTCGGTACACAGGCTGTGTTCAACATCATCATGGGCGAGCGCTACAAGATGGTGACCAAAGAGTTTAAAGGCATGGTTCGCGGCGAGTACGGCAGAACCCCTGCCCCCATCGACCCCGAGTTCCGCAAGAAAATCATTGGCGACGATCAGCCGATCGACTGCCGTCCTGCTGATTTGCTTGAGCCTGAGGTTGAAAAGATGAAGGCAGAACTGCCTGCGAAATACAACGAGCAGGAAGAGGATGTTCTCACCTGGGCAATGTTCCCGCAGGTTGCTCCCAAGTTCTTTGAGAGCCGCCGCCAGAAAAAATACGGCATCGACGGTGAACATCTGGATGCTGAGAACGGCGTACATCCTGTCTAACAGAACCATTAAAAAACCATCTGCCAAAGGCAGATGGTTTTTTTGTAACACAATGTAATCAAGCTGTAATGCAAAAAATTACCACATCTGCTACACTAATAGGGTAATAGGATGGAATCGACAACCCGAAAGGAGCAGAAATAATGAAAAATACAGTTCGAATTACAGCATTGGTTCTGGCGCTCACACTGGCGCTGTTTGCCACAGCATGCAGTGCACCCAAAAATGCCGCTGCGCCCGCAGCCTCCAGCACAGCGGCGGAGATGTCACAGATGTTTGACGCGCATGCCGAAGAAGGTGAAACATCGGCAGACACCGCAGCAGGGATGGATAAAGGTGACAGCGCAACCGGGGGCAACATGCTGCCCGACAGCTCACGCAAGCTGATTCGCCGCGTTTACCTCAATGTGGAGGCACTCGATTTCGACAGCCTGAGTGCGTCAATTACACAGCAGATTTCGGCACTGGGCGGCTACATTGAACAGAGTGAAATCAGCGGAAACAGCTACCGCCGTGAGGGCAGACGTTATTCTCACATCGTTGCACGTGTGCCAAAGGCAAAGGTCGATGAGTTTATCGGTACGGTTGGGGAGCTTGGCAACATCACCAACAAGCAGGAATCGGTCGAAGATGTGACACTGCAGTATGTGGATGTGGAAAGCCGTAAAAAATCGCTGAAAATTGAGCAGGAACGCCTGCTTGCATTGCTGGAAAAAGCGGAGAAGCTGGAGGATATTATCCAGTTGGAACAGCGCCTGTCACAGGTACGCTACGAGCTGGAAAACTACGAATCGCAGCTGCGCACCTACGACAATCAGGTGGATTACAGCACGGTAACGCTTGACGTTAATGAGGTGGAACGCGTTACCCCTGCCGAAGAAAAAACAGTGTGGAGCCGTATGACGACAGGCTTTCAAGAAACCGTTTATGACATCGGCGAAGGCGGCCAGAACTTTGCAGTGTGGCTTGTAGTAAACCTGCCTTATCTCATCATCTGGGCAGTTCTGATTCTTGCCGTGGTAATTGTTTTACGCAAAGTAAAGCGTTTGGCAATGGGTGACACTCAAAAACTGCACAGAAAAAAATGGAGAAAAGATTTAACTGAATTAGATAATTCGGCTGATGATAACAGCCCTAAGCAATAGTGTAAAATGAAAAGGCACCGGCTTTTAGATAGCCGGTGCCTTTTAAACAGGATGATAGCTGTTTTTGCCGTCTGTTGTTTCAATGCGGTACACCTGAACTCTGCTGGAATCCAGTTTAAGGCTCGCAAGCAAGGCGGTAATGGTATCGTAATCCTCCGCACGGATACGGATAGAAATACCGCAGCTTGCGTGTATTTCGCGCGGAGTAGGCAGAATAGTAAACTCAAACTGATTGCGCAGGTGCATTTTAGTTACAATACCGTCATGCGTAGAGGAGAAAGAAAGAAGATAAAACATAACTAAAACGAAATAACTTTAGCCGCAGCAAGCATACGCGAGGAGATATCGTACATATTGCTCACGGTTCCGATTTTAAGCTGTTCGCTCAGCCCATAATAATTGAGGCAGGTGCCGCATACCAAAACCTCACAGCCACGCTCCTGTAAGGTGTGCAGGTGCTCTACCACCTGTTCGTTTTGTGTGGGTAGCTTTACCCCGCCATTCATAAACAAAACCGATTTTGGCAGGTCGTTCCCCTGCGCAAGCGTATAAAACAGCATGGTCATCAGATTACCGCCAAGTTCGGGGCTGCCGCTGCCAATGCCTTCGTTGCCGACAAACAGCACCCAATCAGCTTTTACCGCTGCTTCGGTTAGCCCCTCTGCTTTGGTGGCGGTGCTTTGTACCAAGCTGCCGTCGGCAGAAAATGCCACCTGAAAGCTTGCTCCCTCACCGAAAGCCGTTACTGTAAAGCCTTGGCTTTCGCCCAGACGTTTCAAATTTTCTACGGCTATTTGGTTATCAACCTCAATGGTAAGCTGTTTTGCACCGGCATCCAGCTCTTTTTTTGCCATAATTACAGGCATTGGGCAGGCCTTGCCCTTTGCATCAATATTTATCATGGTGGCCACGCCTTTCAAAAAATTATGATTAAGCATAGTATACCACTCTGAAACATACAAGTACAATGATGTTTTGTAATAATCGGTTCCGTATATCGAAAAACTAAATAATTACAATTGGGTTACAAAAAAACTTGGTTTTTGCTCCTTTCGGTTGCATTCATCCTGCAAAGATAGTAAAATAGAAAGATGGATTCGTTTGCCCTTTTTATTGCCTTAACCGGGTATAGAATAGAATACGGCCGCTATTTTGGCGGCTTGGAGGAATGTTATGATCAGAAGTATGACGGGCTTTGGGCGTGCACAGGAAACCATTGACGGGCGTGATATTTTGGTGGAGATTAAGAGCGTCAACCACCGTTTTTTTGAATTTTCATGCCGTGTACCACGTGCCTATGGCTATCTGGAGGAAAAACTGAAAAGCTACCTGCAAACGAAAATTTCACGCGGCAAGGTGGATGTAAACGTCACCGTTGTGACGTTGGAGGGCGCAAATGCTCAGGTAGAGGTAAACTACGAGCTGGCAAAGAGCTACACCGAAGCACTGCGGGCGCTGGGCGACAAGCTGGGGTTGGTGGATGACCTGTCGCTTTCTGCTGTTTCACGTTTTTCCGATATCTTTACCGTGCGCAAAGGCATGGAAGATGAGGAGGTCATCTGGAACGGGGTGAAGACCGTACTGGATGAAGCCGCCGAGCGTTTTGTGGCAATGCGTGCCGCCGAGGGAGACCGCCTAAAGGAAGACTGCCTAAACCGTCTGGTCAACATTGAAAACGCGGTGGGGCTGATTGAAAATCGCTCGCCCCGTGTGGTGGAGGAATACCGCGCGCGCCTTTACAACAAGCTGAAGGACGTACTGGAAAACACCAACATCGACGACCAGCGTATTCTCACCGAGGCGGCTATTTTCTCGGAAAAAACCGCAGTGGATGAAGAAACCGTGCGCCTGCGCAGCCATATTGCGCAGTTCCGTGATATTTTAAAGCTGAAAGAGCCTGTGGGGAGAAAGCTCGATTTCTTGGTGCAGGAGTTCAACCGCGAAACCAACACCATCGGCAGCAAGGCGCAGGACATCGAAGTTGCCCGTATCGTGGTAGATGTGAAAAGTGAAATTGAAAAGATTCGCGAGCAAATTCAGAATATTGAATAGGATGTGTTTGGTATGCTAGGGCTCTTCTTGATACCGCTAATGGCAATAGCCGGCTACTCTGCAGTTCGGTTTTCTGCAACCGGCAGTATCACACAGGCGGGTTCCATCGCTGTGATTGGCGGGGCGGACGGCCCGACTGCGATTTATGTAGCACATACTGTCAACCCGCTGTTGCCCATCATTCTGGGCGGTATCGCGGTATTGCTGCTTCTGGCAATGGCAGGGGCTATTCTTTACCGAAAAAAACATAGATAGCGGGCAGCGCCCGCAAGCAAGCGGGGGCTAACGTGCTGCAATTGGCAAAATGCAGCCCCCAAAACCATAGAATTCAAATAAGCACAGACAATAGCGGGCAGCGCCCGCATCGAGTTGGGGACAGCCCCCCGGATGACATGAAATAAAGGAGGAACCCAAATGAAACTGATTAATATCGGCTTTGGAAATATGGTGTCTGCCAACAGGCTGGTTGCCATTGTCAGCCCCGAGAGTGCGCCTATCAAGCGCATTATTCAGGATGCACGCGACCGCGGTACCCTGATCGACGCCACCTACGGGAGAAGAACCCGCGCGGTGATTATTACCGACAGCGACCATGTGGTGCTTTCGGCTGTGCAGCCTGAAACCGTTGCGAACCGCCTGAACGATGACGATGATGACGATGAGGAGATTGCAGAGGATGAATAACAAAGGCTTGCTGGTAGTGGTCTCCGGCCCATCCGGTGTGGGCAAGGGCACCGTTCTGCGCAGCTACTTGGCCCAGAACGAAAAGGTAAAGGTGTCGGTTTCTGCCACCACCCGCACCCCCCGCCCCGGCGAGGAGGACGGCATACACTACTACTTTATGACCGAGCAGCGATTTTGCCAGCTTGCCGACAACGACGGAATGCTGGAGCATGCGCTGTACAGCGGTAACTATTACGGTACACCGCGCGAAATGGTGGAGCGCGAGCTCTGTGCCGGAAACGATGTGATTTTAGAGATTGAGGTGCAGGGTGCAATGCAGGTAAAGCAGAAGTGCCCCGATGCGCTGATGATCTTTATTCTGCCCCCGAGCATGGCGGAGCTGACCAAGCGGCTGATCGATCGCCGTACCGAGGATGAGGAGACCATCAACCGCCGCATGGACGCCGCAAAAAATGAACTGGCACAGGCAAATCAATACGACTACGCTGTTATCAACGACAATGTCGACGATGCGGTGGAAAAAATAGGCGCAATTCTACGTGCTGCGAAATGCAGCACACATTACATGAAAGATTTTATAGATGAGGTGCAGCAGATATGAACATGTTAAGACCATCCATTTCCCAGATTCTCAAAAACAATGAAAGCCCCTACTCTCTTGTTGTTGCCGTAGCAAAGCGCGCACGCGAGATTACCGAGGAAGCAGAAGAAAACAAGAAGGTTTTGGTTGAAAAGCCTGTTATGCTGGCGGTAGAAGAGTTTGCCAACGGTAAAGTGAAGCTGATAGAGTCTGCCAACATCGGACTGAACATTGAAGAATAATTCTGCAAAATTTGTGATGGAGGACTGCTTGTCGTGACAGTGCGTTTGATAGCAAAGGTTGCGGTGGATAAAGCCGCGTTTCATTTTGACAAGCTGTACGACTATCTTGTTCCGGTGGAGTACCAGCCCATTGTGAGGCCGGGTTGTCGTGTTTTGGTGCCGTTTGGCGCAGGCAATCGCAAGCGGCAGGGAGTGATACTGGGTGTTGAAAAGCCGGAAGAAACCGCACAGACGCAGAAGATTAAGCCCCTTTCGCTATTGCTGGATGAAGAGATTTATCTTACCCCCGAGCTGCTTGAGCTGGTATACTACCTCAAGGAAAACACTTTTTGCACCTATTATGATGCGGTAAAAACCCTGCTGCCTGCGGGGGTGGGGTATAACCTCGGCTTTGTGTACCACGCAAACCCACAGCCACCCGCTGGGATAGCTGTGTTATCGGGCGAAGAGCAGGCGCTGCTCGACTATGTGAGGGGGCGCAAAGCCCCGATACTAAAAGAAAAGCTCTGTGAGGTATTTGGGCTCACCCCCGAAAATCCAATGCTGAAAAAGCTCACCGCCGAGGGGTGGCTGCTGTGTGAAGAGAGCGCCAGACGCAGAATTGGTGATGAAACCATAACGATGGTACGCCTTTGCGGCGATTGTGCCGAAGGGATACCAGACAACGTCAAGCTTACCCCGAAGCAGCGCTCGGTGCTCGAGCTGCTGTGCAGTGTGGGCACTGCTTCGGTAAAAGAGGTAGGTTATTTTACAGGCACTACCGGGGCGGTCATTAAAACGCTCGAAAAAAAGGGCATGGTAGAGCTGTTTGAGCATGAGGTGCTGCGCTCGCCCATTACCGATAGCGGGGTGCGTGCTCAGCAGACGGTGCTCACGGAGCACCAACAGGTTGCCTATGAAGGCATCAAGGCTCTTTATTATAAAAACGAGCCTGCCGTATCGCTGCTGTACGGTGTAACAGGCAGTGGAAAAACAAGCGTATTTCTGCGGCTGATTGAGGATGTAGTGGCACAGAACAGGCAGGTAATTGTTCTGGTGCCCGAAATTTCACTTACTCCACAAACCATCGAGGTGTTTATTTCGCGGTTTGGTAGGCGGGTGGCGATATTGCACAGCGGGCTTTCTATGGGTGAACGCCTGGATGAATGGAAGCGCATCCGCACCGGGCAAGTGGACATTGCGGTGGGTACGCGTTCGGCGGTATTCGCACCGTTTGAGAACCTCGGCATCATTATCATCGATGAGGAGCAGGAAAACACCTACAAAAGCGAAGCGAGCCCCCGTTACCATGCCCGCGAGGTGGCTAAGATGCGCATCTTGCGCCACAAGGCGCAGCTGGTGTTGTGCTCTGCCACACCGAGTATAGAGACCTACTATCACGCTAACGCGGGGCGGTACCATCTGTTTACGCTCACCGAGCGTTTTGGTGACGCGGTACTGCCTGCGGTTTCGGTAGTGGATATGGATGCGGAGCAGCGTGAGGGCAACCTGCTGAGCATCAGCCATGTGCTGGGCGAACAGATTGCCGAAAACCTGCAAAACAAGCAGCAATCCATCCTGCTGCTCAACCGCAGGGGCTACAACACACTAGTGAAGTGCACCAGCTGCAACACTGCGGTTTCCTGCCCGCATTGCAGCATTGGGCTCATCTATCACCATGCAAACGGGCGGCTGATGTGCCATTACTGCGGCTACTCGCGCGACCTTGCGCAGAAATGCGGGGTGTGCGGCAGCGAGTATGTGAAATATGCAGGTGCGGGCACGCAAAAGCTTGAGGACGAACTAAAAATGTTGTTTCCATCTGCGCGCATATTGCGGATGGATGCAGATACAACGATGGCAAAACACGCCTATGAGGAAAGCTTTAAACGCTTTGCTAGCGGCGATTACGATATTATGGTGGGCACCCAGATGGTCGCAAAGGGGCTTAACTTCCCCAATGTTACGTTGGTGGGTGTGCTTGCGGCCGACAGCACGCTGTTTGGCGATAACTTCAAAAGCGAAGAACGCACCTTTAGCCTGTTAACGCAGGTGGTGGGGCGCAGCGGGCGTGGTGAGCTGCACGGCAGAGCCTACATTCAAACGCATTTCCCCGAAAACGAGATATTTACGCTGGCGGCGCAGCAGGATTATGAACGGTTTTACGAAAACGAGATTGCAACACGTAAAATTATGCTTTACCCGCCGTTTTGCCAGATGTGTGCTGTTGGCTTTAGCGGTGAAAACGAGCACGAGGTCATCAGTGCGGCACAGAATTTTCAAAATAGCCTTACCGAAACGGCAAAACGCCATTACCCTGATCTGCCGCTTCGTATCTTAGGGGTTACCCCCAACACGGTGCTGCGCGTGAGCGGAAAGTTCCGCTACAAAATTATCATCAAATGCAGGGGCAGCAAGGCCTTTCGTACCATGATGGCGGACGTACTGGTTCAGTTTGGAAAACAGCGTGGTGGCAAGGGAATCTCCGTTTACGCCGATCTGTATTTTGACGGTACAATTTAACGATATTATGATGGTGGAGGAATATAACATGGCATTACGAACAATTGCAAAAGAAGGTGAAGATTGCCTGCGTAAAGTGGCAAAACCCGTTACCGTATTTGACGACAAGCTGAAAATGCTGCTCGACGATATGGCAGAGACCATGTACGACGCAAACGGTGTAGGGCTTGCTGCACCACAGGTTGCGGTGCTCAAACGCGTGGTTGTCATTGATGTGGGGGACGGTCTGATCGAGCTGATAAACCCTGAAATCATTTCAAAGGGTGGCAAAGTGGAGGACAGTGAGGGCTGCCTGTCGTTCCCCGGGCAGTATGGTATTGTAGCACGTCCTGAAAAGGTTGCTGTCAAGGCATATGATCGAAACGGAAAAGAATTTATCATTGAGGGAGAAGATTTGCTGGCACGTGCACTGTGCCATGAAACCGATCATCTCAACGGTGTGGTATTTAAAGACCTTGTGATTCGCATGTGCACCCCGGATGAACTGGAGTAAGCGGGCAGCACCCGCATGCAAGCCGGAGATAGCAAGCCCGACCGATAAGTTGCGGACCTCGAAGCTGTAAGATTTCGATAGCTTTTCCGGTAAAAGCTGTAGAAAATTCCGATGCGGGTGCAGCCGTCACCTAAAAAGGAGCGATATTATTTGAAAATTGTATTTATGGGTACCCCCGATTTTGCGGTGCCTTGTCTGCAAAAACTGATTGATATGGGGCAGACCATTGCGGGTGTATTTACCCAGCCCGATAAGCCAAAGGGGCGCGGCTACCAGATGATGCCGCCGCCGGTAAAAGAGCTTGCGCTTTCGCATAATCTTCCGGTCTTCCAGCCGGCAAAAATGCGCGACGGCGAGGCACTCTCAATCATCAAAGAGCTTGCGCCCGATTTAATCGTAGTGGTGGCTTACGGTAAAATTCTGCCCAAAGAGATATTGGATGCACCAAAACTCGGCTGCATCAATGTGCACGGCAGCCTGTTGCCCAAATACCGCGGCGCAGGTCCTATCCAGTGGAGCGTAATCAACGGCGAGGCGGTGACGGGCGTTACCACCATGTTTATGGCGGAGGGGCTGGATACCGGCGATATGATTTTGAAGATGGAAACCCCCATCGGCGAGGATGAGACTGCTGGCGAGCTGTTTGACCGCCTTTGTATCATCGGTGCGGATTGCCTTGAGCAAACCATACGTCTGTTTGAGAGCGGAGAGCCTGTTCCCCGTGAGATGCAGGACGACGCACAGTCCTCCTATGCGCCGATGCTCGACAAAGAGCTTTCTAGGCTCGATTTTTCAAAAAGTGCACGTGAACTGCACAATCTTATCCGCGGTGTTTCGCCGTGGCCGGTTGCGCACACCACCTTCCGCGGCAAGCTGCTGAAGGTGCACAAGGCACGTGCAGCCGAAGGATTTTGCGGCGAAGTAGGCATGATTTTAGACGGCAAGCGTATGATTGTTGGCTGTGGTGAGGCTGCCATTGAGCTGCTCGAGGTGCAGGCAGAGGGCGCAAAGCGCATGACGGCGGCCGATTTTATGAACGGCAAGCGCGTGCAAATCGGGGAGCGGTTGGGCGACTGAAAGCTTGAACGAGGCATCATCAAAATCAAGTGTTAGAGAAAATTTATTGCCTGGTCATATCCAGTCAATAAAATTTTGGTTAGCTTAACAGGGTACTTTATGATGAGCGCATTAATGCGTATACTTGTACCACGCACAAGTGCAAAACTGTAGCGGTTTTGCAGCGATACGACGATAGAAGAAGGGGCGAAAGCTTATGTTTGGTTGGTATTACGATTATTACTACCTGATTCTGGTGATTCCCGCAATGCTGCTGGCAATGTGGGCACAGATGAAGGTGAGCAGCACGTTCAGCCGTTATTCGGGCGTGCGGAATATGCGCGGCTATACGGGTGCGCAGGCGGCGCGCGAAATTCTTGACCGCAACGGGCTGCAGCATGTGCAAATTCAGCAGGTACGCGGCAAGCTCACCGACCATTTCGACCCGCGCACCAATGTGGTGAGCCTGAGTGAATCGGTATACAACAACACCTCGGTGGCGGCGGTTGGCGTTGCGGCGCACGAGGTTGGCCATGCGGTACAGCATGCTACGGGCTATGCCCCCATTAAGCTGCGCGCTGCCATTATTCCGGTTACCAACATTGGCTCCAGGCTGGCAATTCCGCTGGTATTTCTCGGTTTTATTATGCAGATGGATATGCTGGTGAACTTTGGAATTCTGTTGTTTGCAACGGTAGCGCTGTTTCAGCTGGTGACCTTGCCGGTAGAATACAATGCAAGCAACCGTGCACTCGAAACGCTCGAGAGCACAAACATGCTCGCCTCCGACGAGATGAAGGGTGCAAAGCGTGTACTCAGTGCCGCCGCGCTTACCTACGTTGCCGCTCTGATTGTAGCGGTAGCCAACCTATTGCGGCTGATTCTGATTGCGGGCAACCGCAGACGCAACGACTGACGACGGCGAACCGCTGTGTGTAAACCAAAAAAATGATTTTTATAGACAAGGAACGACTACATGAAAAGTGCGAGACAAGTCGCCGTACAGGCGTTGGTAAAAGTAAATCAGGACGGCGGCTACTCCAATTTAGTCATTGACAGCGAGCTGAGCAAAAGTGAGCTCGACCCGCGTGACAAGGCATTTTGTACAACATTGTTCTACGGTGTGCTTGAACGGCGAATTACGCTAGATGCCGTATTGCAGAAGTACTGCAAACAGCCGCTGAAAAAGCTGATGCCGCAGGTACGTGAGCTGCTGCACATTGCGGTGTATCAGATCATCTACTTGGATGGCGTGCCGTCCTCTGCAGCGGTGAACGAAAGCGTTGAGCTTTCACGCAAAATGAAGTGTGGACATGCGTCCGGCTTTATCAATGGTGTGCTGCGCAGCTTCCTGCGTGATGGTGGCAACCTTGACGGCATTTTGCCCGACCGTGTTAAAAAACCTGTGGAATATTTAAGCCTTAGCCATTCGGTACCCGAATGGCTGGTAAAGCATTGGATTGCCGATTACGGGATGGACAAGGCCGAAGCCATACTTGCAGCCGCCGCAGACCGCCCCCCGCTTTACCTGAGGGTAAACAGCCTCAAAAACACCCCCGAGGCGCTGGCAGAGGCGCTGCGCAAAAAGGGGATGGAGGTTGCCATTCGTGAGGACATCGGCAACTGCCTTGAGGCGGAGAAGACCGGTGAAATCGATTACCCTGTACTGTACAAACGCGGGCATTTCACCGTGCAGGATATCTCCTCGCAGCTTTGTGTACAGGCAGCAGACGCGAAGCCGGGCATGCGCTGCTTGGATGTATGCGCAGCCCCCGGCGGAAAAAGCTTTACCCTGGCGCAGATGATGGAAAATGAGGGCGAATTGCTCTCGCTTGACCTGCACGAGTTTAAAACCAAACTGATTCAGGACGGCGCAAAGCGGCTGGGGCTTAACTGTATTCAAACAGCGGCAGGTGATGCACAGGTTTATGACGAAACCCGCGGCGAGTTTGACCGCGTATTGTGCGATGTTCCCTGTTCGGGGCTTGGTATTATCCGCCGCAAGCCCGAAATCCGCTACAAAAACCCCGATGAATTAAAGGGTTTACCCGCAATTCAGTATAAAATATTGGAAACTTCATCAAAATATGTTAAGGCGGGGGGCAAGCTGATCTACTCCACCTGCACCCTTAGCCGTGCGGAAAATGATGAGGTGGTGGAACGATTTTTGGCAGATAACCCCGGTTTTTGCCCGGAGCCGCTGCCGGAGCATATTCAAAAGCTGACAGGGGCAGACGGTGCTTACAAGGTTACGCTTTTGCCCGAGATGCTGAATTCCGACGGTTTTTTTATAGCCACACTGAGACGAGTTAGAAATGGGGAGTGCCTATGAGCGGGACGGTTGATATCAAATCGATGACGCTGCCCAAGCTGGAGGCTTATTTGCAGGAGATGGGAGAGCCCAAATTCCGTGCGAAGCAAATTTACCAATGGCTGCACCAAAAACAGGCAGACAGCTTTGCCGAAATGAGCAACCTGTCTGCTTCGCTGCGCGAGCGTTTGGAGCAGCAGTGTTATATCAACACCCTTACCGTACGCCGCAAGCTGGTTTCTGGTTTGGACGGTACGCAGAAATTTTTGTTTGGTTTACGCGACGGCGAGGCAGTGGAGAGCGTATTGATGAAATACAAGCATGGCAACAGTCTGTGCATCTCCACCCAGGTGGGGTGCCGTATGGGCTGCGGTTTCTGTGCATCCACCATACTGGGCTTGTGCCGCAACCTCACCCCAAGCGAAATGTTGGATGAGGTGTATTACGCGCAGAAGATCAGCGGTGAACGGGTTTCCTCCATTGTATTGATGGGCATTGGCGAGCCGCTGGATAACTTTGATAACGTCATGGATTTCCTCGATATTTTATCCTCTCCCGAGGGCATTAACCTGAGCATGCGGCATGTGTCGCTTTCCACCTGCGGGCTGATTCCGCGTATTTACGATTTAATGAAGAAAAAAACACAGGTGACGCTTTCTATCTCGCTGCACGCGCCCAACGACGAGCTGCGCAATAAGCTGATGCCTATAAACCATAAATACAAAATAGACGAGCTGATGAAAGCCTGCCGCGATTACTTTGATTATACAGGGCGGCGGGTATCGTACGAATATTCGCTGATAAACGGCGTCAACGACACCGAGGAGTGTGCGCATCAGCTGGGCAGGCTGCTAAAAGGGCAGGTGGCCCATGTAAACCTGATTCCCATCAACGAGGTAAAAGAACGCGACTATCTCAAGAGCTCACGTATGCGTATTCAGAAATTTATTTCTGTTTTGGAAAAATGCAAGATCAATGCAACGGTGCGGCGCGAATTGGGCGCGGATATCAACGCGGCGTGCGGCCAGCTTCGCAGAGAGGAAAAGGGGGCGGAAAACAATGCTGAAGGCTTACGGGAAGACGGATAAAGGCAAAGTTCGTGCGAACAATCAAGATAGCTTTGCCATTAACAACCTTTCAGACATTGCTCTGCTCGCGGTGGTGTGTGATGGAATGGGCGGCGAAAAGGGCGGCAATATTGCCAGCCGCAACGCCGTAAACATTATTACACAGCACATAGGCTCAAATTACCGCGACGATTACGACAGCAACAGCATCCGCAATGTAATGCTTTCTGCGGTTTCGGTTGCGAACGCGCTGGTTTATGAAATGGCGAAGAAAGATGAAAACCTGGCAGGTATGGGTACCACACTGGTGGTTTGTGTGATAAAAAACAACATGGCGCATATTGTTCATGCCGGCGACAGCCGTGCTTACCTTGTAAAGAACGGCGAGCTTTGCCGTATGACGCGCGACCATTCAGTGGTGCAGCTGCTGATTGAAAACGGCGAGCTCACCGAGGCAGAAGCCGCGGTGCATCCCAAAAAGCACTACATTACCCGGGCTTTGGGTGTAGGTAAAGCACTGGATGCCGAATACACCGAGAGTGAGTTTTCCGAGGGGCAGATGCTGCTGATCTGTACCGACGGGTTGACAAACCATGTGGCGGAGGAGATTATGCTGCAAACCCTGCTGCAAACCAACATTGAGGACGTACCGCAAAATTTGGTTAGCCTTGCAAATGCACAGGGCGGTACAGACAATATTACAGCAGTGGTTCTGTGTAACCGATAACCGACACTTCACAAATTCAGGAGGCAAGTGTGCATGGATAGATACATCGGCAAACGGCTGGACGGCCGCTACGAGATTATGGAGCTGATTGGCGTTGGCGGAATGGCAAATGTCTATAAAGCGCATGATACGGCGGAGGACAGGATTGTCGCAGTAAAGATTCTTCGTGAAGAATATATGAGCAACGAAGAGTTTCTGCGTCGTTTTAAGAATGAGTCCAAGGCGATCGCTATCTTAAATCACCCCAATATTGTTAAGGTATACGATGTTATTTTCAACCCGCAGATGCAGAGCATCGTGATGGAATATATCGACGGAATATCGCTTAAAGAGTACATTGACCAGCAGGGCAGGCTGAAATGGAAAGAGGCGGTGTATTTCACCGTACAAATTCTGCGCGGCTTACAGCATGCGCACGACCGCGGTATTGTTCACCGCGACATTAAACCGCAGAACATCATGCTGCTTTACGATGGAACCATCAAGATTACCGATTTTGGCATTGCCCGCTTTGCACGCTCTGAAACCAAAACGCTTACCGACCGCGCTATCGGCTCGGTACACTACATTAGCCCCGAGCAGGCACGCGGCGATGTCACCGACGAGCAAACCGATATCTACTCGGTGGGGGTCATGCTGTTCGAGATGCTCACCGGCAAGCTGCCGTTTGAAGCAGACAGCCCCGTTTCGGTTGCAATCAAGCAGATTCAATCGATTCCCAAACGTCCACGAGAGATCAATCCCGATATCCCCGAGGGGCTTGAGATGATAACGATACGCGCTATGCAGAAGGACGTGAACAAGCGTTATCACTCTGCTGCCGAAATGCTGCGGGATATCGATGAATTCAAGCGCAACCCCAGCATCAGCTTTGAATACAAGTATCTCACTGAGCCAATGCCCAAAGAGATTTCCAATACCATAAATCGTACGAAAGCGGCACCTCCGCCGCCGCGCAGACGCAAGCCGGTACCCGCAAGAGGGGCACCGAAGCCGCGCTCGCATACAGATCATGGAGAGGGGGAGCAGGAGATCGTGCAAAAAACACCGGTGCTGCCAATTTTGGCAGGTGTAGCGGGAGCATTCCTGCTGGTATCGTCACTGTTTATTTTCTGGATGTTTTACACAAACAATCCATTTGAATCGGTGGAACAGATCAAGCTGCCCGACTTTGTAGAGCAGAAGTATTCCACCGTTAACCAGAAATACGGCAAAGAATTTAAGATTGAGCGCGAGGATGTGCCCAACAACGAGTATGAGCGCGGAATTATTATCGACCAGGTTCCAAAATCGGGACGCAGAGTGCGCAAGGGCAGCACTATTACGTTAAAGGTAAGCAGCGGCGCGCAAACGGTGGTGATGGAGGATTACGCCGGTATGCCGGTAGCTGAGGTGATGGCAAGGCTAAAAAGCTTAGGGCTCAAGGCGACCGAATCCAACATCAACCACCCGAATATTCCCAAAGGTCAGGTCATCAAAACCGACCCGCCCAAAGGGAGTGAAATCACCACCGATACACCGGTGGTTGTATATGTAAGTATGGGCGCCGAGAAAAAGCTGGTGCCGGTGCCGGATTTGATTGGGATGGATAAAGAAGAAGCGAAGGCGGCACTTGCTATGAGCCGCCTGAAGGTAGGTACGGTAACTCCTATCACCTACAGCCAGCTTGACCCCGATAAATTCGAAGACGAACCCCCGGTGGGCACCGTAGTGGCACAAAGCCCCGAGGCCTTGGGTGAGGGCGACAGCGGACGTATGGTGGCAGAGGGAACAGCGGTCAATATCAGCGTTTACGAGGGCGATACCGATATTGTGCGCATGATTGTAAAGGTGAAGCTGCCCAAAAAGCTTGACAAAGAGGTGAAGCTGAAAGCCGAAATGGACGGTAGAGTGGTGAAAGAGGCTTCGCTGAACCCCAAGGCAGAAAAGACATGGTCGGTTACCTTTGAAAGCGAATACACCACTGAGTATGCCACAATTTATATCGATGGGCGGGTTTACTGGGAGCTGGAGCTTGATTTCAGCCATGGTACCCATTCCATCATTACGGATAATTCTGACGATTTTGAATAATAGTATAGCGAGAACAAAGAAAAAAAGCGGCAAGGCCAGTGAAGGTCTTGCCGCTCCTGCAAAGTTAAGCAGGGAACATCTTAATATTTGGGAGAAGCAGGATGGATGAAAAAAGCGGGTTAATTATGAAGGCAATGAGCGGGTTCTACTATGTGAAATGCGGTGACGAGCTGATTGAATGCCGTGCACGCGGTGTGTTCCGCAAGCGCGGGCAGGAGGTTTTTGTGGGTGATACCGCAAAGGTGGAAATGACCGACGGCGGCAAGGGCTATGTGGTGGAGATTGCACCGCGCAAAAATGTTTTGGTGCGCCCGCCGCTTGCCAACATCGACCAGCTCGTGATGGTGATTTCCACCTGTGAGCCTGTCCCTAACCTTCTGGTGATTGATCGGCTGATTGCCATTGCCGAGCGCAAGAGCATCGATCCGCTTTTGGTGTTTACCAAAAAAGATAGGGCGGATTCACGTGAGATTGCCGATATCTACCGCCATGCGGGCTTTCGTGTGATAGAGGTATCCAACACCACCGGCGAGGGGATAGATGCGGTGCGTGCACAGCTCTCAGGTAAAATCAGTGCGTTTTCAGGCAACTCGGGCGTGGGTAAATCCAGCCTGCTCAACCGTCTGGACGAAAGGCTTGCCATCCCCACCGCCGAAATTAGCCAGAAGCTGGGCAGAGGGCGGCACACCACCCGCCATGTAGAGCTGTTCCCCCTGCCGGAGGGGGGATATGTTGCCGATACACCGGGCTTTTCATCGCTCGATCTGGAACGCTGCGAGACGATTCTGAAAGAAGATTTGGCAGAATGCTTTCGTGAATTTGCCGATTACAGCGAGAAGTGCAAATTTACGGGCTGCTCTCACACCAAAGAAAAGGGCTGTGCCGTACTTGCCGCCCTGGAACGCGGGGAGATTGAGCCGACCCGCCACGAAAGCTATGTAAGCATGTGGAACGACGTGAAAGACTTAAAGGAGTGGGAACTGAAATGAAGCGCTGTATTATTATAGCCGCCCACAACGAGACAGCAATAAAAAACATTGTCCACATACGTCCGGATGATTTTATCATCTGTGCGGATGGCGGATATGCTTTTGCGGCAGCAGAGGGAATTGTGCCCAACCTTGTGGTCGGTGATTTTGACTCGTTTGAAGGCACGGTTGAAGCAGGCATTGAGGTAGAACGTGCTGCCCCGGAAAAAGACGACACCGATACACTGCTCTGCTTAAAGCGCGGCATAGAGCGAGGCTTTGACGAGTTTATTATCGTCGGCGGCATTGGGGGCAGGCTTGACCATACCATTGCCAACCTGCAAACAGTAGCGTATGGCTGTGAGCAGGGCTGTTTTGTCCTTCTGGCAGACAGCAAAAATCTTGTTACCATGATTGGGGCAGACACGGTAAATTTACCGCGGCTGGAGGGGTACAAACTTTCGGTATTTGCGTTTGGTGATGCCTGCACCGGTGTTTATGAAAAAGGTGTGAAATATCCGCTTACCAATGCAACCGTCACAAACACCTTTCCAATTGGAGTGAGCAATGAGTTTGAGGCAGATACCGCTACCATTTCATGCGGTGCAGGAAAGCTGATGATTGTGTTATCCAAAGAATAAAAGCAAGTTGGGGTGCCGTAAGGCACCCTTTTTTATGTTTGTAACCAAAACCTTTCGAAATGCGTATGATAAAGCAAGAATAAAAGTAGAGGGAAGGACGGTGAGCGTATGCGCAGACGGTGCGGCAGGTGTGTAAACTGGTGCGGTATAGCCATTGCAATTGGTGTGGGGCTGTTGGTTGTTTTGTTTTGCCCCTTATGGGTACTGCTGACACTGGCGGCAATTGCACTCATTGTGCTGGGTGCCCTGATGCTTTAGCGTTAGAAGGGTGGTACATAAATGAAAATTGTTGTGGTAAAAAGCCCAAGATTCTTAGCGCCTTTGCTCCGACTGATCTTTAAGATCAAAAAGGATGACTGATGGCGCGCCATTGCAGATAAGACCGTCCGCTGCTTGCGGATGGTCTTATTTTTGTATGTACAGCACTTTTTCTTTGCATACACATCGCATATTTAGGACAACAAGCGAATATAGTTACTGTAGAAACTGAAAGAAGGGGAGAGTATCCTTATGGAGCTAAAGGTTATCAAAGAATCGGTTACCGTAAATGAGGTAGTTTACGATTCATTTACAGAGCTGCCCATAGAGTGTGATGTGCTGTTGCCGGACTATTGCCCCGACATCATGAAGGTGCTGAAATGCTGCGCCACACCTGTGTTCACACAAACTACCGTGGAGGGCAGTAGCCTTACGGTAGAGGGGTACGCTTTGCTGGAATTGTACTACCTGTCAGAAAACAGGCAAATTCGGTGCAGTGAGCACAAAACGCCCTTCAGCAAGGTGTTGGATCTCAAGTGCACCCCCGAGAACCCAACGGTCAGTGTATCCGCTACGGTAGATTACCTCAACTGCCGTGCCGTTAATCAGCGCAGGGTTGATATTCGCGGTGCCATGACAATATCGGCAAAGGTAATTGCACAAAAGAGTGAAAATGTTGTAAGCGACGCTGAGGGCGGCGGTGTTCAGCTGCGCAAAAATGCAATGAACACAACCTGCGTGGTGGGTACCGCAGAGCGCCAGTTTACCGTGCGCGAGGATTTGGAGCTTGGCTATGGAAAATCTGCAATCGGTGCAATTGTGCGCAAACAGGTGCAGGCAGTAGCAACCGACTGCAAAGTGATCTCAAACAAGATTGTAGTGAAAGGCGAGCTGATCATCAACCTGTTCTACCTCTGTGAAGAAGATGAAAGGCCGGAGACCATGCAGTACAATCTGCCCATCAGCCAGATCATTGACCTTTCAGGCGTGGATGAGGACTGCAAATGCGATGTACGCTTCCGTGTAATATCCTGCGACATTAAGCCCAAAGCCGACCTGGACGGTGAAAGCACTATGCTTTCTGCCGAGGTAACCCTTTGCGCGGTGGCAAAGGCACACCGCAATACACACGTTCAAGCAGTTACCGACGCATTTTCTACCACCTATGAATCAAGCTTTGCCGAACGCCCAATTACAGCACTTAGGCTGATTGATGTCGTGGACGACAAGCACCACTATAAAGAGCATCTCGAGCTGCCCGATGAGGTAGTGTCGGTACTGCACATGTGGTGTGACGCCGCGTTTACAGGTGGTAATCTGGTGGATAGCGGAGTACAGCTTGACGGCAGGCTGATGCTGAGCATGTTCGCGATGGATAACGAAAACAATCCGGTTTATTTTGAGAAGCCTGTCGATTTTACCCATATGGTTGAGCTGACAGATCAGGAAGAGAACCTGCTTGCTGATATTACGATGAAGGCGGCTTCATGCGAGTTTACTCCAACTGGAGATGGAAGGGTTGAGGTTCGAGCAGAGATTATCATCTGCGGCACACTGTATGGCATAATGAAATGCGATGTGATGAGCGACCTTGCGGTGGATGAAACCAAGCCTCAAAAGCGGGACGGAAATACCGCCCTTACCATCTACTTTGCGCAGCAGGGCGAATGCGTTTGGGATATTGCGAAGCGGTATCACACCTCGGTGGCGGCGGTGATGGAAGAAAACTCCATGGAAAAAGAACTGCTGCAAAGCCGCGCCACACTGCTCATTCCACTGATTGTTTGAAAGGGCGAAGGAGGTAACGGAAATTATGGAAACACGTAATATCTATCAGGATATTGCCACCCGCACGCAAGGCGACATCTATATCGGGGTGGTGGGGCCGGTTCGAACCGGTAAATCAACCTTTATCAAAAAGTTTATGGAGACGCTGGTGCTGCCGAATATTCCAAGTGAATACCGCCGCGAACGCGCTACCGATGAATTGCCGCAATCTTCGGCAGGCCGGACCATTATGACTACCGAGCCGAAGTTTATCCCAGAGGAAGCGGTAGAAATCAACATGGACGATAACGCATCGCTGCAGGTACGGATGATCGACTGCGTTGGATACATAGTACCAAGCTCGTTGGGTTACGTGGAGAATAACGCGCCGAGAATGGTAATGACCCCGTGGTTCGATCAGGAGATTCCGTTTAACATGGCGGCGGAGATCGGTACTCAAAAGGTAATTACCGAGCATTCCACCATTGGGTTGGTGGTTACCACCGACGGCAGCATCAGCGATATTCCGCGTGCCGAGTATGAAGAAGCCGAAATGCGTGTCATCGACGAGCTGAGGCATATTAACAAGCCGTTTGTGGTGCTGCTCAACTGCGTCAACCCAAACACCCCTCAAGCGCAGGACCTGCGCGATAACATGCAGGCGAAATACGGTGTTCCGGTGCTGGCGGTAAACTGCCTTGACCTAGAAGAGCTTGATATTAAAGAAATTTTGGCCTCGGTACTGTATGAGTTCCCGGTAAGAGAAATCAGTGTAGAAATGCCACGCTGGATTCTTTCACTCGGAAAAGATCACTGGCTGAAAAGCTCGCTGATGGGTTCGATCTTTGGTGCTTGCAACGATATTACTCATATGCGCCAGATTAAAGAAAAAATGCCTGCTATCTCAGAATGTGAGAATGTCAGCAATGCGCAGATCATGGGTATCGATCTGGGCAAGGGGGCGGCACGACTGTGTGTTAACATCCCGAGCCAACTGTTTTATAAGGTGCTTGGTGAAACCACCGGTATTGAAATAGAGTCGGAAGAGGCATTGATGCCCTGCATGATCGAGCTTGCACAGATGAAGTGTGAGTACGAAAAGGTGAAAGGCGCGCTTGATCAGGTAGCGGCTACGGGCTATGGAATTGTGATGCCGACGATGAATGAACTTACGTTGGAGGAGCCCGAAATTGTAAAACAGGGCGGGCGTTATGGGGTAAGGCTGAAGGCGAGCGCACCGAGCATCCACATGATGCGTGCCACCATCAACACCGAGGTAAGCCCCATTGTGGGCAGCGAAAAGCAAAGCGAAGAGTTGGTAATGTACCTACTCAAAGAGTTTGAGGAGAGCCCTGCGAGAATATGGGAATCCAATATTTTCGGTAAGAGCCTGCATGAACTTGTAAACGAGGGGCTGCACAACAAGCTTTACCGTATGCCCGAGGATGCACGCATTAAGCTGCAGGAGACCATTGAACGTATTATCAACGAGGGTTGCACCGGATTAATATGCATTATACTGTAACGGTATACGCAAAAAAACCACCCATAATTGGGTGGCTTCATTGGGAAACATCACAAGAGGTACGGAACAAATAAGTTCCGTACCTCTTGTTTGGTTCAATGCTTCTAATACGTGATTCTCTTTATGAGTGGCACTTAGCTTCTTACTTTTTGTAAAAAACTGAAAACGCTAAGGGGATAAAGGCGGGTGCCACTGTGCATAAACCATTTGTGCGGCCCCTTCAATGATGGTGCGGTTGCTGTTTTCATCCAGTAGAAACTCGGGCTCGATGGCTGCTTTTACCGCGCGCCGCGAATTATTGATGCTTCGAATAACAGGGAGCATGGTTTCATACAGGGTTTGGTTGATGCCGCCGATTACCACTGCCTCGGGGTCGAACAGGTTTACCATAATCGAAACCGCTTCGCCCAAAACCTCAGCATTTTCAGTGGTTGCTGCAAGGGCATTATGGTCCCCCGCCTCTAGCGCGGCAAGAAACTGCCGCCATGCCGCCAGGTTGCCAATGGACGGTTCGGTGCCGTCAAATTTTTCTGCAAAGCCATATACCGAAAGATCGGTTTGAAAACAGCGTTTGTTGCCGCAAACAGCGCAGCTTCGTGCGAGCCGCCCGAGTGGAGCGTGAGAAATTTCGGTGGAATATCCCCTGCGCCCGATGATATTGTTGCCCTCGCTGATGATGCCGATTCCGACACCCTCACCGAGGTAAAAGTACAGGATGTTTTGCAGCTTGCGTTTTTCAGCAAGACAGATGGCGCAGAGTGTAGATTCATTCTCGATGAAGACAGGCTTACTTAGGCGCTCCTCAAGCATGAGACGCAAAGGCTGGCCCTCGTATAGGCTAAGCTCTGAAGCGACAATTTTACCTGTAACAAGGTCGTAAATACCCGACACCGCCACACCAATTCCAATAACAGCCTCTTTTTGTGCGTTTGTTAAAAAACGGTTATAGCTTTGCGCGAGTGCATCCAAGCATGCTTCTAAGCTGCCGTTAATATCATAATAAACCCGGGTGCTGCAAACAGCCGAACCGCACAAGTCGCACAGGTTCAGCTCAATAACCCCTGCACTGTGAGCATCGATAGCGACGATGTAATAGGTATCGAGTTTCAGGCTGATCCATTTTGGAGTGCGACCGACGCTTCCGGTATCCTCCTCTGAAACTTCGGTGATGATACCAATATCGTACAGCAGGTTACACAGGTTGGAAACTGTGGCAAAGCTGAGGTTCAGGTCGGCGGAAATCTGTTTTTTGGTCACTCCATCTTTACCACGCAGATAATCTATGATATATTTAATGTGATTCTTGCGGATATCCACTACACTGTGGATTTTACTCATTTCTACCACCTCTATTTTCTAATAATTATTATAATTAGTATAAAAAATATTAGCAATGGCATAACAGCCAATCTTTACGTCCTTTATTTATGCAGAAAAGAAAAAACACCTTTTAGCAAGGTGTTTTTTGATTCGTGTTGTTGTAACACAGCGAAGCAATTATGCATCTACCTTGGATTTTCGAAAAATAAGTGCCGTGAGCACACAGGCCACAGTGCCAAAGGCAAGTAAAGCCAAGAACGATGGCACATAGCTGTGGTAGGCGGTTTGCATCATACCTGCAACCATAGGCCCCAACAGAGAGGAGGCGATGGTGGAAAGGTTGGTAAGTGCATAGTTAAAGCCCAGATATTTCATGCCGTACTGTGCGCGGATAAAATGGTTCTGCGCAATGGAGGTGCCGCCGTATACCGCGCCCACCAGTGAAAAGCCCGCCGCCAGCAGCAGGATAGAGCCGGAGGTGAAGGCCAAAATACTCAGTAGGGCACCCGCAATGAGGAACAACCCAATGAGCAGGTGGGTGAAACGGGGTCCTACGCGGTCGAGCAGATGGCCCCACACAAGGCGTGAAAACCCGTTGAAGATGGACACAACGCCGGCGACGAAACCGGCTGCCGCGGAGGTGGCACCGATGTCGATGGCGGCGGGTGCTGCATGCCCAATGATCATCAGCCCCGCGCCGCCGGTGATGATTACCCACAGCACAAACAACTGATACGGCAGTTGGCGCACCATTTCACGCGGAGGAACATCGGGTACGGCTTGTTGCGACACAGATCCGGTCGCCGGTGATGCTGCAACAGGGGCGGCGGGAATGCGCATCACGATTGCCGCAAGCACCAGCAGCGCGAAGTAGATCATGCCAATGATTAGAAACGCGGTGCGCCAGCCCCACAAATTGATCATGGACGTAGCGCCGGAACCGAGTACCAACCCACCCAGCCCAAATGCCATCAGCAGTGAACCGGTGACGGTGCCTGCCTTTTGAGGGAACCAGAATACGACCGCGGTGAGCACGCAGTTGTAGCATACACCTACACCAAAGCCACTGAATACGCCGTAAAATAAGTATAACCCGAACAGGGTGGTAATCTTAACCGCGCCTAAAAACCCGACGAAAACCAACCCTGCCGCCACCAATAGTGAGAATCGCACCGACTTTTTGGCGGTAAAATAGCCCGAAAACATGCCGCCCACCACCGATACACTCATAGAAACGGTAAACACCATTGAGGTTTGTGCGCGGTCCCAGCCAAATTCGCTTTCGATCGGCGCGACAAACACCGACCACGCAAACAGCAGCCCGGAGAACAGCATCAGCAGCAGCCCGAGTATGAGCTGCATGCTGCGGTAAAACTTGATACGATCCATAGGAGGTTGCCTTCTTTCCTCAGAAAAATGCCGCCGACCAGATAAGCCGACGGCAAGGAATCGATTGAATCAGCGGTTGTAGTAAGCGGCGAGATCGAACGCCGGGAAGATGCCTTTGTCGGTGACGACACCGTCGCAAAGGTTTGGTGGAGTAATGTCGAACGCAGGGTAGAAGCCCTTTACGCCGTCCATCGTGGTTTTGGTGCCCAGTGAGTCCATGGCAAGGGCAGGGTCGCGCTCTTCAATGGTGACGGTATCAATTGTGGGGTGGGCAAGGTTGGGCGTGCCGGTTACGTAGTAGGGTACACCCCAGTAATTTGCAGCAAGCGCAATTTGGAAGGTACCCACTTTATTGACAACATAGCCATCCATCGAAATAACATCGGCTGCCGAGGTAAACACATCAACATTCTTCTGTTTGATGGTATAGCCGGGCATATTGTCGGTAATTACGGTGACATCAAAGCCCATGTCGCACACACAGCTTGCGGTAAGGCGCGCACCCTGGAAGTAGGGGCGTGTTTCGGGGCAGATGACCTTGATTTCGTTGCCATTGTTGCGGCAGGCACGCAGCATCATACCAATGATGGTTTCTGCAAAGCACTGTGTCATAACTGTGCCGTTTTTAGGGAACTTGCTTGCGAGAAGAATACCGGTTTTCTCAATTCTCTCATATTTTTGGTTGACGTCCTCAAGGGCGCGGTTGAACACAGCGTCTACAACGTTTGCACCGGAGGCAATTGCCACGCAGGCGGCGTCCAGACAGCTGTTTACTGTTTTCACCATTTTGGCAACCGTAGTGGGACGTGCGTGCGAAAGAGTATAAGCCGCATCCTCAAGGTATTTCATCATATCGGCTTGGTTCTTATCGCGGCACTCATAAGCGGCGAGCGCCATGCCCATTGCCGCTGCGGTATAAGGGCCGCCGCTTTGGGTAACCATGTCGGCAATTGCCTGAGCAACCTCCTGGTGTTTGGTGCAGGTTACAAACTCGGTGCGGATAGGGTAGATGCGGCGGTCAAGGATGCGTACCTTGCCGTCCTCATACCACGCGATATTCTCGTATTGAAGCATAAAAGCGAGGTCTTTGTCTGCTCTGATCATAATAATTATCCTCCCTGTTTTTTATTCTTCCGGCACGCCCATTTGACGGCGCATTTTGTTTTGTTCTTCTTTTGACATTACGTGTACGTTGCCAATGATTTTAGCCTGTGTGCAGATTTTTGCTGCGTCCTCAGTGTAGACGGCGCGAATATGCGCCCTGTCGAGATTTGGGCCGATGGTGAGTACACCGTGGTTGGCAAGCAGGCAGGCGGTGCGGTTATGCAGCACCTTCAATGCTTCGGTTCCAAGCTCTGCCGAACCGGGGATGCGGTATTCGGCTACAGGAACATCACCCAGCAGGAAGAACATCATCTCAATGAGGATGACGGGGATGTTGTCGTGAGTGACAGCAAAGCCGGTAGCATAGGGCGAGTGGGTGTGTACCACCGCATGTACATCGTCGCGGTTTTTGTAGATTTCGGTGTGCATACGCCACTCGGAGGACGGTTTGTTGTGCCCCTCAATAATCTCGCCGTCGAGAGTAATCACCATCACATCATCAACTGTCATGGTTGGGTACGCAATCGAACCGGGGGTAATGGCAACCAAACCTGTTTCCGGGTCACGCATGCTCAGGTTGCCGCTGGTACCTGCAAATAATTTTTCTTCATACGACTGCTTGGAGTAATCCAAAACAGCTTGTTTCATCTCTAATATCGTCATTGGCTAAATCCTCATTTCAATTGCGCTAATTTCTCATCCTTAATGCGGTTCACATGGAACAGTACCTTTTCAAGGTCGATGCCTGTGAACACACCGTTTTTATAAACAACATTGCCGTCGATCATCGACAGGCAGATGTCACCGGACTGCGCAGAGTACATGATGTTGGAGAGTACATCAAAAACAGGCTGCAGGTGAGGCTTGTCGAGGTCGTACACCACAATATCCGCACGATTGCCCACCTTGATGCTGCCGCAGTCGGCTCTGCCCTGCGAGAGCGCGCCGTTTCTGCATGCCAGCTCCAGCAGTTGCTGGGGGCCTAAGAACAACGGGTCGTTGTTCGCACCCTTTTGCAGAATGGAGGCAAGGTTGACTTCTTCCAACGAGTTAAGGTTGTTGTTGCTCGCCGCACCGTCGGTGCCGATGCCGACGCGGATGCCTTTTTCCAGCATCTTTTTAACAGGGGCAATGCCGCTGCCGAGCTTTAAGTTGCTCGACGGGCAATGGCAGGCGGTGACGCCCTTTTCTTTCATAATGTCAAAGTCCTCACCCTCTATCCACACACAGTGTGCCGCAGTGGTAGGCACATCGAACACGCCGCATTTGTTGAAGAACTGCACAGGCGTGAGCCCGCCGCGCCGCTGCTTGCATTCTTCATGTTCCTTTTGTGTTTCAGAAATGTGAGTGTGCATGTTGAGGTGATTTTCTTTTGCAAACTGTGCAATTTCGTGC
This sequence comes from Hydrogenoanaerobacterium sp., assembly GCF_032017025.1. Classification (NCBI taxonomy): domain Bacteria; kingdom Bacillati; phylum Bacillota; class Clostridia; order Eubacteriales; family Oscillospiraceae; genus Hydrogenoanaerobacterium; species Hydrogenoanaerobacterium sp. Next base: position 168,019 of record NZ_DALZQO010000003.1, read on the forward strand.
ACCAGGGTCTCGGTGGAGGTGTACTCCGCGTGAAGCGAGGTATCACCGATGATGCGGTCGTGATTTGCGTTTTTAACGTAATCCATCAGGTAATGGATGCCCTTGTAGCCGTTTACGTCGGTAAAATGTACGTCATCGCTAAAGGCAGAGCAGCCATGCGACAGGTTCGCCTTCATGCCCGATTCCTCCACCGCTTTGGAAATGCCGTCCATCTCCATGTACATATCAGTAAACGATACCGCGCCGCTTGCAATCATTTCCGCCATGCCGAGCAGACCGCCCCAGTACATATCCTCGGGGGTGAGCAGTGCTTCAAACGGGAACATGCGCTCGTGCAGCCAGCGGTGCAGGGGCAGCCCCTCGCCGTAGCCCCGAATCAGCGTCATGGGTACATGGCAGTGGATATTGAAAAAGCCGGGCATCGCCACCTTATTGCTGCCGTCATAAATTTCGCCCTCGTAGCCGGCGGGCATATCTTTACCAATATAAGTGATTTTCTTACCATCGGTAAGCAGGTTCATATGCTCCTGCGCTTCATAGTTTTCATCAATAATGGTAATGTTTTTAAAAAGCATAGCGGGCACCTACATTTCTTTGATGATTTCGCGGAGCAGCTCTTTGAAGCGGCCGGAAGCATCGTGCGCTGCAATAGAGACCTCTTCGCCCGAAAGCTTTTGAGGCAGTACGCCCGCCGCCATGTTGGTCATCAGGGAAAGTGCGAGCAAATCCATACCGCAGTGCGCCGCGGTGAGAGCCTCGGTAACGGTGGACATACCCACAGCGTCGCCACCAAGAGTGCGGATGGCACGAATTTCAGCGGGCGTCTCGAATTGCGGGCCCATCCAGAAGAAGTAAGTGCCGTTTTGCATGCGGTATTCCTGCCCAAGCTTTTTCGCACAGTCCATCGCCAGCTTGCGCAGCGCAGGGGTGTACATTTCGCAAACGTCAAAGAAGCGCAAACCGAATTCAGGTAGGTTGGGGCCTCTCATGGGGCTTGCGCCCATCAGCTTGATGTGGTCGTTGATGATCATGATATCGCCAACTTTGTAAGCCGTGTTGACTGCGCCCGCAGCGTTGGTGAGGATGGTTTTTTGCACGCCGATCAGCTTGAATACGCGGATGGGAGCGGCAAGCTGCTCAAATTCGTAGCCCTCGTAGTAGTGGAAGCGACCTGACATACAAACCACATATTTGCCCGAAAGCTTACCGAAAATCAGCTGGCTTGCATGAGATTCCACAGTGGAAACCAAAAAGTTCGGGATGTCTTTATAGTCAATAACGATCTGATCTTCAATTTCATCGGCGAGAGAGCCGAGCGAAGAACCTAAAATCAAAGCGATTTCGGGCTTATGGGGGATTTTACTTAAAATATAATCTGCGCTTTCTTTGTAAAACTCGTAAGTATATTTTTGCATAACAAGTCAATCCTTTCTTATTTAAGATAAACTAATCCAATTCTACTGCAATAATAGCATCCAGTGCAATCTTTATCTGATCGTTTACCGCTTGTGTTACCTTATCGGTATCCGGCTCGTAGCCCTCAACGCCAACCAGCTCAAACGCAGGTGCGTCGGCCGCAATAATGGCTCCTGCCTTTACACCGTGCAGCGAGGCTACCACCAGCAAGCTTGCAACCTCGTTTTCCATTGCCTTAACGCCTGCTTTTGCATACAGCTTTACGGTAGATTCGAGGAAGCTTGGGTAGAACAGGGCTTGTGTCAGAACAATGCCCTTGTGTACGGCAATGCCATTTTCTTTTGCGCTTTTAGTAAGAGCATAAACTACGTCGGTATCGGCAATAGCGGGGTAAGAGAGGGGAATCATTTTTTCGGTTACGCCCTCTTCGCGGCAGGCGGCAGTTGCAACAACAATGCTGCCCGCAGTTACCTCGGGCTGCATTCCGCCGCATGTACCCACACGGATGATAACCTTAGCGCCTGCGCGCCACAGGCTCTCGAATGCGATAGCGGCGCCGCCGCAGCCCACGCCGTGCGAAGTAACAGTGACGGGAACACCCTTGTGCTCGCCGATGTATGTCCAGTATTCGCGGTTCTTGGCAAGGCATTTGCTGTTATCCAGCAAGGCTGCAATACGCTCTGCGCGGGCAGGGTCACCGCAGGTGATAACGCGGGGGTGAATCTCGCCCGCCGCTACCTGAATACAGGGAAATTTTTTCTGATCAGACATAAACTTCTACTCCTTACTATTATTATGATGTGTTTTACTGCACCGACCAATTGTGGCAAAATTGGTAAAATAAAATTAAGATTTTTTGGTTTTTATAGCAGGGGAACGTTTATGGAGTTTACCGCTGGAGAAAACAAGTGCAATAACGGTTACGATATAAGGCAGGGCCATGGTAAGCTGGCTCTTGATTGCGGTGCCCTGCAGTGCATTGCCGATTGCCTCTGCAAAGCCGAAAAAGAAGCTTGAAATTACGACACCGATGGGGTGTGCACCGCCGAGGTTGGAAGCCGCCATAGCAAAAAAGCCACGCCCTGCGGTTACGTTTTCGGTATAGAGGGTTACCTGACCGAGGGTGAGCAGCACGCCGCCCAGCCCGCAAAGCAGCCCGGAGAACACCACCGCACCGATTTGGGTACGATCGGCATTGATACCCAGTGAGTTAACAGCCTTTTTGTTGATGCCCACCGCTTGCAGGCGAAAACCACTCACGGTTTTAAACAGATAGAGATACAGAACGACAGCCATAATGATTGCAAAGTAATCGAGAAAGGTGAGCCTTGCAAACACCGTGCCTAAGAAAGGGATATCCTTAATAATAGGGAGTTCAATCTTTGGCAGACCTTTGAGGCGGGCATCGGTAAATACGCCTTTTACACCAAAGATGACATAGAGTAAAAAGGTTGTCGCGCCAAGCATCAGCAGGTTGATTGAGGTACCCACGACCATGTCGCGTGCTTGAAATTTCACCTGTAAAATGCCTACAATCAGCGCCACAAGCATGCCCGAAAGTGCTGCACCCAGCACCGATAGCAGCACACTGCCCGTATAGTAGTTGATTACAATTGCCATAAACGCGCCGGTGAGCATCTGCCCCTCAAGCGCAATGTTGAACACCCGAACCTTACTACAGATGGCGGAGCCAAGCGCTGCGTAGAGAACCGGTGTCATCATACGAATGGTGGAGTTAATCACCACCGCAATGTACTCCAAATCAATGTTCATTCTGCGCACCCCCTTCGGCTGCTTTCGCTATTTTTACTTTTCTCGCCCGAACTGCCCTTGTCAGTAATTTTGCCGAAACAAGCAGGGTAATGACCGCCTGAATAACCATGGTAATCTCGAGCGGAACATTGGTAGAACGCTCAATGGCGGCACCACCCGTTTGAATGCCGGCTAAAAAGATGGAGCAGATTACGGTGCCCACAGGGTTCAGGTTTGCAATCAGTGCCGCCATCAGTCCGGTCCAGGCGTAGCTGGGGCTTTTGAGCATGTCGTGCATATAAACATGCTTGAGCCCCAGTACCTCGATGGAACCACCGAACGCACAGATAGCACCCGAACAGAACATGGTAATAAACATCACCTTGGTGCGTTTAACGCCGCCGTATTCGGCAAAGCTTTTGTTCAGCCCGCCCATGCGGCTTTCGTAGCCAAAGGTTGTCTTTTTAATGATAAAGAGTATGATGAGCATTACAAGGATTGCGAGAAAAAAGCCGTAATGAAAGGTGCTGCCCTTGACAAGACCGAGGCGGGGAATCCACATTGATTTGTCGATGGTGAGGGTTTTTGCTACCAGACCGTCGCCGGTGTTATCTTTCAACGGGAAGGATACAAAATAGTAGGTGATGTAGTTGGCGATGTAGTTGAACATTAGGGTGGAGATGACAAGAATTACGCCAAAACGGTCATCCAGCCAAGCGGCCAGCAGTGCATACAGGCCCCCCGCCAGCATACCGAGTGCAATCGCAATCACTGCGCCCAATGCGCCATTAAATGGTAGGTAAAGTGCGGAAACTGCTGTGACAAAGCCGCCAAAAATCAGCTGGCCCTCGCCACCAATGTTGATGTAACCTGCGCGCCATGCAAATGCCGCGCCCAAACCGCACAGAATAATCGGGGTTGAGCGGGTGAGCGTAGCCAAAAAGTAAAAGCTGGTACCAAAGCCGCCTTTGAACATCGCCCCGTATATTTCAAGTACGCTCTCGCCCATTGCCATAATGATAACCGCACCGATAAGCAGACCGGCAGCGATGGCAAGCAGCGGCTGCCCCAATTCTTTGCAGGAGGACTTCACCCAAAGCTTCATCGTATCCGGTTTTTTCTCAAGTTTAGGCATTCTTGCTTCCTCCCATCATCAGCAGACCGAGTTTTTCCTCGGTGGCCTCTGCCTTTGTGAACTCACCGTTGATTTTACCGTCAAATATGGTGTAAATGCGGTCACAAAGCTCCATAATCTCAGAAAGCTCGGAGGATAGCAGTAGAATTGCGCCGCCTTCTTTGCGTTTTTCAAGCAGTTTTTCGTGAATAAATTCCATTGCACCGATGTCTACACCTCGCGTAGGCTCTGCCGCAATCAGCAGGGGTGAGTTCTGTTCAATTTCGCGTGCCACAATCAGCTTTTGAATGTTGCCGCCCGAAAGCTCACCCGCTTTTTGAAATAAGCCATTGTACTTAACATCATAGCGCTGCAGCAGTTCGGTCGTATAATTGCGGATTACGTTGTTCTTCAGCACGCCGCGCTTGGAAAAACGGGGTTCATACTGATGAGCCATCAGCGCGGTTTCGGTCATGGTAGCTTCTGCGGCACATCCGCACTTGTAGCGGTCCTCGGGAATACAGGCGCAGCCGAGATCGCGAATTTTACCCACCGAATCGCGGGTGATGTCATTCTCGAGCAGCTTTATTTCACCCGAATCTGCTTTGGTTAATCCTGTAATGCAATCAATCAGCTCAGACTGGCCGTTGCCCGATACACCTGCAATGCCAACGATTTCGCCTGCATCCACATGCAACGAAAGCCCGTCGAGCGCTTTTTTACCCTGGCTGTCGGTAAGGCGAAGGTCACAAACCGAAAGCACCTTGCCTGTGGTGGGCTGTTCCGGCACCACTTTATCAATAATTCTTCTGCCAACCATCAGGAACGAAAGCTCCTCGATGCTGGTTTCGGAAGTTTTCACTTCTTTTACAAATTGACCCGAGCGCATGACCATAACACGGTCGGAGGCTTCCATAACCTCATGCAGCTTATGGGTGATGATAATAATGCTTTTGCCGAGGGCGGCCAGCTGCTTCATGGTTTTGAGCAGATCGCCGACTTCCTGCGGGGTAAGTACTGCGGAGGGCTCATCCAGAATAATGATATCCGCATTTTGGTAAAGGATTTTTAAAATTTCAACACGTTGCTGTAATCCTACAGGGCAGTTTTTAATTTTTGCGCGCGGGTCAACATCCAACAGGTATTTTTCACTGAGCTCTCGCACCAGCTTGTCTGCCGCGCTGCGGTCAAAAAACAGTGTTTTTCTTTTTGGCTCGTTGCCGTATACAATGTTTTCAGCTACGGTAAATTCCGAAAACAGCATAAAATGCTGCTGCACCATACCAATGCCCGCGCCAATTGCATCGTGCGGAGAACGAAACGATTGCTGTTTGCCGTTCAGGTAGATTTCACCGCTGGTTGGTCGCTCCAGCCCGTACAGAATTTTCATCAATGTCGATTTACCGGCACCGTTTTCACCGACTACGGCGAGGATCTCACCTTTGTCGAGCGTCAGGTTGATGCTGTCGTTTGCCAGCAGCGAACCGTACAGCTTGGTAATGTCCTTCATTTCTAATAACAAACTAATCAAGCCCCTTTGTATATAGAATTGCGCCCGTCAGTGGGGGGAGGGTACGAAAACGATTAGAAAAAGACGAAGAGACGGATTGTTTAGTCATTCTCCGCCTCTTCGTCCCAACATCTATTGCTTTGTCAGATCGAGAGGTTTATTTGCCTTCCATAGGAACTTCCAATACGATCTCGCCTTCAATAATTTTATCAGCAGCCTCTTTTACCTGTGCGACGATCTCATCGGTAAGTACCTCGGTATTTCTTGGGTTCTTACTGTCTCTGGTAATATACAGTGCGCCGATAGCATACTCTTTAATGCCGTAGCTCTCAGCCTCCATGGTGAGGGAGCCTTCCACAAACTCGGTAACAATCTTTTCAATTACCACTGCGGTATCTTTAATTTGAGTGGTAATGATATTTTTGTTGTCGGGACTGGTTCTGTCCTGATCCTGACCGGAGGTGTAGAAGCCTTTTTCCAAAGCAGCCTCAAAGGTACCGAAATCTGCTACAGCAGAAGCTGCATTGATAAAGCCACAGCCTGCTGCAGCCTGCTGCAGAGCAAACTCTTTTGCTTTTGCGGCGTCGGTGTAGGAGTTGGTGTAGTTAAATATAAATTCAGCGTTCGGACGAACTGCCTTAACACCCTCCATGTAGCCCCAGCGCCATTTGTAAGAGCTCTGGCCTTCGTTTGCGTGAACAGCACCGAATTTATCGGTTTTGTTTACCAGGCCGGCAATCATACCAATGAGGTAAGCGCCTTCCTGCTCTTTAAAGGTAATGGATTTTACATTGGGGTTATCGGTTTTAACGTCGACCATAACATAGGTAGCATCATCAGGGAACTCGGTAGCAACTGCACTGATGGGATCTGCACCCTGCCCGCCTGCTACGATGATAAGGTCATTCTGCTCCTGAACCGCAGCGCGGATGTTGTCTTCCCACACGGAAGCATCTGCACATTCTACAATGGAGGTAGACAGGCCGTATTTCTCTTTCATATTGTCAAGGCCGGTCTGCATCTGGGTTAAAAAGGGGTTGGTGCCGATTTTGTCGCAGATCAAAATAACTTTGAGGTCTTTTGGGTCTTTCCCTACGGGAGCGGGGCTCTCACTGGGGGCCGATTCTGATTCGGGTGCGACAGATTCTACCGGTTTAGCGCCGCAGCCGGCAAATACCGTTGCCACCATGATTACTGCGAGAATGAGTGCAAGAATTTTCTTCATTTTTTGTTCCTCCTTAGAATTACCAGTGTTTGTGTAATTTTATGGTCTCTTGAGGGTTTCTAGCAAAATCATTCTAACATCTGTGTGGTTTTTTGCAAGTGTTTTTTGGCATTATTAATAATTTTTGGAGTTTTGTTTGGTTTTTTTGGTTTATTGTCGTCATTTTATACAAAACCGATATTGATATGAGGTATGACTTTTTTGATGCAATAAAAAAACAGGCAGATAAAAATCTGCCTGTTTTTTAGTTATTGGTGCATTCATAAATTGCTATTTTCTTTTGCCTTAAAAAGGTGCGCCAGTTTTCGCTAAGCGGCTTGTCGGTGATTACTGCGGTGATATGTTCAAAATCACAGGTGTGTATAAACGAAATACGGTCAAGCTTGGTGTGGTCCACCACCAGAAACACCTTGTCGGCGTTTTCAATTACAGCTCGGCGCATTTCGGCTTCTTCCTCATTGCGGTCGCTGAGGCCCTTTTCCATGCTCATGGTGCAGCACGAAACAAATGCGGTGTCGAGGTGGTAGCTGGAAAGAAACTTAACGGCGTTGCGCCCGAAAAAGCTGAAGGTGGTGAGGTCTAGGTTACCGCCGGTGCACAGCAGGCTGAGGTTTGGGTTGCCTGAAAGGCGATGGATGACGTTGTGGGAGTTAGACATCACCGTGATCTTCATTTGTTCAATTTCGTTGCATATCTGGTATGCTGTGGTGGAAAAATCGATGAAGATACATTCCCCGGGGTGGATCATTTCAGCGCACTTGCGTGCAATGCGCTGTTTTTCCTCCACAAACAGGCTTTCCAGTACCTGATGTGCGATTTGTGTTTTCACTTTGTTTTGCAGAACGGCCCCGCCATAGGTTTTGGTAAGAAAACCACTTTCCTCCAAGGCTTCAAAATCGCGCCGCACTGTTTCGTTGCTTACGCCAAAACGTTTGGCAATCTCTGCAACCGTTACCGTCTTTTTTTCAAGAACAATGTTTTTGATTTCGTTGCGCCTTTGCAATGAAAGCATCGGAAAAGCCCCCTGTTTTTTGAATTCCACAACATACCACAAAACTTACGTTTTTCCCTATCATAGCCAACAAAGGTAATTCTGTCAAGCAAAAGGGCAAAAGCAGAGAAAATATTACGGTTTAAATTTATTTTGCAAACAGAAACAGGCAAAAGAAAGGGCAACATCTGCTCATCTACGTACTTGATATTGCCTGGTAAAACAGATATAATAAAAAACAACCGTTTTGCACGCTGCTCCACCGTTCGTGGCAGGTGGAAGGGCGTTTTTTGAGAGACTCGCCACATGCTGCCCGCGGGGAAACCCCGCCACATGGGCAAATTACTGCGGCATATAGGCCTTATACATGGCTGACTGACCGCACAGGAGGAAAACAATGAGAAAAGAGCTTGAAAAAGTTTACGACCCCAAGCAGGTGGAAGACCGCACTTACCAATTTTGGCTGGATGGCGGATACTTTCACGCCGAGGTAAACCCCGATAAAAAACCATATACGATTGTTATGCCCCCGCCGAACATTACCGGCCAGCTGCACATGGGGCATGCTTTGGATAATACCATGCAGGATATTCTCATCCGCTGGAAGCGCATGCAAGGCTACGAGGCGCTGTGGATGCCGGGAACTGACCATGCGTCGATTGCAACTGAGGCGAAGATTGTAGAAGCGATGCGGGGAGAAGGCCTTTCGAAAGATGACCTCGGCAGAGAAAAGTTTTTAGAGCGCGCATGGGAATGGAAGAAAACCTATGGCGGCAGAATTGTAGAGCAACTTAAAAAACTGGGTTCATCCTGCGATTGGGAGCGCGAGCGCTTCACCATGGATGAGGGCTGTTCCAAAGCGGTAAAAGAGGTGTTTTTAAACCTGTATGATAAGGGGCTCATCTACCGCGGCGAGCGCATCATCAACTGGTGCCCGCACTGCCTTACCTCAATTTCTGAGGCCGAGGTGGAATACGAGGAGAAGGCAGGCTCGTTCTGGCATATCCGTTACCCGGTTTCGGACGGCAGCGGCTACCTTGAGGTTGCCACTACCCGCCCTGAAACCATGCTGGGCGATACCGCGGTGGCGGTGCACCCTGACGATGAACGCTACAAAAAGCTGGTGGGCAAAACCGTCACCCTTCCGCTGGTGGACAAAGAAATTCCCGTTGTGGCGGACGACTATGTTGAGATGGATTTTGGTACGGGTGTTGTAAAAATTACCCCCGCGCATGACCCCAACGATTTTGAAGTGGGCTTGCGCCACAACCTGCCGATCGTCAATATCTTCACCCCCGACGCCCACATAGAAGAGGGCTGGGGAAAATATTCGGGTATGGACAGAACTACCGCACGCAAGGCGATTGTCGCCGACCTCGAAGCAGGTGGATACCTCGTACGTACCGAGGATTACACCCATAACGTCGGCACTTGCTACCGCTGTGCCACGGTAGTGGAACCCCGTGTCTCCAAGCAGTGGTTCGTAAAGATGGAGCCGCTTGCAAAGCCTGCCTGCAAAGCGGTGCGCGACGGCGAAACCAAGTTTATTCCCGAGCGTTTTGATAAAATCTACTTCCACTGGATGGAAAACATCAAGGACTGGTGCATTTCGCGTCAGCTGTGGTGGGGGCATCGCATCCCCGCCTACTACTGTGACGATTGCGGTGAACTGGTGGTTGCAGGCGAAGCGCCCGACACCTGCCCGAAATGCGGCAGCCAGAAGCTCACGCAAGACCCCGACACGCTGGACACCTGGTTTTCTTCTGCCTTGTGGCCGTTTTCTACACTTGGCTGGCCCGATAAAACCCCCGAGCTGGATTACTTCTACCCCACAAATGTGCTGGTGACGGGCTATGACATCATCTTCTTCTGGGTTGCCAGAATGATATTCTCGGGTGTGGAGCAGATGAACGAAGTGCCGTTCGATACGGTGTTCATCCACGGTATCGTGCGCGATGCACAGGGGCGCAAGATGAGTAAATCGCTTGGCAATGGCATCGATCCGCTGGAGATCATCGATTCCTACGGCGCGGACGCACTGCGCTTTATGCTTGCTACCGGCAACAGCCCGGGCAACGATATGCGCTTCGCGGAGGAAAAGGTAAAGGCAAGCCGCAACTTTGCAAACAAGCTGTGGAATGCAACACGCTTTATTTTGATGAACCTTTCGGATGAGATTGTAACACCTGAGCTGCCCGCCACACTGAACATTGAGGACAAATGGGTGCTGAGCAAATTCAACACCCTAGCGAAGGATGTCACCGAGAACCTCGACAAGTACGAGCTGGGCATTGCGGTGCAAAAGCTGTACGATTTTATCTGGGATATTATGTGTGACTGGTACATCGAGCTTACCAAAGCACGCATTCAAGAGGGCGGCGAAGCTGCAAAGGATGCACAGAAGGTGCTTGTCTATATCATGACCGGTACGCTCAAGCTGCTGCACCCGTTTATGCCGTTTATCACTGAAGAAATCTGGCAGGCGCTGCCCAACGACTGTGAGAGCATTATGGTGGCAAAATGGCCGGAGTACAAAGAGGAGCTTAACTTTGCTGCCGAAGAGCAGGAGTTTGAACGCATTATGGCGGTCATCAAGGCTGTCCGTATCCGCCGCGCTGAAATGAATGTACCGCCCAGCAAAAAAGCGAGTGTATACATCGAAACCAAGTTTACCGAGAGCTTTGAGCAGTGCAGAGCGTTCATCGAGCGTCTTGCATCCGCATCGCATGTCGGTGTTGCAGAAAAGCAGCAGATTGAGGGGGCGGTGCAGGTTATCACCGATTCCGCACGCGTATTCATCCCTATGGACGAGCTGATCGATAAAGAGAAGGAGCTTGCCCGTTTGGAAAAAGAGAGAAAAATCTGCGAGAAAGACATTGCAATGTTCGAGGGCAAGCTGCAGAATCCGGGCTTTTTGGCGAAAGCACCCGCAAATGTTGTAGATGCCGAGAAGGCAAAACTCGACAAGCTCAAAGAGCGCCATGCAAAGATTGAAGAGAGCATCCGCGCTATGGCAGGCAATGCCTGATGATGAGCTTGCAGCTTATTTAACTTAACTGCGGAGGCATAATAACCGTAAGGCGGGGTGGCTTCGGCCATCCCGCTTTTTTAGGAGGTACTGTATGACTTACGAGGAGTCCCTCACCTATATCCACTCGCGCAAACGCTTTTGCGGGGAACCTACACTTGAGCGAATGGCCGAGCTTATGTGCCGTATGGGAGACCCGCAGAAAAAACTCAAATTTGTGCACATTGCGGGCACCAACGGCAAGGGGAGCACCACGGCAATGACCGCTAACGTTTTACGCCATGCAGGGTACAAAACAGGGCAATATATCTCACCGTTTGTGCTGTGCTTTCGAGAGCGCATGCAAATTGATGGTGAGATGATTTTGGAGGAGGAGCTGGCGCAGATTACGGCGCAGGTGAAGCTACACTGCGACGCAATGGAAAACGAAACCTGCGGGTACGCCCCAACGGAATTTGAAGTTGTGACCGCAATCGCACTGGAATGGTTTGCAAGGCGAGGGTGCGATATCGTATGCCTTGAGGTAGGGCTTGGAGGGCGGTTTGATGCAACTAACGTGATTGACCCGCCGCTGGTGCAGGTGATTATGTCGATCAGCCTTGACCACACCGCGATTCTCGGCGATACCGTAAGTCAAATTGCATTCGAAAAATGCGGTATCATCAAAGGTGGGGTGACGGTTTGCTACCCGTTGCAGGAGATTGATACGCTCAGTACCATTATGGAGCAATGTGCGCAAAAAGGCAGCACATTGATTCAGCCCAATGTGAACAGCATTACCATGCGAAGCGAAGCTTTGTTTCGTACATGCTTTTGCTATGGTGATTTGGAGATTACCCCCTCACTTGCGGGTGAGCACCAGGTTTACAATGCAGTAACGGTGGTGGAAATTTGCCGCCAACTGCGTGCCCAGGGTTTTGGAATAAAGGACAGCGATATTGTGCAAGGTATTGCAAGCACGCGTTTTCCTGCAAGGATGGAGCTGCTCAGCGATAAACCGCTGATTGTACTGGACGGTGCTCACAACCCCTCGGGTGCTCAGGTGCTCGAACGGGTGCTGGAGCAATTGGGCGAGCATAAAATCACGGTGATGATGGGGATGCTTACAGATAAAGATTGGAAGCATTCGGCGGCGTGCATCGCACGACATGCTGCGCGGTTTATTGCGGTTACACCGCAAAGCGCGCGCGCGCTGCCTGCTGCAGAGCTTGCAGAAACTGCAAAAATACACTGTGCCGACGTGCAAAGCTATGAGAGTATTCCACAGGCACTACACCTCGCGGTGGAAAACTTGTGCGCAGACGACGTGCTTGTGGTTTGCGGTTCGCTCTACCTTGCGGCACAGGTACGCCCGCAGCTGCTGGAATACACAGTGCAAAGCCGTAAAGCAACAGAATAAGACAATATCTGCGGACATATTTCGCGCAGAAATGCACAAAGAACTCCTTATCATGTTTGGTAAGGAGTTTTTTTCTATTTTCGGCAGCCGGACGTTCGTATTTTGGACAAGGCTTGCTGCATTGCTTTTACCGTATTCGGCCACGAGCATGGTTTATCTTAGGCGAGTGGGACAAGCCTACGGTTAGTGACCGATAAAAAAGATACAAGGATATTAAAAATTCACAGCAAAAGGAGCAATCGTAATGGCGATCAGCATAGAAACAGACGATGGCGTGGTGGAGGCATATCTCACCGGTGAAATCGACCACCACAGCGCGGGTGAGCTGCGCGAAGAGATTGATGCGGCAATCGGGCGGGTTTCGCCGGCCAAGGTAATTCTTGATTTTCGCGGCGTAACGTTTATGGACAGCTCGGGCATCGGTTTGGTGATGGGGCGGTATAAGCTGCTGGAGGGCAGCGGTGCCACGCTGGAGCTACGGGGGCTCTCTTCGCCGATTAAACGGGTAATGCGCCTTGCAGGGCTGGACAGAATTGCAGTAATGGACGGAGGAACAAAAAAATGAAGATGATCAACGAAATGAAGCTGCAAATTCCCGGGAAGAGCGCGAACGAAGGCTTTGCACGGGCAGCTGTTTCGGCGTTTGCGGCACAGCTCGACCCCACCATTGATGAGCTTGCCGACATTAAAACTGCGGTCAGCGAGGCGGTTACCAACTGCATCGTCCACGGCTACCAGGACGAAATCGGGCAGATTTACATACACGCAAAACTTTATGAGGACAATGTTTTGACCATTAAAATACGCGATCAGGGCTGCGGCATCCCCGATATTAAGCAGGCGATGGAACCACTGTTTACCACCTGCACCACGGGCGAGCGCGCGGGGCTTGGATTTGCGGTAATGCAGAGCTTTATGGATAAAGTTCGGGTAACATCCAGGCCCGAAAAAGGTACAAGCGTGGTACTTACCAAAAAGCTGTTGTCTAAAGGAGCAAAGAATGCCTGAATGCATGGTATCGAGAGAGCAGATGATTGAAAGCAATATGGGGCTGGTGCATGCCTGCGCCCATAAATTTAAAGGCAGAGGAATGGAATACGACGATTTGTTTCAGGCAGGCTGCATGGGGTTGGTAAAAGCGGTAGATGCGTTTGACTGGAACAGGGGCGTGCGTTTTTCTACCTATGCCGTGCCTGTGATATTGGGTGAGATGCGACGATTGTTCCGCGATGGCGGCAGCGTTAAGGTGTCGCGCACGCTCAAAGAGCTGTCGCTGAAAACCATGCGTACTCGTGAGCAGCTTGCCGCCAAAACGGGCAGAGAGCCTACCATTGGCGAGCTTGCCGAACTGTTGGAGCGCGACCCCGCAGAAATTGCCGAGGCTATTTCTGCCGCGGCACCGCCCATTTCGCTGACCGAAAGCGATGAGGAGGGTGGCGGGCAGATTGATATCCCGGTCGATTCGCCTGAGGAGGAGATGGCGGATTCCATTTCACTCAAGCAGGTGGTAGGGCAGCTTGAAGCCGGTGACCGCCGATTGATTGTGCTGCGCTATTTTGGAGGGAAGACCCAAACCCAAACCGCCGAGTTGTTGGGTATGACGCAGGTACAGGTTTCGCGGCGCGAAAAAAAGATATTAACCCAGTTGAGGCAGGAGTTAACGGGATAGCAGCGAACTACGATAAAAAAGGCTCCGTGATGATCATCACAGAGCCTTTTTTTATTTATCCGCCCGTCCAAGCATAGCCGCGCCGATGATGCCTGCGTCGTTGCCGAGCTTGGCAATGACGATTTTTGGTTTGGGTGTTGTGAACTCGGTGGTGAAGCATTCGCGCTCCACATATTCCTTTACGGGGTTTAGCAGGGTGTCGCCCTCCTTAGAGATGCCGCCGCCGATACAAAGCACCTCGGGCTGGAAGATGTTGATGACATTGGTAATACCGCAGCCGAGATAATTAAGGTACTCGTCCACAACCGCTTTACCGCTCGCATCGCCCGCGCGCATCGCATCAAACGCGGTTTTGCCGTTGGCATTTTCTACTTTGCCCTCGCAAATATCCCACATCACGCTTTCCTTGTTTGCCTCCATGGTTTCTCTGGTCAATTTAATCAACCCGGTAGCAGAGGCATACGCCTCAAAGCAGCCATTGCGCCCGCAGGTGCAGGGTCTGCCGCCGTAAACGATGACGCTATGGCCAAATTCGCCGCCTGCATAGTTGGTACCTGCAAAAATTTTACCGTCGATGATGATGCCCGAACCAACACCGGTGCCAAGTGTGATGCAAATCACATTTTTTGAGCCGTTGCCGGCGCCAGCCAATGCCTCACCAAGGGCTGCGGCGTTTGCGTCGTTATCCATGTACACTTTTTTGCCGAGCGCCTTTTCTATATAAGAGGCAAACGGTGCATTGTAGAAGCGAAGGTTGTTGGAGTATTCGATACAGCCGGTACTCTTGTTCACCGTGCCGGGTGAGCCGATGCCGATGTATTCCATCTGTTCTAAGGTGAGCCCGCTCTTTTGCACTGCCTCTAAAATGGTTTTTGCCATATCCGCGGCAATTGTCTCCGCACCGCCCGCTACATTGGTATCATGCTTTGCAGTGGCAATAATATTGTAGTTTTCATCCACCACGCCAATTTTCATGCTCATGCCGCCAAGGTCGGAGCCAACATAGTATTTCATGATAAATCCTCTTTTCTTATTTATTTCTCAGTTATTTTACGAATATATTCGTCCAGACCGGCGGAGTCACCTTGGGTGAGTACCACAGGCTCGAGTACCTCGGTACTGCCTGCGCTGTCTGAACTATTTTGTACTGCATCCATCAGCGTGCTTACAGCGTCGTAGCCCATCTGCCAAAAATCTTGCGCAGCAACGGCTTCTACCGTACTATCACTGCTTTTCAAAATATCAGTTACAGCCTTGTCTGCTTCAACACCAAGCACCGCTGTTTTGCCCTTGCGCCCGGCCTTAACAATTGCATTGTGCGCGGCAACCGTTGCATCTGCGTTGGTGCAGTAGATAATATCTGCGGCGTTGTCGCCCTTTTCTTTAAAGTATGCTGCCAACTGTTCTGCCATTTCCTCGGGCGTTGCCGCCTCCATATCGCTGACGAGTGATACGTCCTTGCTGTCCTTAATCTGATCCAGAAAGCCGTTGAGGCGCAGGGTGCTTTCGGTCAAATTTTTTGCGTTGTGTTCCAGAACCGCAATGCCGGCTTTGCCCTTAAGCTTTGCATCGATATATTTTTTTGCCTGTACGCCTGCCGCTTCGCCCAGCTTGTACTGGTCTGAACAAAAAACACCAACTGCAAAATCGTTTTTAGTAATCGGTGCGCCCACAACAGCAACAGGTAACCCTTTTGCCTGCAAACGGCTGAGCTCTGCAATGGAGGCTTCGCCGCCCATGGGGTATGCGAGTACGGCCTGGTAGGCAGTGGTGTCAAGCCCCGAAAGCAATTCCGTTTCGCTTGAACTGCCCGTATAAAGGTATTCGAATGTAACGTTTAGCCCCGCTGCCTTTACAGCGGCTTGCCCGCCGGCCACGATTTGTGCAGCATACACATCACTTTTGGGCAACACTGCCGCAATGTGGTAGGCTGGAGTATCGCCACCTCCACTGCTGCTATTGCTGCTGCTTTGCGAGGGCTCACTTTTTTTACAGGAACCAAGGGACAGGCACAATGCGCCCGCCAGTATTAATGTCAAAAGCTTCTTCATGCGGTGTAGACTCCTTGCTGTAAGTATTATTGTTTAAAAGCACATTTTATACTTTACTATCATATTATATTGCCGCGACATTGTCGAGAGAAAACTAAAAAAACCACACGATTTTCTGTTGTTGCGCGTATGCCTTAGGTAACAAGGCAAGATGAAACAAAAAAGGCACTTGAAAAAAGAAAAGTTGAGTGTTACAATAGCTGTACTAGTTAAATATACCTTTGATTAGCAGAGTAGATGTCTGTGCGTTAAGTGCTGTTCGGACGGGGAGTTGCCGAACAGACGAAAAGCAAGCCTTGCGGTGCAGACGTCGCATCCCGCTGCTACATACTGGGGCTTTGTCTTCCTCTATGTGGCACATGGTGACACTATTTTTAGAGGAGGATTTTTTATGTTCAAAACGCCTTTTTCTGTGCGCTACTGGAAATTAGCCGCACAGGAGCTGAAAATCCTACGTGTGCTGGCAATTGCCGCACTGTTTGTAGGGCTTCGTATTGTCGTGAGCACTTTTTTCATTCCATTGGGTGATAACCTGCGCATTTATTTTAGTTTTTTTGTGCCCGCGCTCGGTTCGCTGATTTATGGACCGTTTGTCGGTATGCTGTCGGGTTTTGCCAGCGATATTCTGGGGTATTTTGTACACCCCTCGGGTGGATTTTTCCCCGGCTACACCGTCACCGCTATTCTAAGCGGGCTGGTGTACGCGCTTTTTTTCTACCGCGCACGGATTACGGTTGTACGCATCTTTTTTTGTAAGTTTTGCATCAACCTGTTTATCAATGTGGGGTTGGGCTCGTTGTGGAGTGCGATTCTCTATGGTAAGGGCTTTTACTACTACATGGCGAAAAGTATCGTCAAAAATACCCTGCTGCTCCCGCTTGAGGTATTGCTGCTCGTCCTGTTTTTCCAAATGCTGCTGCCCGTAATAGGGAGCCGCGGGCTGATTCCCAAGCAAGATACCAAGAGAATTCCTTTTGTTTAAGTCATATCATACCTTGTCCGTTTCATATAGTAAAACACTATGATGGAAACGATGTGATGTGTCTTTGAAGAACCTACTTGACCGGTGCATGCTTCCTTTAATACTGATTTTATCGGTCGCGTTGCTTTCCCTTTGCATCCATGGGCTGCAGCTGGCATATAAAACAATGACGGTTGATGCTCAGCTTGAAACAAATGAGAGCAAAAGTGAAGCAGCCGAAGTGCCGGAGCAGTCAGGCAAAATGGAGCTGCCTATTGTGATGTATCATCACATGCTCAAAGAGCAGTCGCGGCTTAACAAGTATACGATCTCACCCGATGAATTTCGTAAGGATCTCGACTATCTGAAGAAAAACGGCTATACCCCTGTATCTATGGCGGAGGTAATTGCCTATGTGACTAAGGGTACCGCACTGCCCACGCGTCCGATTATCATTACATTTGACGATGGATACGAAAGCTTTTACGAATACGTCTACCCCATATTGCAGGAGTACGGCTATAAAGCGGTGCTTTCGGTGGTGGGGATATACGCCGACCAGTATTCTGAGGTGGATGACCATCACATCCGCTATTCACACTGTACATGGGAACAGCTCAAAGAGATGCAGGACAGTGGGCTTGTAGAAATTGGAAACCACAGCTACAACATGCATGTCAACGTAAACGGCAGACACGGTTCCAAAAAGAAAAAAGGCGAGAGCGATGCTGACTATAAAAAAACGCTAACAGGAGATGTAGGCAAACTGCAGGAGAAATGCTACGAATATCTTGGTAGCTACCCCAGTACATTTACCTATCCGTTTGGGCAAATCAGCAAGGAAGCACTGCCTATCATTAAAGAGATGGGCTTTGAGGCAGCTCTCACCTGCCAGGAAAAGTTTAATTATCTTACGGATGATGTGGAGCAGCTTTATCATCTAAACCGTTTCAACCGCCCGCACGGCACCGACTTACAGTCGATTTTTGAAAAAGCAAGGGCACCTGTGAAAAAGAAATAAAAGAGGGCACAGAAGATACACACACATTAGATGAATGAGCATAATTCCATATAAGAAAAAACAGAGCGCAGACATTGACGTCTGCGCTCTGTTTTTAGTATGTAATCGGAGCCCTTTTAAACCCCTTATATCGTGTCCCCTGAAAGGTCAGCTTACCGGTATCGCCCTCAGCGAGCATTCCATATTCGTGTGATTCCACCGAAAACTCCATGCGATCTCCGCTTTCCACCTCAAAGGTAACATAATAGCTGGTGGACGAGGTGGTGTGGCTCATCGCCATGTTATCATCGTGATGATGATGACGCACTGAGGTATCGGCGCGCTTACCGCTGATTTTTGCGTCGACAGTCAGCAGGGGGGAGACGTTGTTCTTATTCCACTGCGACACACCCTTAACGGCACTGATGATAAAGATAGCAAACACGACGATAAACCCAATGCCGACAATGATAGGGACAATAGAAAACATGATCGAAGGCCCACCGAATGGGTCGCCGAAGCCGCCACCAAAAGAATTGCCAAACATATAAAAGCTCCTTTCTACAGTTGACCAAGGTCAAACGGAGTTGCCTGGTAGACGAAATAGTTGAGCCAGTTACTATATAATAAGTGTGCGTGGCTGCGCCACTGATAGGGAACAGTGTGCGCCGGATCGTCACCGGGGAAGTAATTTACCGGTACATCAATGGACAGACCCTTATCAATGTCGCGGGTGTACTCCTTCTGTAAGGTGTCACGGTCATATTCCGAATGTCCCGTCACAAAAATGCGGCGGTTGTCGCGGCTCGCAATCAGATAAGGGCCTGCAATGTCGGAGCAGGACAGCAGCTCCAAACGCGGTTCCGCGGTGATGTCCTCCTGTGAGATGCCGGTATGGCGGGAGTGGGGTGCGACAAACGTTTCATCAAAGCCACGCATTAGCATATGATTGGGGCAGAGGTTGCGGTGCTGAAAGATACCGAACATCTTGGATTCAAGTGGGTGTTTACCAATACCGTAATGATAGTACAGCCCTGCCTGCGCACCCCAGCAAATATGGAAGGTGGAATACACATTGGTTTTGCTCCACTCCATAATACGGCACAGCTCTGGCCAGTAGTCAACCTCTTCAAAGGGCATTTGTTCTACCGGCGCGCCCGTGATGATGAGACCGTCAAAACGTTGATCCTTGACATCCTCAAATGTTTTGTAAAACTTGAGCAAATGCTCTGCGGGGGTGTTTTTGGATGCATGGCTCGCGGTCAGCAGCAGCTCCACATCCACCTGAAGCGGCGAATTACTCAGTAAGCGCAGCAACTGGGTTTCAGTCTCAATCTTTTTTGGCATTAAATTAAGAATGGCGATGCGTAGAGGACGAATATCCTGATGCATCGCACGCGCTTCATTCATAACAAAGATATTCTCCTGTTCCAGTACTCGACCGGCAGGGAGAGAATCGGGAATATTAATCGGCATAATAGTGCTCCTTACTATATAAGTATAGATACGCTTTAAAACTACTCTTATTATAATGGGCGTTTCTGCGCATTTCAATAGAAAAAGCAGGTTTGTAAAATAGTTGCAAAGAAAATGCAAAATAAGTGTTGACAAACCTTTGGGGCTATGTTAATATAATAAAGCTGTCA
>NZ_DALZQO010000004.1:0-55408 GCF_032017025.1 Hydrogenoanaerobacterium sp.
CGGCTATTTGTGCATTAGGCGGCAAGACGCCTAACGCACCTGCTAAAGCAGAGCATAAAAAAAGCGCATAGAAATGTCTATGCGCTTTTTTATAGAATTAAAACTTTGCAAAAATAGTCGTTGCGTAAGCTACAGTCATGCCATTGTCTTCTTCAACGTAGTAAACACCCGCTCCAATATGGGTAAATTCTTCACGGCAGATATTTTCATAATGTGCCGGGCTGCTCTTCCATTCTTCAAACCACCAATTAGCATCGGTATGCAGGCTGACACGAGGGTCATTATACTCTACGTTAGCCAAATTTTCACCTGCTGATACATATTTTACCGGAATATCCTCGCTCAGAACAGTCTGCCATGGGTCCCCGTTTGGTCTGGTATGGTCCCAAACCCCGCTCTTACAAAGCTCGCGGCTTCGAATACGAGCCGCAGAACGCAAATTTTTATCATATTTCAGTTTACTCAACCCCAATGATTCTCGCTCGGCATTGATTTCATCAATGATACCCTGCTCCACATCACCTAAGAAGTTTTTACCGGAAACTTCCACTGTCTTGGTTGAATTTTCTGCTGGAACATCTCCATCACTGCTGTTGGCCGTTGACGGAGGAGTATTCTCTTGTGTCGGAGCTGGCTTCAATTGTTCCGGGTATATCTGCTTAATAATCTCATTCAGTCGCTCTTTATCCTCTATTCTGCTTCCATGGGATTGCATAAAGGAATCATATGAGATATTGAAAAACTTGAGAAACTCAAATATGTTAATGTTGCACTGTGTTCTGCTTGCGGAATTTTCTTTCCATTGTTCGAATTTTTCGCTGCCCACTAATTTTATAAGCTCACTGTCGATTTCATGCTCCCAGGTATGCCCGCAGAGGTTATTAATTGTTAATCCGTTTGAACCTCGCCTGCCGACTTCTACAGCCTTTTTGGCAATTTCTTTATCTGTGGTAAATATATATTCATTCTCGGTTTTATTTATTTCTTTAAGCTCATGTTGGGTTCTTTCATTGTCGGTTATTACAGTAAGCTTATAACTGCTTCCGCCTTCAAATTGCAGATGATAGATTGTCACAGCAGGCTCTGTATAACGTCCAATGTATAATTCATCGGGAACATTGTCAAGGTAATTACGATAAAATCTTTCTACATAGCTAATTCCCAATGTTTTATCTGTTTGCTCAACAGCAACGTTACTATGCTCGTCAACATATTCTTCGGCAGTATCCTCAAGCATTGCCGTTTTAATGCCTTCAGAAAGATCAATTGATGGAGCAACCTGCTCTGAGGACGATAATGGCTCTGATGAAGACTGTGGGTTACGCTGGCATGCTGAAAGCAGCAAGCATAGCGCCAATAATAAAGAAAGTATGCGGCTTTGTCTCATAGTTCCCCTCCGTTAGTCCAATACTAGGTGTGGTGCAATTTTATTATAGGTGGCCTCTCCGATACCGTCGACATTCATTAATTCATTCAGATCAGTAATAACCCCCACCTTATCGCGGTATTGCAAAAGTTTTTTCGCCATTGCAGGGCCGATTCCCGAAATAGTTTGCAATTCCTCCGCTGTAGCGGTATTCAGGTTAATCTGTGCATCCAAATTTTTTTGCACCGCGCTGTCGACGTCTGCCGTAGATGATGCTGAGCTATTTGCAGCGCTGCTTATTTCTTCCGGTAGGTAGGATACGGCAGCGGGAGTGTATTCCGGCATCATAAAGGCATTATAAGCTACCAGCCCGATAGAAAGCACAAGTGCAAGTACAATCAAAAAATTAACCGAGAAAAAATCTTCCTTCATCTACCAGTGCCCCCTTTCGAACTAACAGCATTATAGCACTATAGAAGAAAAAGTGCCACACCATGTGACACTTTTTTTGTAGTATATTAGAATATTTTAACGTTGCGAGAATGCTTGGTTATCAAAGCCCGAAGCAGGCTGAATACCAACCTCTTCGTTACTATAGGAATCGATAGTGACCCGGTCTCCCGCTGTTGTCAGGGCAAGCTCATTGCTCAATGCGGCATCTATCAGATAGATCCTATCCTTGTACTCCTCTAAGATTACCTTGTAAATGGTGGATTGTCCGTCAAATTCAGAGGCAATTCGAAGCACGGTACCCGTGACAGAGGCTTTATCAAGAGTTTGGTTAATATTCGGTGTCATACCAACGTTCTTCATGCTCTGCTGATAATTCTTGATTGACGCAGTGATGGTTTCACCCGTACCCACAATGGAATAGTCGGTGACGGAAACCATCGCATATTGCTTGATAAGCCCTTCTTTATCTTTCAAGGTCATAAAGTAAGTCGGCTCGGAACCGATATTCAAAATAAGCGGGAACGATGCCTTATAGCCCAAATGCTGCACTTTACCTTCTGCACTGCCCATAGCAGCAGATTCAGTCGCACCGTTCATCACATAGCGGCGGGTGGATTTATCCTTCATATCAACCATGATATAACCGATGGTGCTCGAATCCTGCCCGACGCTGGTCAAGCCGGTAAATAGATAGCAACGGTCGTTGTTGTAAACAATAATATGTCCTGCTGAGGACTTGAACTTGTCTTTATCTGAAAAATTGAATATTCCATGGACATATTTACCTTGATTATCAATCTGGTTTATAATAAAATCTTCCGGCTGAACCCTATCAATCCATTCTGGGATATTATCCATGCTGTAGCGCACGGTTTCGCCGGTGCTTGCATTCAGCGTAATAACACCGGTTGCTTCGGGCAAACTAAAACCCCGTTTGTTTTTATAAGTGGATACTACCCAATAAGGCTGTCCGTTGTCATCAAGCTCAAATGAATAATCCGCAATGCCTTCAAATAAAGCACCACTGAGACGTACTTTCCGTTTTACATCATGAAGCAGATAAGAATTCGTCTGATATTTCACATATTTTCCATCAACGTAATCTACATCTTTTACATTGGTTGCAGAAACAACAATGTAACCGGGGGTGCCCTTCAGATTGGTCAGCCATTTAAACACACCGGAGTGGTGCAGCGGAACCGCCCAGATCAGCTTTCCGTTGACTTTTTGAATTGTGGGTTCCCCCAAAACTACCTGACTGCCCAAAGACTGGCGCTCACCCAGCTTTTTATCTGCAAGGTTATATGCGAGTTGCTGGTCTACAATTGGTATTTGATTTACGTCAACCGCCTGTACATCACTGCTGAACTCGGTGATCTCCGCTTGGCCCAACTGATCACGATACGCTGCCCAGTTAATAATAACCGATGACGCGACCACCATAACAGCAAAAAATACCCATGGTGCGGCAAGTAAAATTTTTACCCAGCGGGGGAACTTCTGGTTTGGTACATAATTAAATGCACGGTTTGAATTGGTTAAATTCTCCAGAGTAAAGGTGCCAAATCTTAGCAATGCCCACACTAAAATATATGCAGTGATTACCGCACAATAAAATATTGCACCTTCGGCATACAGCGGGTTGAGTGTCGGCGCTTCAAAAAAGATATAACCGAGCACGAACAGTGTCATAATAGAGAATATGACCGCTTTGACTTTTTTCAATTAAATTCCACCTTTAATAAACTATGAATTAATTCTAGCATAAAACCAGTCGGCTTACTATGCTTCCTAATAAATATTTACGATATGTTTATAAAAAACGTCTAAAAAATAATAAAGTTTTAACTGATTTTCGTTTTAATAAGTTGCATTTTTCTACCTGATTCCTTAATATTTTCTTAATTAAGCAGTATGTGTATTTACTTGTTCCGGGTGCTGTGTTACGATACATCTGTATGAAATTATAACGAGGTGACATCCCTTGACCGATTGCATTAAAATAATATCTTTTAATCTGCGTGCAGATTTTAAGCGAGATAAATTAAACCGCTGGGATTTCCGAAAAGAATACGCAATGAAGCTGATTAAAGAATCTGGAGCTACCATTATTGGGGTGCAAGAGCTTTTGCCTAAAATGCGTACAGACGTGCAGAATCTACTATCGAATTATACGGTGCTTGGCTGGGGACGATATAAGGGTGCAAAACCCGGCAGTGATGAGCATTCGGATATTATCATTAAAAATGATGATGCAGATGTGGATTTCTACAAAACATTTTGGCTGTCAAATAAAACGGAAGATGATGTTAGCCGTGCGTACTATTCATTCTTTCCTCGTATTTGCACGGTTGCCGAAGTGTATGTGAAATCACTTAACCGAAACATTCGCGTATTTAACACGCACTTTGATCATATCTGCGGCATGGCGCGGGTGCTTGGGGTTAACATTATTTTACGCACCATGAGCGAATTAAATGAGAAAAAGCCAATGCCTACTATTTTAATGGGCGATATGAATGCACACCCTAAAAGTAGGCCGATTCGTATTCTACGTGAAAACCATCACCCATATGATAATGTGCACCTTACCGATGTGTATTCCTTTTGCCAGCCCAACAGCATTAAAAATACGCATCATGGCTTTAAGCAAAAGGGGTTGCTTGCATGGCTGACTGGCCGTACACCAATCGACTATATTTTTGTATCGGATGAATTTGAGATATTGGATGTTTATGTCGATCGTTCGAATGAGAACGGGCGCTTCCCTTCCGATCACTTCCCGATTGTTGCAACCTTAAAACTGAGTACCGATACGCTTTAGGCATTGGCCATCTTATAGCCTTGGCGCTTTTATTGCACGAAAAAAGACATCCTCCATGCTCTGGAAGATGTCTTTTCTATTTCATTATTCTATTGCGTCAAGCCCCAGCTTGATATCACTCAGTATATCGTCTATGTTTTCCAGGCCTACAGAAAGGCGGATTAGCCCCGGGGTAATACCGGCACCAACCAACTGCTCATCTGTGAGTTGGCGGTGAGTAGAGCTGGCAGGGTGCAGCACACAGGTGCGAATATCGGCAACATGCACTACGATAGAAGCGAGCTGCAGTGCGTCCATAAATTTGACCGCATTATCACGTCCGCCCTTAACCGAGAATGAGATAACACCGCTTGCACCATTGGGCAAATATTTTTCTGCCAGTTCCTTATATCCATTCCCAACCAGTGTGGGATAATTAACAAACTCAATTTTGTCAGATTGTGCAAGGAAATGTGCAACCGTATCTGCGTTTTTGCAGTGACGTTCTATGCGGAGCGGCAGTGTCTCCAAACCAAGGTTCAGCAGGAATGCGTCCTGTGCTGAGGGGTATGCGCCAAAGTCTCTCATCAACTGTACCCTTGCCTTAGCTATGTAAGCAGCAGCACCAAAATGCTCGGTATATACAATTCCATGGTACGATTCATCCCGCTCGCACAGGCAGGGGAATTTTCCGTTGTTCCAGTTAAATTTACCGCTATCTACAATAACGCCGCCAACCTGAATTGCATGGCCGTCCATATATTTGGTTGTGGAGTGAATTACGATATCCGCCCCAAACTCAATGGGTCGGCAAAGCACAGGTGTGGCAAAGGTGTTGTCAATAATAAACGGAACATCATTTTTGTGGGCGACGCGCGCAAGCTTTTCAATATCGAGCACAGCAATAGCGGGGTTTGCAATGGTTTCACCGAATACAGCCTTGGTGTTCGGCCGAAATGCTTTTTGAAGCTCGTCTTCGCTTGCACTTGCATCGACAAAGGTGCACTCAATACCCAAACGCTTTAAGGTGACGGCAAATAGATTAACGGTGCCTCCGTAGATGGTGGAGGCACTGATAAAATGATCACCCGCACTGAGAATGTTGAGCATAGAAATCAGGCTGGCTGCCTGACCTGAAGTGGTGCAAAGCGCACCAACACCGCCCTCTAAAGCCGCAATTTTTTTCTCAACAGCATCAACAGTGGGGTTTGAGATACGTGAATACATATGCCCGTCAACACTTAGGTCAAACAGTTTTCCCACATGATCGGTGGAATCGTATTTGTAGGTAGTGCTTTGGTAAATTGGCAGCACTCTGGTTTCTCCATTTGCAGGCTCATAGCCGGCATGCAGGCATTTTGTTTCGATTTTCATATTAGTATACCTCCGTTTATTGGTATGGATTTAAAAGTTGCAGGGCATCAAAATTCTATCTTGTGCTTATCCGACGCGTACTCAGCAGTCTTAACCGATAACCCTTTTTTCTCTAAGCGGGCATCGATGTATTCACGAATGAGCGTATAGATGACCGCAAATAACGGTACACCGATGAACATGCCCAAAACGCCTAAAAGCCCACTGAACACCACGATGGCAAAGATGACCCAGAATGCAGAAATACCGGTAGTCTCACCCAGAATTTTGGGGCCGAGTATATTGCCGTCAAACTGCTGAAGTGCCAAAATAAAGATCAAAAACCATATTGTTTTAGCGGGGTCTGTTAGCAGAATAATCAATGCACCCGGAATGGCGCCAATAAAAGGACCAAAATACGGGATGACATTCGTAACGCCTACAATCACACTAATCAGCATAACGTTTGGCATTTTCAGCAGTGTCATTCCAATAAAACAAAGAATGCCGATGATCAATGAATCGAGCAGCTTACCATTGATAAAGCCACTAAACGTTACGTGGCTCTTGTGTGCAATATAAACCGAACGCTCTACCGACTTTGCAGGCAGTAACGCGTAAAGAGCCTTTTTGAACTGGGCAAAAAACTTTTCTTTACTCATAAGCAGGTAGACGGAAATAATGATGCCGAGAATGATATTCATAATGCCATCTGCAAGCTGCTTTGTAGTGTTAAGCAGCATGGGTAAAGACTCTTTAATGATTTGGTAGCCTTTTTCCAACCACTCATCAAAGCTTAGCAACACCGTTTGCAAAATCTTTTGAATGTTGATATCGTTAATACCCCATGCCTCAACCGCTGTAAATATTTCGGCAATCCACTGTTCTGCTGTTTTTAAATAATCCGGAAATTTTGTCACGATGCCGGTAAGGCTGGTTACAATCTCGGGAATAACGAAGGAAAAAAATACGATTAAAAAAAGAATTGCAACGACATATGTGAGCAGAATTGACAGCATTCGCCGATGCTTTGGCTTAATTCGATCTTTGGTCATCCATGGTAACAGTTTTCTATCAAACATACGCAGGATAGGGTTTAAAATATACGCAATGACAAACCCGTAAATAAACGGTGTCAGCAATGTAAGAATTTTTGAAGCATAATTACTGAATCCGCTAAAATTTTGAAGGATGGTAAAAAATAGAATGCTTGCTACAATTACTAAAAAAGAATAGATGGCGACGGTGGTATATTTCTTGTTCCATTCAAACTTCACTGCTTCACCTCCGAAATACTATTGATTTATTATAAAACAAATTAAGATAGAATACCAGTTCTATTCTATTAATTCCAGCCACTCGTCTGAAAGCTCGGCGAGCTGTTCTTTTTTTAATTCCAGCTCAGAGCATTTTTCGGTCATCAGCTGATAATCGCTGAATACCTCTTCGGTAGAAATCTCTTGCTCCAGTACCTTGATATATTCTTCCGCTTCGCCAATTAAAACTTCGAGTTCCCTCGCACGCTGCCTGCGCTGATTTTCGAGATTTTTTTGTTCCCTGCTGCGGTAACCGCCTGCGGACGGTTTGGCCTGAGGTATCGCAACATCTGCAGCTGCCTGTTGCTTTTCGCGGTCGGTCTGCGTGAGGTAATCGTCAAATTTACCAATGTAGGCTTTAATGGAATCTCCCGTAAATTCGACAATTTTGTCGGGAATTTTGTTGAGCATATAACGATCATGCGACACCATAATCAAAGTACCGGAGAATTCCATCAGTGCCTGCTCCAAAATCTCCTTCGAAACCAGATCGAGGTGGTTGGTGGGCTCATCAAGAATTAGTGTATTGGCACGCCCTTGCATTAGGATTGCAAAACTTAGCTTCGCCCGTTCACCGCCGCTTAATACCGAAACCTGCTTATAAACCTCTTCACCGGTAATCAGCACAGAGCCCAGCGCACTGCGTACGCTATGCTCCGGCATACGGGGGTATCGGTCCCAAAGCTCATCAAGCACAGTCTTTTCGGCGTGGAGGCTTTTATTTTCTTGTTCGTAATAACCGACGGTGACATTTTTACCCCACTCCACATAACCTGTATGATAAGGAATGAGATCTTGAATTACCTTTAAAAAGGTAGATTTGCCAATACCATTCGCGCCGATAAGTGCAATTTTTTCACCGCGAAATATGTGAAGGTCTATTCCTTTACACAATGTTTTGCGTGTACTGCCTTCGCCTACCTCAAGCGAAAGCCCTGTCACATCCAACACATCTTTTACCGGCTCACGGTCGTATTCGAACGAGAGGTGAGCCGCCTTTAAGTCACCACCGGGGCGGTCTACCACATCCATTCTCTCTAGGGCAGCAATACGGCTTTTCGCACTTTTTGAGGTGGATGCCCTTGCAATGTTTCGCGCAACATAATCCTTCATTGAGGCAATCTGCTGTTGCTGAATCTCATATTCTTTTTGCTGCCGCACACGTGCCTCGGCTTTAAGCGAAACATATTTTGTATAATTGCCTTTATAGCGCGAAAGCTGATGACGTTCAACCTCCCACACTGTAGTAATCAGCTTATCCAAAAAATAACGGTCATGCGAAACAACAAGCAGAGCACCTTTGTAGCTGCCAAGGTATTCTTCCAACCACATCAGTGTTCTAAAATCGAGGTGGTTTGTCGGCTCGTCCAGTATTAAAAGCTGCGGCGCTTCGAGCAGCAGCTTCGCCATGGCAAGGCGCGTTTTTTCACCGCCCGAGAGCGTATTAATCATGGTTTCGTAGGGTTTATCGGCAAAGCCCATACCATTTAAAATCGTCTTGATTTTAACATCAATCAGGTATCCATCCTGTTTTTCGAACCACTCCGATTGGGTAGCATACTGCTTGGTGAGTGCGTCAAATTCTGCGGTGGCAGCCTCGGTCTTTGCAAGCTGTTTTTCCAGATAACGCAATTCATCCTGTACTGCGAGCAGCGGTGCAAACACCGACTGCATCTCAGCCCAAATGGTGTTTGCAGTATTGAGGCCGCTGTTCTGGCGCAAAAAACCAATCGTGGCAGCATTGGAGATAAATACATCACCGGTATCGGGCAGTTCACGTTGTGTCAGTAAGTTCAGCAGGGTTGATTTTCCCGCTCCGTTTACGCCTACCAAGCCGATACGGTCATTATCTTCTATTTTAAGGTCGGTTTCTTTTAAAACAAGGTTGGAACCATAGCTTTTGCTGATTCCATTGGCGGACAAAATCATTGAGTAATCTCCTAAAGTTGCATATTTTTACAGATATCATTTTAACATAGGGTAGATAATTGAGCAACTGTTTCCACCCTGTTTTCACCGATTAGGGATAAAAATTTGCATTATTTTTGCTTATTTAGATAGGATATGACTTAGTTTAGCGATTTAATTCGTAAAAAGATGTTGACAAATGAATTTTCTGGGTTTATGATTGAAACAAGTACTTTGAAGGAAAGGAGAAACATTCACCATGGCGAACATTTTGAACAATGTAAATAAATACTTTTACTTTATTAGCCTGGGCTTTTACTTTAGCGCAGGTTACTTTTGCTGTTCAAAAAATGCGTTGCCAAAAATGAGTTGAATGATTCTTTCCGTAGAATTGTGAATACTTGCGACTGATAAGTCGGTACTTTTGGTGACAAAGGTACCGACTTTTTTGTACGCTGCGGGGGATTTACTGCAGACTTCCCCCGCTTTTAGCAAAAGGCTACACTTGAAATATGATTTGAAAGGGTTGTTTTGTCATGGTAGTAATTTTAAAGCAAAAAGCAAAAAAAGAAGATATTCTTAGTTTAATACAGTGGATTAAATCGCAGGGCGTAGACGTGCATATTGTAGAGGGCGAAAGCACTACCATTCTCGGTCTCATCGGAGATACCTCGGTTATGGATGAAGATGTGATTAAAGCGAATGATATCGTTGCAAATGTCAGACGTATTTCCGAGCCGTTTAAGGCTGCAAACCGCAAGTTTCATCCTAACGACACCGTTGTTGAGGTATGCGGAAGAAAAATTGGCGGTGGCAATTTTCAGGTGATTGCAGGGCCTTGCTCGGTAGAGACTAGGGATCAAATCAAAAGTGTTGCAAGTGATGTGCAGGCGTCGGGCGCAGGGCTGCTTCGCGGCGGCGCATTCAAACCCAGAACCTCCCCTTACGCGTTTCAGGGCTTGCGTGCAGAGGGTATTGAGTTTTTGCTGGATGCAAAAAAAGAAACCGGTATGCCGATTGTAACCGAGATTATGAGCGCTGCTCACATCGAATTATTCAAGGATGTTGACATTATTCAGGTGGGTGCACGCAACATGCAAAACTTCGAGCTGCTTAAAGCGCTTGGCACCCTCAACAAGCCAATTTTGTTAAAGCGAGGCCTTGCCAACACCATTGAAGAATTTCTGATGAGTGCGGAATACATTATGGCAGGCGGCAACGAAAATATCATCCTCTGTGAGCGCGGCATTCGAACCTTTGAAACCGCCACCCGCAACACTCTTGATATCTCGGCTATTCCCTTGCTCAAAGAGCTCTCTCATTTGCCTGTTGTAGTAGACCCAAGTCATGCAGCAGGTATCACCAGCTTGGTGGAGCCGCTTTCAAAAGCAGCCATTGCTGCCGGTGCAGATGGTCTAATTATTGAAGTGCACAACGACCCCAAGCATGCGTTATCTGACGGTGCACAGTCGCTGACCCCCGCTCAGTTCGATCACGTTATGATGTCGATAAAGAGAATGGTAGAATTTGAAGGTAAGACATTCTGAGAGGGTTTCAATCGAGAACATAATTCAGTTATATTTAAGGGGTATGATGATGAAGAACATTGGAGTGGTTGGTTTAGGGCTGATCGGAGGATCGCTGTGCAAAGCCATTAAGGCATACACAGACTACGACGTTTTTGGTTACGATATTGATGAAGCTGTGGTATATTCTGCAACAGAATATGGTGCCATTGATGCAAAGCTTACGAAGCAAAGCCTCGCAGGGTGTGATCTTGTGATTTCTGCCCTTTACCCTGCCGCCACAGTGTCTTACGTAAAAGAACATCTCGATGATTTTCGACCCGGCTGTGTGATTCTGGATGTATGCGGAGTAAAAAGTGTGGTTTGCCGCGGCATTCGCGAGGTTATTGCAGGGCATGAACTCACCTTTATCGGCGGGCACCCTATGGCCGGGCGTGAATTTAGCGGCTTTGCAGTTTCAGATAAGGACCTGTTCCGCAATGCAAGCATGATTCTTACCCCGTTTTCTGATACGGATAAAGCTGTTCTAAATACAGTGTCGCAATTTGTTCTTTCACTTGGTTTTGAGCGGGTAATTGACACAACCCCCGAGTTCCATGATAAAATGATTGCATATACCTCACAGCTCCCTCATGTCATTGCAAGCTCGTATGTAAAAAGCCCCAACTGTCAATATCAGCTTGGGTTTACGGGCGGCAGCTTCGAGGATATGTCGCGTGTGGCAAAGCTTAATGAACAAATGTGGACAGAGCTGTTTTTAGATAACCGTGAAAATCTTATTGCTGAGATTACCACAATGACAGAAAATTTGTGTGAGATAAAAGAGGCACTGCGGCAGTCGGATGCCGACAAACTTCGTTCTCTGCTTAAGAAGGGCAGAATAATTAAGGAAAGCTTAAGTATAAAAGACAGGTGATAACGATGAATCAAGTAAAAGTACAGCTAAAAGAAAGTTATACTATTTTAATTGGTGATGACCTTTTGGACCATGCCGGTGAGCATATTCGCGGGCTCACCTCGTCGCCGCGTATTGCGATTGTAACAGACGATATTGTTGCGGAGCTCTACTTACAGCGTCTGGAAAACTCTCTGCGAAAAAACGGATTTGATTCTATTTGCTCGTATGTCTTTGAAAATGGGGAGCATTCAAAAACATTAGAAACTGCCGGAAAAATCTATGACTTTTTGGCAAAGCATAACATTACCCGCAGCGACCTTGTAATTGCATTGGGCGGCGGGGTTGTAGGCGACGTAACTGGATTTGCGGCATCTACTTTTTTACGCGGGCTTCGTTATGTGCAAATTCCCACAACGCTGCTGGCACAGGTAGATTCTTCTGTAGGCGGAAAAACCGCGGTAGATTTAAGCAGCGGCAAGAACCTTGTCGGTACCTTTTGGCAGCCCAGCCTTGTATTGTGTGACATTTCTTTGTTATCAACCCTGGGCAGCGATATTTTCGCTGACGGCGCCGCCGAGGTAATCAAATACGGTGCAATTCGTGACAAAGAGCTGTTCGAGATGATTGCATCTTCCGACTATGCAGAACATCTTGAAGAAATCATCCACCGCTGTATCTGCATCAAACGCGATATTGTACAAATGGATGAATTCGATACCGGAGAGCGCATGTTGCTAAATTTTGGCCATACGCTGGCACACGCAATTGAAAACCACAGCAATTACAGCATACCGCACGGCAAGGCGGTGGCCGTGGGCATGGTGATGATTACAAAGGCCTCCACAAAAGCAGGGATTACACCTGTGGGAGCAACCGAAGCCCTTGAGCGGGCCTGTAACCGATTTGGACTGCCAACCACGGTGGACTTTGACCTAAACCAACTGGTTGAAATCTGCTTGAACGATAAAAAACGTGATAATATGCATATCAATGTTATTTTGCTAAACCAAATCGGTGATGCGCATATTTGCAAAATGCAGATTGACGATTTTAGAAATTTTATTTGTGAGGGATGCAAATGATAGCAACAGTAAAATCATCTATACTGAGTGGGGATTATTTCGCCCCTCCTTCTAAGAGTGATTCTCATCGTGCATTGATTTGCGCCGCGCTTGCAAATGGATTTAGTTTTGTCTCACCGCTTGCACCGTCGGAGGACATCAGGGCGACAATTTCTGCACTGAGGGCGCTGGATGCCGATATACAGTTACAAGAGGAAAATGCCGTTGTATCTGGAATTTTGGATAAGCCGATGGATCATATTCGCATATTCTGCAATGAATCGGGTTCTACACTACGTTTTTTGATTCCAATTGTCGCCGCCTACGGCATTGAGGCTATTTTTACCGGCGCAGGCAAACTTCCGCAGCGTCCGCTCAGCCTATACCATGAACAGTTATCCTGTAAAGGAGTTGTACTTGACAAGTTGGAATCTGACGAGCTGCCGCTCAAAATTACCGGAAAGCTTAAGCCCGGCAGATTTGAGCTTGCCGGAAATATCAGCTCGCAGTTTTTAACAGGGCTACTGTTTGCCCTCCCACTGCTGCAGGGGGACAGCGAACTAATATTAACTTCTCCCCTGGAATCGAAGCCCTATGTAGATATGACAATTGCAACGTTGGCTTGCTTTGGCATTGAGATAGCTGAAACAGAATTAGGCTACCGAGTTAAGGGAAACCAAAGCTATATCCCCTGCAGCTATAAGGTTGAGGGCGATTACTCCAACGCGGCATTTTTTGCGGCAGCCGGGTTATTGAGCGAACAGGGTGTTGTTTTAAACGGGTTGTGCAAAAATTCCAAGCAGGGTGACCGTGAAATTATAAAGTTAATTGCTCAGTTTGGCGGAAATGTAACACATATGGCAGATGATTCGATTCGAATTGCACGTAGTACATTGCATGGTATTGAGATTGACGCGGCACAGATTCCTGATTTGGTGCCGATTTTGGCAGTGATTGGCACTTTTGCCCAAGGGAGAACACATATCTATCATGCCCACCGTCTCAAAATAAAAGAGAGCGACCGCCTTACCGCAATGACGCAGAATTTACAAGCTTTAGGCGCAGATATTTGCTGTGATGATGACAGCATTACCGTAAACGGCGGAAAGCGCTTGCACGGCGGCGTGGTATCTGCCTACAACGACCATCGCATTGCCATGAGCATGGCAGTAGCAGCTCTGTTTTGTGACGGAGAAGTACTGATTGATGGCGCTGAAGCTGTAAATAAGTCTTACCCTCAATTTTTTGAAGATTACAATCGTTTGGGAGGCTGTGCCGATGTCCGTATGGGGTAGAAATAATTTAAAACTGAGCATTTTTGGGGAATCCCATGGGGCGGCGATCGGTGTTGTGATTGATGGTCTATCAGCGGGCGAGCCCATTGATATGGAAGAGCTGAAAGCATTTTGCGCGCGCCGTGCACCGGGTAAATCCTCAACCTCCACCAAACGGAAAGAAGCCGACATCCCGCAAATTCTTTCGGGCATGCTGAACGGAAAAACGACCGGTGCCCCCCTTTGCGCCGTAATTCAAAACAGCGACACCCACTCGCAGGATTACGACAACCTCAAAACAACGGCACGTCCCGGGCATGCTGATTACACGGCGTTTCTACGCTACAGCGGTGCTAACGATGTGCGCGGCAGCGGGCATTTTTCAGGCAGGCTTACTGCGCCGCTTGTAATTGCGGGTGGCATTGCAAAACAATTGCTGCGGCACCGTGGCATTGAGGTGGGTGCACACATTTTGTCGGTGCAGAACGTGAAGGATCGGGCTTTTGATGCAGCAACGGTTACAGCGCAAGAACTGCTGAAGATTCAGGGGAAGGAATTTCCCGTCATCGATGACCAGTCGGGTGAAATGATGATCCAACAGATTGAGATGGCAGCGAAGCATCTGAATTCACTTGGCGGTGTAGTAGAATGCTGCGCGGTTGGCTTCCCTGCCGGTGTTGGTTCACCGATGTTCGATGGTATCGAAAA
This sequence comes from Hydrogenoanaerobacterium sp., assembly GCF_032017025.1. Classification (NCBI taxonomy): domain Bacteria; kingdom Bacillati; phylum Bacillota; class Clostridia; order Eubacteriales; family Oscillospiraceae; genus Hydrogenoanaerobacterium; species Hydrogenoanaerobacterium sp. The sequence continues at coordinate 14,667 of NZ_DALZQO010000004.1, forward strand.
TATACTCAGCTCAATTCTATTTGGTATTCCCGCAGTAAAAGGTGTAGAATTTGGTGCCGGCTTTGATGCCACGCGGATGACCGGTGCGGAGAACAACGACTACTACTGTATCAGAGATGGTGAAATTTGTACCGAGACAAACAACCACGGCGGCATTTTGGGCGGTATTTCCTCGGGAATGCCAATTACAATGCGTGTTGCTTTTAAACCTACCCCTTCTATTTCTCGAACACAAAGAACGGTAAACTTTGTTACGAAAGAAGAATGTGAGCTTGTTGTGAAAGGGCGGCACGACCCCTGCGTAGTACCGCGTGCGGTGCCATGCGTTGAGGCCGCAGCCGCATTTGCATTGCTTTCGCTATTGGTGTAACGTTATTTTACTTTACAGATAAACCGGAGGGATTCCAATGGATTTACAGGAAATGCGCTTGAAAATTGATGAAATTGATGAACAAATCGTGTCACTTTTCAAAGCGCGAATGAATATAGTGCATGGTGTAGCCGAGTATAAAAGGCAGAATAATCTTTCGGTGCTCCATACCGGGCGTGAAAAGCAGGTGCTCGACCGTGTGGCTGCTCTTGCCGGAGCTGAACTTGCAGACAGCACGCGCTTCCTCTTTACTACAATCATGGATTTGAGTAAAGCTCAGCAAAACAATCAACTTACGGGTACTTCACCCCTCAGCGAAAAAATCAGTCATGCGTTGCAGGTAAATAAAGAGCTGCCCAAAACCCCGGTAATTGCCTGCCAAGGGGTAGACGGTGCCTATTCGAGCATTGCCGCACGAAAAATGTTTTCAGAAGGAAAGCTGCATTTTCACCAAAACTTCGCCGACATCTTCCGCTGCGTAAAAAATGGTGAATGTGAAATTGGCATACTGCCCATTGAGAACTCCACCGCTGGCTCGGTAAATAATGTATACGATCTAATGAAGCAGTACCGCTTTCACATTGTTCGTGGGCTAAAGCTGGAGGTATCACATTGCTTGCTTGCAAAGCGCGGCGTATCGCTGGATGAAATCACGGATATTTATTCGCATGAGCAGGCAATCAGCCAATGCGAGAACTTTTTGCAGGCACATCCAAACATTCGGGTACATTTGTACTCTAACACAGCCGCCGCCGCCCGCTTTGTGTCAGAATGCGGTGACCGCGGTGTGGCGGCAATTGCATCGCGAGAATGTGCTGCTATCTATCATCTGGATGTGGTTTTGGATGAAATCAAGAGTGCAGAACGTAACTATACACGTTTTATCGCAATCAGCAACGATATGATTCTAACTGACGATGCGGATAAAATGAGTATTGCACTGACTTTACCGCATGAGGCAGGTTCGCTTTATAAGCTGATCACGCAGTTTTCAATGCTGGAGCTGAATCTCACAAAACTAGAGTCGCGCCCCCTGCCGGATACCGATTTTGAGTTTTTATTCTACTTTGATTTCAGCGGAAATCTGGCAAACGAGCAAATTATAAAGTTGTTAACGCGCTTAGAACAGCAATGCGAATATTTTGAGTTTTTAGGCAACTACCATGAGTTGTAAAAAAGTGGTTGACAAAGTTTAAAAGATGTGCTTTAATAAATTAAACCGATGAGGTGGAGATAAAACCAAAGGCGCACTTACAGAGAGTCGGGGCAGCTGAAAGCCCGATAGAAAGCGGATTGGACAAATGGACCACTGAGGGCGTAATGAAAAGCGATTGCTTAGTATTTTACGACGTCAAGCTTACGTTACAGAGTGAGGAATGTGTTGGCATTCCGTAAAAGGTGGATACATAGTAATGTATCAATCAAGGTGGTACCGCAGGTTTGCACCTGTCCTTGTAAGAGGACAGGTGCTTTTTGTTGTTTTTTTGCAGCCGGCGCAAAAAACACATATCTACTCTTTCACCTAACCTTTTAAACAAACCAACAAAATCAATATTTTGAAGGAGAAATTTGTTATGAAAAAGGTATTATCGGTTATTTTGGCAGTTATAATGGCATCCATGGTGTTTTCGGGCTGCGGCGCGGCACCATCAACCAGCATTTCGCCCGAGGCAAACACCGGCAGCGCACCTATTGAGGCAGGCAAAAAACTTAAAATTGGTATAGTACAAATTGTAGAGCACCCTTCGCTAAACACCATTCGTGAGTCATTTTTAGAAGAACTTAAAGCACTTGGCTATGGTGAAGACAAAGTGGAGATCGATTACCAAAATGCACAGGGAGACCAATCCACACTCAACTCTATTACACAAAAGTTTGTTACCGATAAATCAGATTTAATTGTTGCAATCGCCACCCCTTCCGCACAGTCTGCTGCGGCCGCAACCAAAGATATTCCGGTGCTGTTTTCTGCAGTGACCGACCCTTTGGCGGCAAACTTGATGACCGACCTGAGTAAACCAAACGGCAACGCAACCGGCACCTCCGATGCTATCCCTGTTGATCAAATTTTTGAGCTTTCCAAAAAGCTGACACCAAATGTAAAAAAATACGGCTTCTTATATTGCACCAGCGAAGTTAGCGCAATTTCAGTGATCAACGAAGCGAAAAAGTACTGTGACGAAAACGGTATTGCATACACCGAAGCATCCATTACCAATACTTCTGAGCTGCAGCAGGCGGCACAAAGCCTTGTTGGGCAGTGTGACGCATTCTACACCACTATTGATAACGTTGTTGCCTCTGCAATGCCGGTTTTGGCCGATGTTGCGCTTCAGGCAAAAATGCCTGTTTATGTTGGCGCTGATTCCATGGTAATGGACGGCGGGTTTGCAACCGTTGGCATTGAATATACCAATTTAGGCAAGCAAACTGCAGCAATGGCAGATAAAATCCTCAGCGGTACCCCAATTTCTGAAATCCCCGTTGAAACTCTCAATAATTTTGGTACGATTATCAATGAAGACACCGCCGCGGAATTGGGCATCACCATCCCTGAAGATATAAAAGCCACTGCACAAATTGTAAAAACAAGCACCGCAAAATAAGGCGACTATACTTTAGGAGGTTTACGCAATGACTTTTATGGCTTTGCAAGGTTCGGTAGAACTGGGATTGATCTACGCATTTATGGCATTGGGTATTTTTGTATCGTTTCGCATTTTAAATGTTCCCGATTTAACGGTGGATGGCAGCTTTACACTGGGTGCTTCATGTTCAGCAGTACTTACATTAGCGGGGTACCCTTTTCTTGGTTTGCTAATTGGGATTGCTGCAGGCGCTTTGGCCGGATTGGTTACCGCGTTTCTGCAGACAAAAATGAAGATACAGCCCATTTTATCGGGTATTTTGACAATGACAGCCCTATACTCGGTAAACCTGCGTATTATGCAAAAGCGTGGAAATGTTTCGCTGCTCAATATACCTACTGTGTTTGAGCCAATGAAAAAACTGGTAGGTGACCAACTTGCAAAGCTTGTTTTACCACTGCTGCTTATGGTCATTTTAATTTCGCTGCTTGTTCTTTTCTTTAAAACACAGCTCGGCATGAGCATCCGTGCGACAGGTGACAACGAGGACATGGTGCGTTCCTCATCCATCAATGCTGACTTTACCAAAGCGGTTGGTCTTGCAATTGGCAATGCAATCGTTGGTTTCGCCGGTGCATTAATCGCACAATATCAGCAGTTTTCCGATATCAACATGGGTATTGGCATGGTAGTTATTGCAATGGCGTCATTAATTATCGGCGAGGTTCTATTCGGTAGCAGAACATTGCTTCAGCATGTTGTTGCTGTAACGCTTGGCTCGATTGTTTACCGTATTATCATTGCAATGGTACTGCGCGCCAATATCTCACAATCTGACCTCAAACTGATTTCTTCTGTAATTGTTGCATTAGCTCTCTCCTTCCCTGTTGTAAAAAATAAAGTGGTACTTAGCAAAATGAGAAAGGCTGGTGAACGGGATGCTGCAGTTAAATAATATCACCAAGACCTTTAATATTGGTACCCTAAACGAAAAGAAAGCGCTGACCAAGATTAACCTCAAGTTAGAAAAAGGTGATTTTGTTACAATCATAGGTGGAAACGGTGCAGGAAAATCCACTCTGTTTAATTCTATCGCAGGCACTTTTCTATGCGACGCCGGTAAGATTGAACTGGATGAGATCAACCTAACCTTTATGCCCGAATACAAGCGGGCCAAGTATATTGGCAGGTTGTTTCAAGACCCAATGCGCAGTACGGCACCATCTATGACCATTGAGGAAAATCTGGCATTGTGTTACCAAAGAGGAACCCGCCGCGGATTTGGTATTGGTGTGAAAAAAAGTGATATCAGCTTTTTCAAAGAGCGCTTATCCGAGCTGGGCTTAGGCTTGGAGGATCGCCTAAAAACTAAGATGGGGCTGCTTTCGGGTGGCCAGCGGCAAGCTGTTACCCTGCTGATGGCGACGATTGTAACGCCAAAGCTGCTGCTGCTGGATGAGCATACTGCAGCGCTCGACCCCGCCACGGCAGATAAAGTTTTGGATATGACAAGGCAGATTGTAGCGAAAGATAACATCACAACTATGATGATTACACACAACATTCAGTCTGCTTTGGAGCTTGGTAACCGTACGATTATGATGGATGACGGCCAGATTATCTTGGATATTAAAGGCGAAGAACGCGATCATATAACAGTCGACAAGCTGGTTCAAATGTTTTCTCAAAAGAGCGGCAAGAAACTAGATAACGACAGAATGCTATTGGTATAAATAGTACACACTGAGTAAAAAAACCTCAAGGTCATTGACCTTGAGGTTTTTTACTATTTTGCGTTTGTGTGCATGCCACTACTAATAAACCTTTTAGTTAAGCCACAGGTGCAGTACCTGGGCCAGAGCTGTTTGGTTTGTTAGCGTCAGCGGGCTCGCTGGCGCTACTCGGCGGCTCGCTGTTACCACCTGAAGGTGCAGCCTCTTTTACCGTTACCCTGCAAGTAGCGGTTTTGCCGTTGGCAAGCGTTACAGTTATAGTCGCCTTGCCCGCTGAATCGGCAGAAATAGTACAGCTGATCTCGTCACTGCCGCTGATGGATACTGCAGCATTATCGCTCTTCCATGATTTCGCTTTTATGTTTTCACTGGAAAGGTGTAGAACGGAAGCTTTGCCAACCTCTAAAGTAACCTCAGAGGGAGTAATTGTTACAACCTCCTCCGGTGGCGCAGCCTCTGTAATTTCAATGGTGCATTTTGCAGTTTTGCTAGGATCTTTTCCATGTGTAGCAACTACCGTTACTTGGCCTTTCTTAACTGCGGTTACAATGCAATCTGTTCCGTTTGCCGCAATGCTTGCCGCATCGCCGGAGATACTCCATTTCACTTCGGTACCTGCCGGCGCTATCGTAGCATTTAATGCAAAGGTTTCACCTATTTTCATAGTATGAGAGGTGCTGTTTAGTGTGATTGAAGCAACCTCTGTCGCAGCTTTAACCGTAACCTTGCAGACAGCCGATTTACTTCCATCCTTGGTGGTGACTGTGATTTCGGTGGTTTTGCCTTCGGTCACACCGGTTACGAAGCAATCGGAACCGTCCGGAGAAATCGTTACAGCATCTTTTGTTCCTCCGGTAATCTTCCAGGTAACGCCCTTAGCTGCAACATCTTCGGGGGTAACGACCGCCGTCAGCATTAAATTACCACCCTTTTGAACCTCAGCAGTAGAAGGCAACGTGATGGTTGTTTCAATAACCTCTTCGTTGGTAACCTCAACTTTACAGGTAGCGGCTCTGCCGCTGTAGGTTGCCGTAATCGTAGCGATACCTTTCTTTCGTGCTACAACAGTTCCGTCGCTTTTAACGTCAGCAATTGTAGGTTTATCACTTGACCATTTCACATCCCCACTGCCGCCATTTGTATAGGCAACCAGTGTGCGTGTTTCACCTTTCATGATTTTGAAAGAGGTAATATCAAGCTCAATGCTTGCATCGCCTGAAGCCGCCCTTTGGTTCATCATAGATTGCCATTTGCTTTTGCTGGCCTTAGCGAGCTCTTTTGCAAATGCATTTACTTCATCATTGGTCATCCAAGCAAGGTCAGGGTTATCAAGAATTGCCTCACGTGCTGCTTCAACCAAATCGGCTCCATTTTGGCGCTCTTTCAACAGAGCAACCTTTTCGTCCGCCGAGAGGTTTGCAAGTTCATTTGCATCAAGATATTGGGACATCGTCTCCTTGCGGCGTGCCAACTCAACCTCAAGGTCTTCATCTTTAATTTTTTCAAGTTCGCTTGCAGTAAACCATTTTTTAGCTTCCTCACGGATGGGACCGTACTGCTTATTGGCCTCTGCCTCCTGATGAGCTTTTAGCTCCTCAGCCCGTTGTTTCTCAATAAATTGAGCCCACTCTTTTGGCATAACAGGTTTGGGGTTCAGCTTGGCGTTGGCAACATCCACAGTGGAATCTTCACCCTCGCGAACCTTACGGCCAACAACAACAAAGCGCGCAATCCGCTTGTTCGTAACAGGGTCTTTAAAGGAATAATCGCAGGTTGACAAAGTAATCAGCTTATCGCTCGGTTTAATGTCAACCGTTGTGTTAATGAGCGAGCGTTCCCTTATCTTTGAAATAAACTGCTCCATTGTTAATTTAGCGGCATTTTTTTCTGCGTTGATAAAATTATGGTAGAGAAAATCGGGATCGTCTGCTTTACAGACAATTACCGCCGCAATTTTATACTGTCCCTCGGCATATACGCTATCAAAGTTGATAACCGGATGCTCTTTGTAGTAGCTGAGAGATTTGTAGTTGAGCAGTTCACCGAACATCTGCCCATCCGTCATATTATGTCCATAGATAATAGTATTGGTGCTGGGCTTTTTCAGATCTACACGGTAATCTGCAAACGGCACACCGTGCTGATTGCTCTTCTTTTCAAAGTCGGTACGGTCATAATCTTTGTTGTTTTCGGTTTGCATCACAGGATAATTTAATTGAGTACCGTCAATCTTAATCCAGCCACGAATGTCCTTGTTTTGTTCATAGAGAGGGGCAAACTTTTTAAGGAACCCTTTGGGGTAATTACTGTTTACCTCATAATTCTCATCAAGCCCCATCTCCCATACGCTTTGTAGGCTGGCGTTTAGTTCTTTGTTGTTACCCGATTCGCCATAATAGCTGGCAATATACACAACGGAACTGATAAGCACGATGACCGCAACAATTAAAACAATTTTGCGGATAAGCTCGCGCTTGGTGTCGCGCTTGTTGGGTATGTAACTCTCGACAAAGCGCTGACCGAAACTCTTTTTCCTTCTTCGTGGGCGATGCCTTGACATCTTTCTGCCGTCTGATTCTGATGGCTGCTGTTGTTGCATTCTCACGTTTTGTTGCCTCCTGATGATCGAACCGATGTCGGAATGATCTTTAGTTTGTACATACATAGTGCGCAATACTGCTTAAAATACTGCATGGTTTTGTCAATTTTAAAACTTTTGCGCACTATAAATAAGCACCGATAAGTGCCAATGCCTTTAACATTATACACCATTTCCTGTAAATTTCCAAATACAAATTGTTAACAATTTCCTTATCATGAAAAAAGGGCTGGAAGAATTATCCTCCGGCCTTTTTTTCATTACAAATGTTTCTCTTTTTTCTTGGATTTTCCTAAATATGCCGCCTTAACATCCTCATTCGCAAGCAATTCTGCACCGGTTCCGGACATACTGATGCGGCCGGTTTCGAGCACATAGCCGTAGTTTGCTGCCTTTAGCGCTAGGTTGGCATTCTGCTCAATCAATAAGATGGTAACACCCTGTTTGTTTATTTCTTTAATAATATCAAAAATACCTTGAACTACGAGAGGAGCCAAGCCAAGAGATGGCTCATCCATCATAATAAGTTTTGGCTTGGACATCAATGCACGCCCAACCGCAAGCATTTGCTGTTCTCCGCCGGAAAGCGTGCCTGCCATCTGCCATGAGCGTTCTTTTAAGCGGGGAAAAAGCTCATAAATCCAGTTAAGATCGGAGGTTAAATCATCTTTTCGCATATATGCGCCGATTTTAAGGTTCTCTAGCACCGAAAGGTTGGGGAATACACGCCTTCCCTCGGGTACCAACGTAATCCCCTTTGCAACAATCTCATCAGAGGATTTTCCGGTTATATCCTCATTTTGAAAAGAAACCGTACCGGATTTAGGCTTTACCAAACCAACAATACTGCGCAGAATTGTACTTTTGCCCGCACCGTTTGCCCCAATCAGCGTAACGATATTATTTTCGGGTACCTCAAAGCTAATACCTTTGACCGCTTCGATACCACCATAAGATACGTGCAGATCACTAAGTTTAAGCATTCTCCTGCACCCCCAAATACGCGTCGATAACACGCTGATTATTCTGGATTTGCTCCGGTGTGCCGCGTGCTATCATTTCGCCGAAATCCAACACATAGATTCGATCTGATATCTCCATTACGAGATCCATATGATGCTCAATCATAAACACAGTGAGCCCGAATTTGTCCTTTATATCCCGGATGAACTCGGTCAGCTCGTCGGTTTCCTGCGGATTCATTCCGGCCGCAGGCTCGTCGAGCAGCAGCAGCTTTGGTTCTGTCGCAAGAGCACGGGCGATTTCAAGGTGACGCTGCTGCCCGTAAGGCAAGCTGCTGGCAATTTCATCCTTGACATCAGTCAGCCCTAAAATCTCCAGAAGATGCATTGCAGATTGCTGCATGGCCTTTTCTTCTTTATAGTTTGCGCGGAACATTGCACTTACCACGTTTGCTTTGGAGCGGCAATGCCTTGCAATGAGTACATTTTCGAATACGGTAAGATTTTTAAACAGACGAATGTTCTGAAAGGTTCTGGCTATGCCCAGCTTAGTAATTTTGTCGGGTGATTTTTTATAAATCGGGTGATTTTCAAAGAAGACTACACCCGAAGTAGGTGCATATACACCGGTAATAACGTTAAATGCCGTTGTTTTTCCGGCACCGTTCGGACCAATCAGTGCCACTATCTCCCCTTCGTTTACTTCAATGGAAAGGTTATTAACTGCAGTGACACCGCCAAATTGCATCGTAATGTTTTCAGTTCTTAAAATATTTCTATTCATTTTGCGGCACCCCCTCTTGCGGCCTTTTTGCCCGAAAATGCCGACTTTGCTTTAGAGCCCCAGCCGATGATACGATCCCATGTCAATTCTGTTGTGCCCATAAGACCCTTGCGGTAGAACAGAACCACCAACATCAGCAGGATGGAAAATACGACCATGCGAAGCCCCGGACGGAAGATAGGTATCTCTACGTTTCCAATGGTGAGCGGCTCGTCTAGGAAGCGCAGCCATTCAAGCCCAGCGGTTACGATAAATGCGGAGATAACGGTACCTGAGATGCTGCCCATTCCGCCCAAAACAATAATCAGCAAGAAATTGTAAGTAAGTGTAAAGATAAACTGTTTTGGATCTACTGTGCCGAGCAAAGCCGCAAATAAACCGCCGCCGATTCCGGCAAAAAAGCCGCTGAGCATAAAAGAAATAACCTTATGCTTGAACAGGTTAATTCCCATTGCCTCTGCCGCAATTTCGTCCTCTCGTATGGCTTTAAATGCACGGCCGTAAGAAGAGTGAATAAGCAATGCCATCAGAACTACTACAATAGTAGCCGTACCGACAGTCCACCAAAGGCTCTTGATGGTAGGTATCCCCTTAATTCCAAGAGAGCCGTTGGTAATCGACTGTAAATTGGTGAACACGATGCGAATGATTTCAGAAAAACCTAGGGTTGCGATTGCAAGATAGTCGCCCTTTAAGCGGAGCACCGGTGCACCGATTAAGAAAGCAACGACTGCAGAGAGCAGTCCGCCCAAAACAAGAGCCACAATAAGCGGCATATGGATATTTGCAATTGCCGGAGCCATTGGCTCAATGTAAAAAACTGTTGCGCGCTGTGCGACGGGAACTGTAAAAATCGCCACAGTGTATGCACCGATTGCCATAAAGCCTGCCTGCCCCAGTGAAAACATACCCGTAAAGCCATTCACCAGATTCATAGAAAGCCCCATGATGGTGTAAATTGCACACAGGCTGATGATTCTACGCAGGTAAGAGTCAATATTCTCATTTGCAAAATAGGTTGCACCAATTAAGATTATGAAGAATACGACAGTCAGAACAATATTTCTCTTTTTCTTCTGGTTCATATTCATCACACCTTTTCAGTTACTTTCTCGCCCAACAAGCCAGTGGGCTTAACAAGCAGAATAATAATAAGGAAAATAAACGCGAATGCATCACGATAGCCGGTAAGGCTAGGTAAAAAAGCAATCAGCAAAATTTCACCCAAGCCCAGCACAAAACCGCCGAGCATTGCACCCTTGATATTGCCGATTCCGCCAATAACCGCAGCAATAAAGCATTTAAGCCCCGGCATAACGCCCATCATTGGCTGAATTTGCGGGTATTTAACACCCCACAGCAATGCGCCGACAGCCGCAAGGGCCGAACCGATTGCAAAGGTATAAGAGATGACTCGATCGATTTTGATACCCATGACACGCGCAATTTCATAGTCCTTTGAAACAGCACGCATCGCCATGCCAAGCTTTGTCTTGTTGATGATAAACAAGAGCCCGAGCACCAACAAAATGACCACTACCGGAATGATAAAAGATACATATTGAATCGAAACGCTGCCGATCATAGTAGTATCTGCAAAGTTGCCGATTTCGGGAAAAGCTTTTGGCTTACCGGAAAACAGATATGTAGCAAGGTTCTCCAATAAATACGATACACCGATTGCAGAAATAAGAATGGAGGTTTTCGGTGCGTCACGCAATGGTGTATACGCAGCTTTTTCGATGCCTACACCAAGCAGTGCAGTGAGCAGAATCACAAGCACTGCCGTAACAGGCCATGGAATGCTGAACACTGCGATACCAAAATAGGTAAAGTAGGCTGCCATCATAAAGATGTCGCCATGTGCAAAGTTGATCAGACGCAGTATTCCGTATACCATGGTATATCCAATTGCAATAAGCGCATACAAGCTGCCTACAGAAATACCATTGGCAAGGTGCTGCATAAAGGTTGGGAAATCAAGCATAGGATGAACACCTCTCATGCAACAAGTGCTTCCCCCTTTCGAAGGAAGCACTCGTCAATTTTTGTTTCTTAATGCTTCTTAGGGATGGATTATTTGTCAACCTTCATGTTTTCTTGGAAGGCGAATTTTCCGTCTTTAACAACCTTGATTACTGCAGTATCCTTATCTGCATCACCCTCTGCGGTGAGGTTGATAATACCGGTAACACCTTCAAGATCTTTTATTGCAGCAATCGCATCTCTAATTGCAACAGGGTCAGCGGAGCCTGCAGCTTCAATTGCCTTGTAAGCCAGCAGATAGGCATCATAGCCCAAAGCGGTTACGGCAGCAACGTTTTTATCAGGGTTCTTTGCTTTGTAAGCCTCCAGGAATTTAGTTGCTTCAGCGGTAATGGGGTTGGTGTCATCAAAGAAAGTAGACAAAACAGTACCTTCAACATCCGCACCACCGACCTCAATAAACTCGTTGGTTTCCCATGTGTCGCCGCCTATAATTGGCACATTGCTGCCAAGCTTGCGAGCCTGCTTAATGATCATAGCGGACTCGGTAAAGTTACCGGGAGCAAAGATAACGTCCGGGTTTGCTGCAAGTACAGTGGTGAGCTGGCTGTTAAAATCTTGGTCACCGGTGTTGTAGTTTGCAGTTGCAACAATGCAGTTCTCGTCGCCGGTCAATTTCTTGAACGCATCTACGAAAAAGCTTGCCAGACCCACAGAATAGTCGTTAGAGACCTCTTGGATGATAGCGGCTTTTTTAGCTCCTAAAGACTTAGCAGCATAGTTTGCCATAACTGTTCCCTGGAACGGGTCGAGGAAGCAAACACGGAAGTAATAATCATTGCCCTGTGTAACCATTGGGTTGGTACAGGAGGCACCGATAGCGGGAACTTTATTTGATTTTACAAGGTCCCCCGCCGCAATGGAGAAACCCGAACCCCATGAGCCGAGGATTACGGATACTTTATCTTTTTCAATCAATCTGGCAACAGCTGTGGTTGCCTCTGCCTTATCTGATTTGTTATCAACAACGACGAGTTCAATTTTTTTGCCGAGCACTTCGGGATAAAGCTCATTTGCAAGCTTCATACCCTCTACCTCAAGCTCACCGCCGGCAGCATTCGCACCCGTGAGAGGTTCGAATACACCAATTTTAATCGTATCGCCGGAAGCCGCATTCCCTGGCGCCTTATTTGAACAGCCTGCGAATACAGACAGTACCATGGCAGCGCACAGCAGTATTGCTATTGTTTTTTTCATGTAAAACCCTCCATTGCATAATTTTAATATGTACTCTTAATAATTTCTAAATACTTTGTATTTAGAATGTTAACAGTATATCACGTTAAAGTATTACATGCAAGAACAAAATCATAAAACTCCATATTTGATGTATAATACCTTATTTAAGGCATTATATGAATTTATTCACAAGACTAATCTAAAAAAGAAACAATATTTTTATTATACAATTTAAATGTTTTATATTTAACTTTTTTTAATTTATTTGTTATATTGACTGTGTTTTCGAGCCAAAAACAAACACATCTCCATAATCCTCTCACAAAATACACATGTGCTTTCACAGTACACATATTGTTTTTGCAGGGTTGTATGTAAAATCTTGCAAAATGTTGCAAATTCGCAAAAAAATAAAAGCGAAAGCCAATATGACTACGCTTTTATTTTTTATTATTATTCTACGTTATACTTTGACAACATTTCATTTTTGATTTTCCATAGTTTATCCGAAAGGTCGACATAATACCTATGTGGAAATTCGAAACGTTTTACTTCATCCCATAGCATTGCAACCTGTCCCTCACAATAAGTGCGAATATCCTCCAACTCGGGACAATCGTACACAAGCTTTCCTTTTTCAAAAATAGGGGTTAACAGCTTGCGTACTGTATAGTTGGTAAGCGTCTTCTTTTTCCATGTAGCAACCGGATCAAAAATTGTGTAAGGCTTGGTTTCATCAATAATCTCATCAAATAAGGTGACACAATCCGCAATTGCCTGCCCATTTGTTTTATTATAAAAACGATAGATGGTTTTAAAATGAGGGTTTGTAATCTTTTCGATTGTTTCGCTGATTTTAATCTTAGGGTCGTAACTGCCGTCCTCCTTTTGGATAGCTGCCAGTTTATATACCCCGCCGAATACAGGGTCGCTTTTGGAGGTGATGAGATTTTCACCTACACCAAAAGAATCTACCTTGGCACCCTGAATCAATAGATCACGAATCAGATATTCATCCAGTGAGTTGGATGCACAGATACCGACATCAGAAAATCCTGCCTCATCCAGCATAATACGAGCTTTTTTAGAAAGATATGCGATATCTCCGCTGTCGATACGAATACCTTTCGGACGGTACCCCATCGGCAGCAGCACTTCATTAAACATCTTAATCGCGTTTGGCACACCAGATTTAATCACGTTATAGGTATCAACCAGTACCGTGCAGTTATCCGGGTAAACCTCTGCATATTTTTTAAACGCCTCGTATTCAGTATCAAACATCTGTACCCAGCTGTGTGCCATAGTACCTATAGCAGGAACACCATACAGAAAATCGGATATAACACAGGCGGTACCGGTACAACCGCCAATGTAGGCAGCTCTTGCACCAAGTATTGCGGCGTCATAGCTTTGAGCACGGCGTGAACCAAACTCAAGAATGCCTCTGCCCTGCGCCGCACGTACAATACGGTTTGCCTTAGTGGCAACCAAAGACTGATGGTTAATGGTAAGAAGCGTCATTGTCTCAATCAGCTGAGCCTGAATAACAGGCCCGCGTACAATCACGACAGGTTCATTTGGAAAAATTGGCGTACCCTCCGGCATCGACCATACATCACACTCAAATTCAAAATCCTTCAAATAGTTTAAAAACTCTTCGCAGAAGATACCGCGGGAGCGCAGATATTCGATATCCTCATTGGTAAATTTAAGATTATTTAAATAATTGATCAGCTGCTCAAGCCCTGCAAACAGCGCGAAGCCTCCGCCATCGGGAATTTTACGAAAGAACATATCAAACACCGCAACACGGTCTCCGATTCCGTGCTCAAGGTATCCGTTTGCCATTGTTATTTCATAAAAATCAACCAGCATGGTTAAATTTCTATCATCACTGCCTTGCATTTTCATACTAGCACCTACCATTATTCTTTAATTTTTGACTAAAACCTTACCATTATTATATTACAAATTAACGGTAAGGCAAGCAAAAACATTGTATTTGTGCGTTTATACAGACCGTTCCATTCATTGTGGAACATATTCGTATGTAGTGTACGCACCCACTAGACATTGTATGCAACTAACTTTTGGGGCTGCCGTTATCAAACGATTCTAACCCACAGAACGGATTTGTAATGCCATTTTCAACTGCATTGCATAATGCTTGCAGTAAAGACAATGTTTTCGTCAACGCTTGCTGTTCAAGCTGCTGGTAGGTACTGCATACCGGTATACTGCCGTCCGTAAGATGATACCACTGTTTTTTGCTTAAATTGAGCGGGTCACCCTTACCCCTGCCGCGCCGGACATGTGCTGACAGGCGGTTTCGTTTGCCGGCGATTCCATCCAGAGTCTTTGCAAGGGCGAGAACAAACGGTCTGCCCAGCACCAAGCGAATCACGCGGTAAGCATCTCCAAAGCACTGCTCCAGCCTAGCGACATCCACTTCTACATTGTAAACCACTGCGAAAAGATGTTGATAAAGTAACGCTATGTCTCGCTGCAGCTGCCGATCTGCAATCATTTCTTTTGCAACGGTAAAATCTGAGATGGTTTCCCCTGCTTTTATCAAGCATAATTCACTGTCAATATCGCTTTCCAATTTATTATGGATGCCCTGATGATAAGGTGCCGGCAGCGTTTGTTTTAGCTGTTCCTGTACGTAATATACATATGGGTGGGCGGTACTATCCAACCCATAATGGCAACAAAAACCCAGTGCATAAGCAAGTACATTATTGTAACAATCCTTGCCTTTGCAGAAAATCAAATACTGAACCAACTGGTTCAACAGCTTGTCTGTTTTTTCGCGGTGCATTACTCCGCCAAGACGGTTGATCGTATGGCCTACTCTCGGGGGTAGCATTCCACTGAAAAAAAGCAAATCCGGCCCCTGCAGCCCCCATTCAAATGCAATGCTATACTGTGACAAAAACTGTTGGAGCCCAGGCCGTGTGATTGCAGCAGTAACGTCGCGGCCAAACAGCGAGTGTGCAACATATGCGGGCATCGTATTCCCCCTTCCGGCGCTTTCTATTTTATGATAACACAGTTCCTCCAATAGTTCCATCTGAACGGTACAAATTAATATTACACAAACATCCCGTGTTCTATATGTTTTTTAGTGTATTATCTGGTATAATGAGGAAAATAAGTTGGAGGGACTGACTAAATTGGAAAAATTAAAGATGTCCAAAGAGGAGATAAGCTGGTCGTTGTATGACTGGGCGAGCTCTGCCTTTACCATGATGTTGTCTACCGTGATACCGATCTATATTAAAAATGTGGGTGACTCGATTCATTTAAGTGCGGCGCAAACAACCTCACAATGGGCGATTACACAGTCTCTTTCCACTTTGGCGGTGGCACTGCTTGCACCGGTTTTGGGGGCAATGGCTGACCACAAAGGAAAAAAGAAACGAATGTTCGCAGCATTCTTAACGCTTGCCCTGATAATGTCGGCCGTAATGGCGTTTTCGAATACCTATTATGTTCTGCTCATCACCTGTACTATTGCATGTGTTGGCTACGCGGGCACTAACATTTTTTACGATTCCTTTTTGATTGATGTGACCTCCGACAGCCGTATGGATTTTGTTTCCTCTTTCGGCTACGCAGTCGGTTATATCGGCAGTTGTATTCCGTTTATCATCAGCATTCTCATCATTAACTTTTCAGATGCGCTTGGAATTACCGCAGCCTTCGCCATTAAGCTCGCTCTTATTATTAATGTGTTGTGGTGGTTTGTATTCTCGCTGCCTTTGCTGAAAAACGTACACCAGAAGTATGGGATTGAAAAAGAAACGAATGAAAATATTATTATGAGCTCATTTGCTAAAATTTTCAAGACGCTTCGGTCTATTTGTAAAAACAAGCCCGTAGGAATGTTTTTGCTTGCATATTTCTTTTACATAGACGGTGTGGACACCATCATCAAGATGTCTACTTCTTTTGGTAAAGATGTAGGAATTAGTGATAACAGTCTGCTGCTTGCTCTGCTGGCAACACAGATTATTGCATTCCCTGCCGTCTTGATCTGTTCTAAACTGGTCAAGCGTTTCTCCTGTAAAAAAATCATATCGTTCTCTATTTTAATGTATATTGGAATTTGTGTCTTTGGGTTCTTTCTCAACTACGCATGGCAGTTCTGGGTGCTGGCCATTGCGGTGGCGATTGTACAAGGCACAATACAAGCGCTTTCGCGCTCTTACTTCGGCAAACTGATACCAAGCAAGGAAAATTCAAACGAATACTTTGGTTTTTACAATATTTTTGGCAAATATGCGAGTATCTTCGGCACTGCGTTGATGGCTTTGTTTACTACAATAACAGGTAACTCACGTTATGGCGTTTTAAGTGTTGCCATTCTGTTTATAGCGGGGTACTTTATCTTCCGTAAAGTCCCCGAAGCAATAACCGCAGAAGTATCTTAAAAGGTACGAAAAGGTTCCGTATCAGGTGATACGGAACCTTTTTTGCTTCATTTTCCAACCTTAATGGTAATATCCTTTTTTAAACTGCCTATAAACTCTTGTGTATCCATATCATAGGCTTCGATTGTAGCTTCTGCCTCATAGGTACCATCGTCAAGTTCTGCATCGAGCGGAGCAGAGGGTATGTGCATATCCGGTGCAAGGAAACCTGATTCATAAATTACAATGCCATCAGCAGTATCGATACGCACTTTTAAAAGATGCTGATTGTCCGCATGGTTTTCAATCATTAAATTTCCGGCAGATGCGCTGTCTTTAAATTCGGGGGCCACATTGATTTTATAAGCTATGTTACCATATTCCTTTTTGGTACCCGTCTTTTCGGTGGGGTCAATCATACCGCTGACTGCATTCGGGTCGATGTCAATACCAATATCGCGGTATTCGTCAAGTACGTCGTCTGAAAGAGACGCAGAAGGAGTAAGATTGAACGAAAAATCATCAACAAATGCGTAGGCGCATACAATCTCGACCAAAAATATGGATACAATTATTACCATACAGATAATCAGACTTTTCGTATGAAATCTTTTTACAGGCTCTCTCACGATGTTAGCACTCCTCAAACAGTCGAATTTAGTATAGGAACATTATACTAAATTCGGCAAAAGAAATCAAATGATTGTGCAAATGATTTTAGAGTATGTTACAATAGAACCATTACTCTAGCGACAAGAGGTTATTGAAATGAAAAAATTTGTTTTAGCAGCGCTAAGCGCAAAGTTTATCCATTCCAGCCTTGCACTAAAATACCTTTCTAAATTTGAGGGTAACAATCAGCGGCATCATATTGTTACAGCTGAATTCACCATAAACCAGCGCATTGATTTTATTTTAGAGGAACTTTACCGCTGCACACCCGATGTCCTGTTTTTTTCCTGCTATATTTGGAACATTGAGATGGTAAAGCAGCTTTGCCCTGCCCTAAAAAAGATTTTATCCAATTGCAGAATTATTTTAGGCGGGCCGGAGGTCAGTTACGATAGCGTAGATTTTTTGAAAAAGCATTCCGCGGTAGATGCAATAATCCGCGGCGAAGGTGAGCTGACATTCACTGAGCTGCTGGATGTATTGGACAGCGATAACAATGGGCTTTCTGGTATAAAAGGAATAACCCATAAAGAAGACGATGAGATTTTTGCAAACCCAGACCGTGAGCTGCTTGACCTTGCACGGCTGCCCTTCCCTTATGACGATGCTTTCACCGATGTGCAGGATAAGATTATTTATTATGAATCATCGCGCGGGTGCCCCTACCGCTGCGCATATTGCCTGTCTTCAGTGGAAAAAGGGGTTCGATTTGTTCCGCTTGAAAAAGTATACTCAGATTTGCAGCAGTTTTTGGATGCAAAGGTACGACAGGTAAAATTTGTTGACCGTACGTTCAACTGTAATCGTAAGCACACCATGGCGGTGTGGGAGTACCTTGCGGCACATGACAACGGTGTGACGAATTTTCACTTTGAACTCACCGCCGATTTGCTGGATGATGAAATGATTGAATTTTTACGTCCGTTGCGCAAAGGGCTGTTTCAATTTGAAATTGGGGTGCAGTCCACCAACCCCGATACCATTCGGGCAATCAACCGCAACGTGGATTTTGTGAAGCTTTCCGCCATTGTGCATAAGGTGAAGGCACTTGAGAATATTCACCAGCACCTTGACTTAATTGCGGGTCTGCCCTATGAAGATTACGATTCCTTTGCAAACTCATTCAACGATGTTTACGCTTTAGCACCGGAGCAGCTGCAGCTCGGTTTTTTGAAGGTGCTGAAAGGCTCACCAATGCACAACCGTTGCGAGGAGTTTGGCATTATCTACCGCGACTATGCCCCCTATGAGGTGCTTAGTACACGCTTTCTGCCGTATGGCGATGTGCTGAGGCTCTCTCATATCGAAGAAATGGTGGAGCTCTTTTATAACAGCGGTAAGTTTTTAAACAGCACAGAATATTTAGTGCGTTTTTTCTCTTCACCCTTTGCATTTTACGAGCGTTTGTCACAGCACTGGATTGCGGGAAATAACCACTATGTCAACCACAGTAAAGTGGCGTTATGTAATATTCTGTATGAATTTGTGCTAAAAGTGGACGGAATTGACCTTACGCAGTGGATGTGGCTGTTAAAGTTTGACCTTTGCCTGCATGACAAACCAAAAAAGTTACCAGACTGGCTTGAGCTTGACAATAACGCACAATATCGTCAGCGTATTTTGGAGTTTTACCAAAGGAAAGAAAACCTCGAAAAATATCTTGCGCAGTATCAAAGCTATGACCATAAGTTGGTTTACAAACTAGCACATATCGAGGTATTTGGCAGCGAACAAAGCCAGCACAAGGCAATTTTATTCGACTATGACCATCGCGACCTACTCGGAAATGCAGCACATTACCAAATAGAGTTATAACAAAAGCTTCTCTGTTTTACACAGAGAAGCTTTTGTTATTTCTTATTCTGAACCAAATGTTTTATTAATACAGCAAGCCCACTGCCTGCCGCCGCCAACAGCATATAGATAAAAACGTAAACCGTTGCACTGCTGTTATAAAACGTAGTAATAATCGGAACAAAAAGCACACCCAACAGCACCGGATAATACCAGCGAAAACCATTGCGCAGGGTGAACAAAAAACTACTGAAAAAGCAGAATAGCGTATTGATACCCAGCAGACCAAGCACCATTAAGGTCATGCCCCAATCACCTGTGGTCCCCACCGCGAATGCGGGAACTCCATAATACAGTAAAACTGCAGATAGCAGGTATGGCAACATTTTTTTCATGATATTTGTCTGCATATAATCGGCTCCTTCTTTGGCCATTATTCGCCGGATTGAATTTCAGCGTTTTAAAATTACAGTATTTTCTAGGGATTCCATTGTTGCATTATTATAGCACACCAATGGATTGGTTGACAATTGATTTGTCAGCTTGTGGTTATAAATAACACGTTTTGATCTCCCCTTCTGCCTTTGTAGATAAAGGCAGTTTATTTAATAAACAAAAAACAGCGCTTTTCACCAAACAGAAAAACGCTGTTCTATTAGCTTAAGGTGTGCTCTATAAATATTTTCACGCCAATTAAAACTAAAATCGCCCCTCCGGCGAGCTCTGCCTTTGATTTTAGAAAGAAACCCGATTTTTTGCCTATGATAACACCCGCAACACCAAACAAAAACGTTGTACACGCAATAAAAGAGGATGCAACCCAGATGTTTACATTCATTACCGCAAAACTGACACCCACAGCAAGCGCATCAATACTGGTGGCAATCGCTTGTAAAATCAGCATCTTTGTCGTAAGAATGCCTCCAACCGGACATGACTCGGGTTCTTTCATCTCTTTTACTGCCTCTAAAATCATTTTACCACCAATTGCACCGAGCAAAATAAGTGCAATCCAGTGATCTAAGCTGGAGATTGCTTTGCTGAAAGTTTGGCCTGCAAGGTAGCCGAGGATGGGCATAATCCCTTGTGCCAACCCAAATGCAAGTCCCACTTGGAGTGTCTGCCTTTTTGAAATATCTTTAATACACAAGCCATTTGTAATAGAAACTGCAAAGGCATCCATGGACAAACCCACCGCGAGTAATAAGAGAGTAACAATTCCCAAAAACAATCACCTTTTCTGACAAGATCAATAAATAAAAAATGAGACTTTTCTTAGTATATCGAAACGCCCACAAATTGTCAATTGCCCACAGCATCGTATTGCTTATTATGCGTATCATTGCAGAGATAATAAGAAGAGGACTTGCATTCTTTATTAAAATGTATGTATAATTAGTATAATTTAGAAAGGACGTGACGAAATGTACGACATTATTATTATTGGAAAAGGACCGGCGGGCATTTCTGCCGCATTATACACAGTGCGTGCAAACCTGAAAACACTGGTGGTGGGCTCGGGCATTGGGGGACTGGAAACCGCCGAAAAAATAGATAACTACTACGGCTTCCCCGATGGAATCAGCGGAAAAGAGCTACAACAGCGCGGTGTGGATCAGGTACAAGTTTTAGGTTGCGATGTTCTGGATGAAGAAGTTCTTTCTGTCGTGAAGCTTGATAGCTTTACAGTCAAAACAAATAGAGGCGAATATGAGGGTAAGCAAATTTTGCTTACCACCGGAAAATCACGCGTTAAAACAAAGATAAAAGGAATTGATGCATTTCTTGGCCGAGGCGTAAGCATGTGTGCCGTTTGCGATGGATTCTTTTACCGTGGGAAGCGCCTTGTTGTGCTGGGCAACGCAAATTACGCAATTGCCGAAACCGAAGAGTTAACCCGCTTTTCGCAGGATATTACCATTTGCACCAACGGCCGCAAGCCCGCATGGGAGGGTACTGTCCCAGAAGGTGTAAAGGTGGATACACGTACAGTTGCAGAAGTTTCCGGAGACGCAAAAGTTAGTCGTCTGGTATTTGAAGACGGAGAGATTTTTGAGCTGGACGGCATTTTTATTGCAGAGGGCACTGCTTCAGCAATTGACTTTGCGGCAAAAATGGGCATTCTAACGGAAGGCACTAATATTGTAGTGGATGAAAACTTTAAAACCAACGTGGATGGTGTGTTTGCGGCAGGCGATTGCATTGGTGGCTTTTTGCAAGTTTCGAAAGCGGTTTCAGACGGAGCTCTTGCTGCGCGTATGATGATCAAAGGCTCTCGAAAATAGGCATAAACATCTAATCTGTTACAGCAAGTTCACGGTTATGTGACAGTGTTTACATTTTTTTAATTGCAATAGCATGGCATTTATTGTAGAATTAGGGGTAGTTTAAATTGTAAAAAGAGGTACCCTGCTTTGTTTGGTTATATTAAACCCTTTAAACCGCAGATGCGAATTTGTGAATACGATACCTACAAGGCTGTTTACTGTGGGCTGTGCAAGCAGCTTGGCAGTTCTTACGGTTTAGCGGCGCGTTTCACACTTAGCTATGATTTTGCTTTTTTTTCGATTCTTTCTATGTCTTTACAGGAAGAATCCCCGCATTTTTGCAAAGAACGCTGTTTTGCCAACCCGTTGAAAAAAAAGTATTGCTGCCGTTTGAATGAATCATCATTGTTTAGCGCCTGCACCGCGATGATTTTGCTTTACTATAAGGTGGATGACAATTACCGAGACTCCAAGTTTTGGGGTAAGCTTCTTATGTTATTGGTGAAGCCTTTTGCGTCTTCTGCGCGTAAAAAGGCGATGCTGCAATATCCTCAGCTCGATGCGATTGTAGCGGAAATGATGCGGCAGCAATATGCCCTTGAGCAAGCCGGTTGCAGTTCTATTGATGAAGCGGCACAGCCGACTGCACTCAGCCTTGCAAAAATATGTGAGCTACTTGGTAAAGATGATTCACAGAAGCGCATATTAAATCGGTTTGGCTATCTGCTGGGGCGATGGGTTTATTTGATTGATGCTGTGGACGACCTTGAGGACGATATGAAATCCGGCAGCTACAATGCATTTGTATTGGAAAATCATCTCACCCCGCAAAGTGACCTTACAGAAATTCGCAGCGTTACTGTTGCAGCCCTAAACCAGACCGCAGCTGAGATAGCGAAGACGTACGAGCTTTTGGAATTGAAACGGTATAAACCGATTCTTGATAATGTGATTTATTTTGGATTAAAAAACTCTCTCCATTTGGTTGAGGAAAAAAGGAGCAACACGCATGACAGATCCTTATAAGGTACTGGGCGTCAGTCCAAATGCCTCGGATGATGAAGTGAAAACTGCCTATCGTGAGATGGCGCGGAAATATCACCCCGATAATTATGCGAATAACCCGCTGTCTGACCTCGCGTCTGAGAAGATGAAGGAAATTAACGAAGCTTATGATTCGATTACAGCTCAGCGTAAAAACGGTAATCGGTCTCAGAGCAGCTACGGGGGCAGCTATTCGGGTGGATACTCCTCCGGTTCACAGTTTGCCGATATCCGCAGAATGATTCAAAATGGGCGCACCGAAGACGCGGCAGAGGTGCTGGATGGTGTGCCAAGCGGCAGCCGTGACGCAGAATGGTATTTCTTAAAGGGCAGTGTTCTATACTCACGCGGCTGGCTCGATCAAGCCTACCGCCACATGTCGCAGGCTGTAAACATGGCACCCAACAATCCGGAGTACCGCGCTGCACTTAATCAGATGATGTGGCAGCGCAACAACGGAACCAATCAGCAAGGCCAATACCGCACAACCCCTACCGCGGCAGGCTGCAGCGGCTGCGATATGTGCACCTCGCTAATCTGTGCAGATTGCTGCTGCGAATGTATGGGCGGAGATTTAATCAGTTGCTGCTAAGATCCTACCGAACAACAAAGGAGTATCACGACAATGCTGAAAAAATCGAGTCAGGTGGCTCTTGGCGGCATGATTGCGGCTTTATGTGTTTTATTAATGCTAATGACGGGCATATTGCCCTTTTTGAGTTATGCGGTACCTGCAATGGCGGGTTTCTTAATGGTTGTTATGGTGATTGAATGCGGTACCAAATGGGCAGTTCTGGTTTATATTGCGGTATCCATCCTATCACTTTTGATTGCCCCCGATAAAACAGCGGCGTTTATCTTTGTGTTTTTTCTCGGCTTCTACCCCATTTTAAAAGGTACGCTTGAAAAGCTGAAATCGCGCATACTGGAATGGTCAACTAAAATGATACTGTTTAATGTTTGTATTGTGGCAGCGTACTTGCTTATGATTTATGTACTGAAAATGCCGGAGGTTATGACTGAAATGGGCGAGTTCGGAAAATATACCGGTGTTATTACCCTTGCACTGGGCAACTTTGTTTTTGTCGTGTTCGATATTTCGCTTACCCGTATTATTTCGGCCTATATTTTGTGGTTCCGCCCCAAATTTTTAAGACGATTCGGTTAATTTTTAAGCTCTCTCATAAACGGAGGGCTTAATTTATACAAGGACGTGGAGTTAACATGAGTGAAACAATTATTCAGAACATACAGTTCCTGTTAATAACAGCTGCATTATTGGCTATCATTTTTCTGCTGCTATGGCTGGTAGGGCGCAAAAAGAACAAGGAGTTCCTGGAGAACAAGGATGAGATTCTTGCAAACCACAAAGTTGGTGTACGTGATATTGTACTGCTGCCCGATGGCAGGCGCGTTACCATTACTGACATAATTGATGATGGTGCAAGCTTTACCGCTGAAACGTTGGTTGCGTTTGGAAAAAAACCGGATAAGCTGACACTGACCAAGGATGATATTATAAAGATTGAATACTACGCTTCATAAAAAAAGCTCCGAGATTATCTCGGAGCTTTTTGCATGGTGTTAGTTTTCTGCTAATATTTGAGCCTTGCAAAGTTGGTATCTGACGCAAAGTTCATAAAGTTGTAGAGCAGCAGAATATCATCAAATTCGTTTTGAGCCATAAACTCACTTATTTTAAACGGGATAGCACGCAGGTCAATAACAACAACCTCATCGTAGTTGTAGGTGAGGTACGGTACAAAGGAGTTGCCGTAGGAATCTTTAATGACGAGAATACGGCTGGTCTTGCCTGCAACACGGTGTTGGTTGTTATCGCTTTTGATTACGGTAACACCGTTGTTGCCGTACAAAAAACCAGCGTATTTATCACGTTTATTAAATTGGTCGAGGTTGTACAGCCCCGTTACAGGCACTTCGGTTTTATCCGCACCCTGGACCATAGTTTTGCCGTCAATCGTGACACTTGTTGTGGGAATATCCATATAGGTAATAACATCGGGAGACGCGTTGAACAGCTTGGTTTTAGAAAAATAAGTTCCATAGAAGCCCGGAACCTCAGTGCCCTTTAAACTGTCGTACGCAACGGGGGTCATCCCTTTGGAGCGCACAAAATCGCTGTAGGACAGATATGCCCCGTAGGTTGTCCAGTGGTGATCGGTCATGTAATAAATGTAGTTATCTTTATGAGCAAGCAGCGATTCTTTCAGCGAAAGAGTGGATACGTTTGGCGACTTTACCTGCGCATATAGATTGTCTATATACTCATACTGATCAATCAGATCCAGCCCATAGGGCAGCTTATCGGAGAGAATCATGTACGAATTGGGAATGATTGCAAAAGTGGCTGGAATATCGCTGTACGTCGAGAAAAACTCATTCACCAAAGCAATGTTCTTGGCAATGCGCTCATCATCGGTACGGTCGTATTTTTCAAACATATAATGGTCTTTACCGTATACAATGGAATTGTTCTCTTGCTTACCGATAAAGTATTCCGCTTTGGATTTGAGGTTAATCCAGCCGTCACGCAGAACAAATTGGTCGTTGATATAGGTTTCGTAGGTACTGGTAAACTTGCCGTTCATCAGCGTTTTAACACTGAAATCGGGGCGCAGCTGCAAGTAGCGGTTCTCCGTCTCAGAAAACTCCCGGCGGCTGATAAACATATCCACCACCGAAAACAGAAGAATAAACAGCGCAAAGAGGAGTACCAATGGATATTGTATTATTTTTTTCATATCGTTCTCCCCTTTCTAGAATCTAAAATACAAAAACGGATTGTAGGTAGCGTCTACAAGATAAGCGACCGATACAACCAAAATCAGAGCAAGTACACCAATGTTAACCCACTTAATGCCCTTTATCTTGTTATAGATCTTTTCTACCAACGGTGTCGACAATAGAATTGCGGCTACAATGGTAACAAGGTAACTGCGCAGGTAATAAACCCAATCACTGCCACCGTGGAACGCAAACAGCTTTTGCAGAAAAACACCCAGCTGCGAAAGATCGGTGATAGCGAACAACGCCCAACTGAGCAAAAGTAAAAATATGACATAGACATGCGGCCATATTTTGCCGCGTTCAAGGTATTTGAGCAGCCAAGCTTTTTCTAAAATGAGTAAAACCGCAAACATAATACCCCAGAATAAAAAGTTCCAATTGGCGCCATGCCAAAAACCGGTTGCCGCCCATACAATAAACAGGTTTAAATACATTCTCGCCTTACCCTTGCGGTTGCCACCCAGCGGAATGTAAAGATATTCGCGGAACCATGAGCCCAGTGTCATATGCCAGCGGCGCCAAAACTCGGTCATGCTACGAGAAATATACGGCAGATTGAAGTTTTGCGGAAAATCAAAGCCGAGCATTTTTCCAAGCCCGATTGCCATGAGGGAGTAGCCGCTGAAATCAAAATAAATCTGCAGCGAGAATGCCAGAATGCCAAGCCATGCAAGCGGCGTGGAAACATTGGCAAAGCCAAGGCGCTGAACCTCGTCCCACAAAGAGCCAATGTTGTTTGCAATCAGCACCTTTTTACCAAGGCCGAAAATGAACCATTTAACGCCCTCTTGTATCTGGCCAAGGTCTACCGTACGGGTTTTCAGTTCACGGTTAATATCGGTGTATTTCACAATAGGGCCTGCAATTAATTGAGGAAAAAGGCAAACAAACGCGCCAAAGTCAATAATATTGCTCTCTGCTTTTACATCGCCACGGTATACATCAATGGTATAGCTGAGTGTTTGGAACGTATAGAAGCTGATACCGAGCGGCAGAGTGAGCTTTAACAACTCAATAGAAAGACCCGTTGCAGCGTTAAAGTTTTCAATGAAGAAATTGGTGTATTTAAAGAACATCAGCATACCAATGTTAAACACGATAGAGAAAACGAGGCAAAGCCTGCATACCCATTGTTTATCACGATTGTGTTCGATACCCTGTGACGCAAAATAATCACACAAAATGGATGCAACCATAATCGGGAAATATTTTGGCTCTCCCCAAGAGTAAAATGCAAGGCTGAGCAGCAAAATTACAAGATTTTTAAACCTTCTGGGTGTAATGTAATAAAGTAAAAATGCTACCGGCATAAACCGAAACAAAAATAATATACTGCTGAAAACCATATTAGAATCCCCTGTCGTATCGTTTATTACAAGAAAAAGACCACTCGCTCGTGAGCTGCACGGCGAATAGTCTCCGTCCGAGGAGCCCAAAGAGGCACCTTTATTACTTTAGCAAATGTTGTCAAAAAAAGCAAGTATACGAAATTGAATTATTCGCTAAAGTAGCTGTTAATAATTTCCTCAGCACGCGCTACATCTTTTTCCGGCCCTTTTTCCGGGTTTCCAATCATAATAAGAAATACGTAGTTGCCTTTTACAATCACCTTACCCGCTTTAGCAACCTGCAAAGGCCCGGGAAGATATTGCTCAAAGGTTTGCTGTACCTGTGCACGGCGGTTTTCGAGGGCCTGCTTTACCTCTTCCACCTTACCCTCTTTCGCCTTTATCGCTACAAAGTTATCGGCAGAGGTCATTGTCATAGCAAAATCTCCCGCATATTCGTCCACAATAGCGGGGTCAATATTAAAGAGGTCTTTCAGTGTTGTTGCATCAAGCTTTGAGGGCATTTGAACATAGAAATCCCCAAATTCCTCTGCAACCTTATCCACAATATTTTGCAGGGTGGTATCCTTCTTTATGACAACTTGCTTTTTTGTGGTACAGCCCGACGCCACCGTCAGAAGCATGATAATTGCCAAAAACATTGCTACCGGTCTCTTCATTTAAGCTATCTCCTATCTCTTTATATCTGTATTCTTCTATGCAACAGAACTTACCGTAACTGATGCTATTATTTCCAAGATAGGAAGAATCTATACGAAATATAAAAACAGACAGCCAAAGCTGCCTGTTTTCTAATCGTATTATGATGCAATAAAATTGTTTAGGAACTCCTTGGTGCGTTGATTTTGAGGACTCGTAAAAATCTCCTCCGGTGTTCCCTCTTCGAGAATGGCACCGTCATCCATAAACAACACACGCGTTGCAACATCACGAGCAAACGCCATTTCATGCGTTACCACAATCATCGTCATTTTTTCTTTGGCGAGCTGCTTAATAACGCTGAGCACCTCGCCGGTAAGCTCAGGGTCGAGTGCTGAGGTAGGCTCATCGAACAGCATGATTTCAGGGCTGAGCATCATAGCCCGTGCAATTGCCACACGCTGCTGCTGCCCGCCCGATAGCTTTGCCGGCAGAACGTCGGCCTTTTCCAGCATTCCTACTTTTTTGAGCATTGTATCACAGAGTGCAGCGGTATCCACAGCACTTGCTTGCTTATTCATTAAGCCATAAGGCATTTCAAGGTTTTTACGTACTGTAAGGTGCGGAAATAAATTAAAGTTTTGAAATACCATGCCCATTTTTGAGGTGATCTCTTTCGTCTTTTCTTTTGAGGAGTACTTCCCGTCCTCGATGAGATATTCCCCATCAACAGAGACACTGCCGCCGCCAATGTGCTCCAAATCGATTAGGCAGCGTAGCATTGTACTTTTACCCGAGCCTGAGGAGCCGATAACCGCAATAACGTCGCCTTTTTCCACGTCAAAGCTGATATCCCTCAGTACCTTTAGCTTACCATAAGATTTCTTGAGATTACGCACAGAGATAAAAGACATCCTCTAGTCCTCCCTTTCAAAGTTGAATTTTACCTCAATCTTCTTGAATACATAGGTGAGAATCGAATTTAAGATCAAGAAGATAGCGCCTGCAATCGCATAATAAATAACATCGTTCTCACGGCTCACCGCCGTTTTGGCAAAGTGAATAATCTCGGTAACGCCAATGGTAAATACCAGAGCAGTATCCTTAATCAAGGTAACCGCTTCATTGCCGATGGAAGGCAATGCCACACGAATCATCTGGGGGCATACGACACGCAGCAAGGTTTGCGCTTTGGTCATACCCAAAACTTTTGCAGCTTCATACTGCCCTTTGTTTACCGCCAAAAGACCTCCACGGAAAATCTCGGCAAAGTAAGCCGCGTAATTGATGATAAACGTAACGCATGAAGCGGTGAAACGGCCCATTGCCAGTGCACTGCCGATACCGGGAATAAAAGGTAGCCCAAAATACACAAACATCAGTTGAAGCAGCAAAGGCGTTCCGCGAATCACATAAATAATTGCGTTCATCGCCCAACGCACAGGAGGCACCTTTGAGCGGGCTAGCAGCGTAAATAGAAAGCCCAGGGGTAAGGATGCCGCTATGGTGATTCCAAACAGCAAAAGTGTTGTTTGCGCGCCTTTGAGCAGGGTTAAGATTACAGTCATCATATGATCCGTCTTCTCCTTGCTATGTATTGATAAACTTCTTATTATACAGACAAAACCGGATTCATCATCCGGTTGTTTGCCTGTATATCGTAAATAAAATGCTAGGCTTATATTAGGGTTTTACCACAATCACCTGATTGTTGGCAAGATAGGGAGCTGTAATGAGCATAGATTCTTGTCTTTCAGGAGTGATGGTAAGAGCGTTCCAAACGCAGTCAATGTTGCCTGTTTCGAGTTCAAGCTCTTTGGATGCCCAATCGATTGGCTGTAAAACAACCTCGTAGCCAAGAATGGCGCCAACTTTTTTTGCAAGGTCAATATCAAAGCCGACAATCTCATTGATCTGATCGCGGAAGCCCATTGGAGGGAAACTGTCATCTAACCCAACAACAAGCTTTTTCCCTGTTGTATCGGGAACAATTGCTTCATCGGGTGCTTCAAAATTGCCTTTGAAAATGTCTTTTCCAAACCACTCGGTGGAAATCTTGGTGGTGGTTCCGTCGGCCTGCATTGCACCAAGGGCTGCAACTACTTTATTGTAAATTTCTGTGTTGCCTTTTTTAAAAGCGATTCCATATTCCTCTGCTGCAAGGGAATCATTGAGTACTTTAAAACTGGAAGGATCTTTTGCTGCATAGTAGTTTGCGACAACCTCATCTAAAATTACCGCATCTACACGCCCTGCCTTTAAATCGTTCAGTGCGGCGATATTATCGGGGAATTTAACAACCTCTTTTACCTTGGACGAAACCTCATCGCCTGCAAGTGCTGCTTCGGCAGAGGAATCTGTCTGCAATGCAACAATCTTGCCTTCAAGGTCGGCTTTGGTTACGATTCCATCCGCTGCGGGTTGTGTAGAGGAAGAATCGCCGGCCCCAGCAGAAGGCTGTACGGGGGCAGCAGATTCCGATGGCTGAGAATTGCAGCCTGCCATTAGGCTTATTGTCATAACTACTGCCATGAGGCAAAGTGAAAATTTTTTCATTTTGTTAATCTCCTTAAACGTAAAATAATCATCTAATTTGCTATGCTCCTATAATATCACTTTAGCGTGCTAATTAGCTAACGCGATAGCAGGCTAATATTTCAGATTAACAGTTGTATTCTTGTATTTTCACCCGATTGCTCGTTCTAGCACAATATTTCATATAATTTTTTAACAAAAAAGGCATGTACCAACGTACATGCCTTTTAGCTTATTTACAATAATTATTCGGCAGACTCTTCTGCAGCTTCAGCAGGAGCGTCAAGCAAAACTTTCATCGACAGGCTGACACGTTTTTTGTCTGCATCAATCTCTGTGATTTTAGCATCAACTTCGTTTCCTACAGCCAGAACATCGGCAACCTTGTCGACTCTGTCGTAAGAGATCTGAGAAATATGAATCAGACCGTCAACACCGGGGATAATTTGGGCGAATGCACCAAAGGTGGTGAGCGAAACAATCTTCGCTTTTACAACAGTGCCAACCGGGTAATCTCTCTTAATGATCTCCCAAGGGTTATCCTCGGTCTTTTTATAGCCCAGGCTAATCTTTTTATTCTCTTTGTCAATGTCTTTGACATAAACTTCGAGAATATCGCCAACCTTAACAACATCGGAAGGATGTTTGATTCTATTCCAGCTAAGCTCAGAAATATGAACCATACCGTCTACGCCGCCGAGATCAACAAATGCACCGTAAGAGGTAAGGGATTTAACTTCGCCCTTGTAGACTTTTCCGGTCTCAACATTTGCCCAGAACTCCTCAGCTGCTGCCTCTCTTGCTTTCAGGGCAACATCTTTAATGGAGCCGATAGCACGTTTTCTGCCACGCTCTTTTTTCAAATCGATAACCTTGAACTGCACTTTTTTCTTCAGCAAAGATTCAAGTTCTTCGTTGCGGGAAAGAGTTGCTTTGGAAGCGGGAACAAAAATTCTGGAACCAATGCAGGAAACGATAACGCCGCCTTTTACAACCTCAACAACGACACCGTCCAGCACTTCGCCGGTCTCAAATGCGTTTTCAATCTTCTCCATACCGGCAATCTGATCCAGACGCTTTTTGGAGAGCATAACGGTACCTTCAACGTCATTAACGCGAACAACCAGCAGCTCAATCTGGTCGCCTTTTTTTACAAGGTCTTCCAGCTTGGCATTGGGGTCATCTGTAAATTCAGCAAATGGAACATACCCGGCATGTTTTGTGCCGATATCAACCTGCAGCTCGTTTGGTGCAATACCAACTACGAGGCCTGTCTCCTTCTTCCCGTTATATGTACTTTTGAAGGATTGATCCAGCAATTCCTCAAAACTAATTTCTTCCTCTTGGTTCTTTAGAATCTCACTCATTGTTTTTTGTACCTCCTTAATTATACAAGCCGGAGTCGAAGCCCCAGCTGTAACACCAATATTGGTGGCCTGCGCAAAATCGTAATCGTACAACTCCTCCGCGCGTTCCACAAGAATAGATCTTGTGATATCACTGCAGATTTGATAAAGCTTTGCAGTATTGGAGCTTGTACGTCCGCCGACAACAATCATCAAATCAGATTTCTGGGCCAACTCAATCGCCTCTTGTTGCCGTTTCGCGGTAGCAATACATATTGTATCAAAAATTCTAAGATTTGTACACACTTTTTTTGCAGTTTCTACGCATTTTTGCCACTCTAACGTGTGAAATGTTGTTTGTGCTACCATTGAGCATGCATTTTCTGTTAACATTGACGATTTTTTGCAGATATCTAGAAATTCCTGGGCTGTTTTAAATATAAATACCGGTTCGCTACAATGCCCCTTGATGCCAAGCACCTCAGGATGAGATGCATCGCCTGCAATAAAAATAGTTCTTCCCTGTTCACTTTGTTCTTTCACTATTTGATGAATTTTTTTTACAAATGGGCAGGTTGCGTCCACATACATAAGGCCTCGTGCCTCAATCTCATCAAATACCGATTGCTCTACACCGTGTGAACGAATTACAACAGTTGCATCTTGCGGCAAATCGCTTACCTTATTTATTTTCGTAACTCCACTTTCAGCAAGCTGTTTTACAATCTGTGGGTTGTGGATAATGGGCCCCAAAGTGAAAACATTTTTGCTCTTACCTGCATATTCAAACGCAAGGTTGACTGCGCGGTCTACACCAAAGCAAAATCCGGCCGTTTTTGCCACTGTAATTTTCACAGGCTAATCCTCCAGCAATGCAGAAATTTCAGACATAATACGAGCAGTCGCCGCTTTGATGTCAGACGGCTTATTGTCTTCAATATGTAGCTCGCTGTTGGGAATTATTTTACCATAACGAACCACAATTTTTGAGCGAAACCGAACCGGCTCGGTAAATTTGATGCCCACTGGCAATACATCGCCGCCGGACTTGGATGCAATTACAGAAATCCCGGACTTACCTTTGAGCAGTTTGCCGTCCTTTGACCGTGTACCCTCGGGGAACATCGCGAGAATTCTACCGCTTTGCACAATATTGATGGCATAATCGATTGCACCGGTATCGCCTTTACCGCGTTCAACCGGAAAGGCCTCTAGCTTACGTACAAGAAAACCCAGCACCGGGATGCGGAATAGTTCTGCTTTTGCCATAAAATAAAGCTGCTTTTTTATTTTCCACGCAAGATAAACAGGATCCATATCGGTACGGT
The DNA here is from genome assembly GCF_032017025.1 of Hydrogenoanaerobacterium sp. NCBI lineage: Bacteria > Bacillati > Bacillota > Clostridia > Eubacteriales > Oscillospiraceae > Hydrogenoanaerobacterium > Hydrogenoanaerobacterium sp. The sequence goes on from NZ_DALZQO010000004.1 coordinate 47,128, forward strand.
GATTGGAGCAAATAATATACCCGCCGCGGTCTGGAATGTTTTTGACACCCTCAAATTCTATTTTGTGCCATAACCACATGCATATACCAAGTAAACCTCTTCCAAATCGAAACAATAAGCTCATAAATAAATCTCCCAAATGCTTTCTACTACAGTTTTGCAAGCGCGCCTTCTACCACACGAATCAGCTGATCAATTGACTGCTGTTTGGTATTGCCGGTTGTATCTACCAAAATCGCATCCTCCGCCTGTTTTAACGGTGCGATAGCGCGGTGTGAGTCGTTATAATCGCGCTGCATTACATCTTTGAGCACTTCGTCAAAGTCTGCTTCCATCCCCCTGCGCTGCAGTTCGTGGTGACGCCTGCCCGCACGGTCCTCCGGCGTTGCTGTAAGAAAAATTTTCACCTGCGCATCGGGCAAAACCACAGTGCCAATATCTCTGCCATCCATAACTACATGGTTGGTCTTTGCAAGGTTTTGTTGCAGGTCAAATAGAAATGCACGAACTACAGGTAAAGCCGATACATTGGAGGCTGCCATTGACATCTCCGGAGTTCGGATGTAATCTGAAACATCTTCATTGTTTAAAAATACCCTCTGTTCTCCATCTACAAACTTTAGTGCAACATCGATATATGGTAAAAGGCGTGCAATATCATGTTCAGAGGTTGTATCTACCCCGTTTTGCAAAGCATAGTAACCTACCGCACGGTATAATGCCCCTGTATCTACATAGATATAGCCAAGCCGTTTTGCCAAAGCACGTGCTATGGTGCTTTTTCCTGCGCCCGCAGGACCATCTATCGCGACAGAAATCATACTGATAAAGCCTCCAAAAATAAATCTATGGTCTTATCCCCCGAATTCTCCGGCATGCGTACCCGCAAGTACCCCTGTTGAAAAGGCAATCTGGAGATTAAATCCGCCTGTGTAGGCATCAACATCCATCACTTCGCCCGCAAAGTATAAGCCCTTTACAAGCTTAGATTCCATCGTTTTAGGGTTGATTTCTTTTACATTTACCCCGCCGGATGTGATGATGGCTTCATTAATGGGGCGAAATGCGCACGGTGTAACACGCAGATGCTTGATAAGCTCTGCCAATGCCCTGCGCTGCTCCTTGGTAATTTGGTTTACCTTTTGCGCACCGTCAATGCCCGAAAGCTCAACCACCACCGGAATCATTTTGCGCGGCAACAGTTCCGAAAGGCTGTTGAGAAAATCCTTATTTAAGTTTTTAGCAAAATCGCGTAGCAAACGGGCATCCAGTTGTTCGACAGAAAGCGCGGGCTTTAAATCGATTTCAATCGTATAATCGCGCAGCTTTTCCTGCTTCATATGGCTGGTCGCACTTAAAATAAGCGGACCAGACACGCCGAAATGGGTAAAAAGCATTTCACCAAGTTCGTGGTAAAGTGCCTTTTCTTTTGCAGTATCGATAAGCGTGACGGTTACATTCTTGAGCGAAAGCCCCATCATCTCCTTGCACCATGGCTCGTTTGTGACGACAGGAATCAGTGAAGGTGTAGGCGTGACGATACTGTGCCCCGCCTGCTTTGCCAGTGTATAGCCATCGCCTGATGATCCGGTAGTGGGGTAGCTCAAACCACCCGTTGCAACAATAACGCTGCTACATGGTATGCTTGTGCCATCCTCCAGCTTTATGCCTGCAACTGCGCCATCTTTCATCAGCAAAGCTTTACAACGCCCCTCAAGCAGCTTTGCCCCGCTTACATGAATATGCTTCGCAAGTGCATCAACAATATCCACCGATTTATCGGATACCGGAAACACACGGTTGCCACGCTCAGTTTTAAGCCTAACGCCTAAATTTTCGAAAAAGGCGATGGTGTCCTGGGTAGAGAAGTTGTTGATCGCGCTATACAAAAACTTACCGTTCACCTTTACCGCATTGATAAAAGCATTGTTGTCGCAGTTATTCGTTACATTGCAGCGCCCTTTTCCGGTAATCATTATCTTACGGCCAATACGTGCATTGCGCTCTATAACAGCCGTGCTCAGACCCCGCTGCGCAGTAATGCCTGCAGCCATTGCACCTGCGGCACCTGCACCAATAACAACCACATCATATTTTTGTGACATCTATATCGTGAGTCCCCTCTATTTTTTCATAAACATTGTATTCATCCCAAATTTGCTCAAGACGAGAAAACGTCGCAGAAATTTCATTTTTCTTGCGCAGACCCACCGCAACAATCAGCGCATTGATTAAACTGAGCGGTGCTACAAGCGAGTCGACAAACGACGCCATGTCACTGCGTGCCAAAAGAACATTGTCCGATATTTCCGCAATGGGTGACTGTGAACTATCGGTAATCGCTATTACCTTAGCGCCGTTATCGGCTGCAAATTTTGCACCGTTAAAGGTTCTCTGTGAATAACGCGGAAAGGTGATACCAATGAATACATCCTCTTTACCAATGCGCAGAATCTGCTCAAACATCTCACTGGAGCTGTTGGTATTGATAAGACGTACGTCATCGAAAATGTGATTGAAATAAAAGTATAAAAAACGCGATAATGCGGACGAACTTCGAATACCGAGAATATAAATGGTTCTGGCAGCACAAAGCGCATCTACAGTGTCATTGAAATCATCTGATGACGATTCCTCCAGTGTTCTGCGAATATTCTCAATGTCCGAACTAAGTACTTTGGCAAGAACATCACCACCGCCAATTTGGTCGTTGGTTACCTCCATACGCTGTACAGCGGTCAGGCGGTTGCGTATCAGCTCCTGTAAGGCGCGCTGCAGCTGCGGGTAGCCCTCGTAGCCAACCTCCGATGCAAAGCGAACCACGGTGGATTCGCTGACGCCAACTGTATTGCCCAGCTTGGAAGCTGTCATAAAGGCTGCTTTATCATAATGGTTGATGATGTAGTCAGCAATGATCTTTTGTCCTTTGGAAAAACTGGCCATCATACCACTGATGAGATTAATTAAGTCTTTATTCAAAATGAATCACCTCTCCTTTTATTCTATCCTGTATTCCTGCAAAAATCAAGCAAAACAGTAAAATAAGGCTTGTATCATGCAGGATTTCAAAATCATCCTGCAAAAAAGCAGACTTACCTTAACGGAAGCCTGCTTTTCGTCTGTTTTTATTAAGATAAATAATCGATGATACCGTCACCAATAGCATTTGCCATGTTAAACATGCCGCGTCTGCTTGCCATATCATCAAATTCTTTCGGGTTCGTGATGAAGCCCATCTCTACTAAAACCGATGGCGCACAGCTGTTAAGCGTGACACGGAAGTTGCTGAACTTCACTCCGCGGGATGCCCTGCCCGTTTCGGTAAGCATATGCGAAAGCAATGTGTTACCAAAGGCTTTTGCATTGCCTTCATAGTAGTAAATTTCTATCCCGTTGGGTTTGAGCCCGTTTTGATTGGTGCCAATGCTGTTGCAGTGCAGTGAGATGAAGAAATCTGCTTTGTTGCTGTAAGCCGGCATCATTCGTTCGACATAATCGGATTTATTTTTTGCTGTAACTCCACTGCCCTCAAGCAGAACCTCTGCCCCCAGAGATTCCAAACGTTTTTTTACAGCGATTGCGGTATTTGCCGTAATGTTACTCTCGCTAATTCCGGAGCCGTTCATAATACCCAGTGCACCGGGGTCGCTTCCGCCATGGCCTGCATCTATTGCCACCAGCACACCTGCTAAGGGCTTGCTGCTGTTACCCGAAAGCGTGGGTTTGTACTTGCAGTAAAGCGTTGTAACGCTATCCTTGTATTCAATAACGTAACCCCACAGGGTTCGGTTGGTATCGCGGTTGAATGTGATTGTGGTGTCACCGTTTTCTTCCGACACTGAAGCACCGGTAAACAGCTTGCTTTCGTCTGTAGACACACTGTCAATCCCAGTAGTGTGGTGCAGTGTAATGGTGAGTGTATCACTGCCGCGCGAGGTTGTAACGACCGGCTGTGCCGTACCGCTGAATATAAAACGTTCACCATACGCCGTGCCCTTGTACGAAACCCCCGAAACCTTGTTGCTGCTGGCTCCCGCGGTAAGGGGCTCTGTGGTATTCTTGAGTATCCAGCCGCCCATACCAAGCTGATACATTGTAGAGTTTGAGCCGACAACATAGTCGGTTGCACCGATTTTGGCTGTAGTGATGAACTTGCTGCTGGTGTTGCCCTCGGCAAAAATGCTGGAGGACGGATCGGTTACCTGCACCAAAAGCGTTTCACCGCCTGCAAAAAGCTGACCGCCAGAGGTGTAGGTTTTATTCGCACCATTATAGGACAAGGTATATTTTACATGACCCAGATTGGTGGTTTTTCCAAAGGAAGGAACTGTATAGGAAGCTTTGAACGTGGCCGGAATACCGGTTTGTGCGGCAGCTACCTGACGCATGGGGTAACTGGTACCGTTTACGGTGGCTGTTACACTTGCGCCCGCGGGTGCAATGCACTGTAAGGTTACCTCAGTGCCTGCAAGCTCGCCTGTGTTGCATGACGGATACATAGAGGAAACGTTATTGATGGTTGCCAAGTCGCTTCCGTAACCGCTGCCCTGTGTGATGGTAATGGACTTAGCCACACCTGTATCCTGTGTGAAATCGAAGGTGTTATCACCGGAATTCAAAGATACATAAACACCGAAGCTGCCGCTTTTACCGCGATTTGCTACAATCTCTCCATTTATGTAAAGATTATAATCCGGGTTTGAGTTACCGGTAATATAATATGCGGTAGCGCTTGTTTTAACATTTTTACTTGGGCGTGTGATGTTAAGATTTTGCGGTACCCAAGTAGAAACATGACTTGTAATGTAATCAAAATCATTGTAGCCGGAAGCCGCATACGCCGGAATTGACAATCCACCTACTGCGAGACAAGCCGCCGTTAAAATCGCAGCTGTTTTGGTTACGACCTTGCTCATTTAAATTCTCCTTCACAGTTTAATCGCATAGAAACAGTCTACACATAACACGATAATATTACCATATAATTCGACAAAATTATACCTTATATTTGTAAACTTTCATAAATTAAAAAGACCTGCAGCATCTGCAGATCTTTTTATAATTGCTATTTCATTTTTGTAGCAGCTCTTTGCTCGAAACGCTCTTTGTCTACGATGAACCGGGTATGTGTTCCCTCTCCGATAATACCGGCCTCATCAAACGCTGAAACTGCAAGATCAATTTTTTTACCATCAACCGCGACTATTTTGGCAGTAGCAGAAACCTTCATGCCAATTGGAGTAGCCGCCACATGGCTTGTTGAAATGGATGCGCCAACCGAGGTTTGACCCTCCTCTAAAAATGGTTTCAGACACTGCACCGCGGCACCCTCCATCAACGCAATCATCATGGGGGTAGCGAATACATTTACATCTCCGCTGCCAACGTTTGCTGCAATTTTATCCTCGGTCACCAACCATTCCAGCGTATATTCAGCATTTATCATATCCATATCTTGTAACCTCCTGTATTGATATCATATCTGATTATACAGGTAAAGGTTTGATAAATCAATGTCAATCCGCGGCAACTTTGCATTCTTCTTTACAAAAAACAATTTTGGTATCGTAGTCGCAAAGCAATTCATCACCCTCGCAAATTTTTCCGCTTAGAATCTCTTCCGCAAGAAGATCCTCCACCATGCTTTGAACCGCACGCTTGAGTGGCCGGGCACCGTATTTGCTGTCGAAGCCAACCTGAACCAGATGATGCAAAAGATTATCGGAAAACCGGATGCCGATGCCACGTTTTTCCAAACGCTTTTTTACTATTTCAAGCAGATTGACCGCAATTTTTTCGATTTCCTGCTGTGTTAAGCGGTGGAATACAATTATTTCATCAATACGATTCAAAAACTCGGGGCGAAACGCCTTTTTGAGCTCTGACATTACCTGTGTTTTGATGGACGAATCGCTTGGAATGCGGGAATCCTGGCTGAAACCGAGCATTTGTTTTTCCGTGATGAGCTGTGCACCGATGTTCGAAGTCATGATGATGACGCAGTTTTTGAAGTTCACCGTTCTGCCCTGTGCATCATTTAATATTCCATCATCAAGAATTTGCAGCATGATATTGAACACATCATAATGTGCTTTTTCAATCTCATCGAACAGCAGCACCGAATAAGGCTTGCGCCGTACTTTTTCGGTAAGCTGTCCCCCATCGTCGTAGCCGATATACCCCGGCGGAGAACCAATTAGGCGCGATACCGTATGTTTTTCCATAAACTCAGACATATCCACCCGAATCATAGAGCGCTCATCTGCAAACAGCGCTTCCGAAAGTGCCTTGCAAAGCTCGGTTTTGCCCACACCGGTAGGCCCCAGAAAAAGAAAAGAACCGATGGGGCGATTTGGGTCACCGAGCCCTACCCTGTTTCTTCGAATGGCGCGTGAAATCGATTCGACTGCTTCATTTTGTCCAATCACACGCTGGTGCAAGCGCTGCTCTAACTGCAGCAGTCGTTCTGACTGTTCCTCGGTAACACGGCTGACGTTGATTCCTGTTTGAAAAGCGACAACCTCGGCAACATCCTCCGCATCGACCTTATCCAGTATTCCACTGCCGACAAGTGTGTTTTCCTGTGGAAGCTTTTCTTTAAGCTTCATCTCACAATCGCGTAGTTTAGCCGCACGTTCAAAGTCCTGCGCTAAAATAGCATCTTCTTTTTGGCGGGAAAGTACGAGCAGCTGATTTTCCATATCCGCAGTACGCTCCGGCCGTGTGAATGCATTCAGCTTTACAAGTGAGGAGGACTCATCTAAAAGATCAATTGCCTTGTCGGGCAAAAATTTTTCGGTAAGATACCGCACGGAATAATTGACCGCAGCGTTGATTGCTTCATCTGTAATTTTAATGCGGTGATGATCTTCATATTTGCCCCTAAGGCCCTGCAAAATGCTGATAGTGTCTTCTGGGGTGGGCTCGGGAACCATAACACTTTGGAATCGTCTTGCAAGGGCACTGTCTTTTTCAATGTGGCGACGATATTCCTCTATCGTAGTCGCACCGATTACTTGGAGCTCTCCCCTTGCCAGCTGTGGCTTTAATATGTTTGCTGCATCAATTGCGCCTTCAGCAGAACCTGCACCGATGATGGTGTGCAGTTCATCGATAAACAGCACTACATTACCGGCTTCATTCACTTCGTTGAGGCAGCTTCGAAGGCGTTCTTCAAATTCACCCCGAAACTTGGTGCCTGCAATCATGCTGGTAAGATCAATGGAAATCACTCTTTTTCCTAAGAGGCTTTCGGGAACATCGCCTTTGATAACCCTCTGTGCCAAGCCCTCTACAATAGCGGTTTTCCCCACACCTGCTTCCCCGATGAGACAAGGGTTGTTCTTTGTACGGCGGGTAAGGATTTGAATCATGCGCAGCACCTCTTTTTCTCTGCCAATCAGAGGATCAAGTGTATTATCACGCGCTGCCTGTGTCAAATCTTTGCTAAACTTATCCAAGTTTTGAGTTTTGGCATTTGGCGCTTTTCCGTTTTTCGCCGGGGGCCTACGAGCTGCTTTCCAATAGATGGAATCTGCTATTTCGCTGCCAATTCCTTCAATTACTTCTTTATAGGCGGAATCACAGTCGTAACCCAGACTGGATAGAAACCGCACTGCATAGCAATCAGGCTCTTTGAGCACCGCCATGAGAATGTGTTCGGTGCCAACAATAGATTGTGACAGGATTTTTGCTTCACTGGAAGCCATCTCTAAAATGTGCTTGCACCGCGGGGTAAAATCGCTTGGTGTAAGATTGGATTTAATACCCTTGCCAACCGCTTGAATCAGCTTAGTTTTTACAATCTCTTCCGTAATGCCCCGCTTGGCGAGCACTGTATATGCTACGCCGCTGCCCTCTTTAAGCAGACCAAGCAACAAATGCTCGCTGCCGATGTAGGTGTGCCCAAGTGACGCGGCCTGTAGCAGCGCCAGATTAACCGCATTATTTGCCTTTGGTGTAAAGTTATTAAACTTAAAGCTCATGTTCTTCCCCCTGCTTGCTCTGTTTTCGCCAAATTCAAAGCAACGATTGTTGCCTGTAAAAATACCACTACTCTATACATATGCTGCCTCTTTTAATATTTACCTATTTAAGTGCTTTATTCCAGAATATTAAGCGAAGATTTTTAAGCTGTTGTAACACCTTTTTTACAGCTGGCATAGTATGTGATGAAATCAAATTTAGGAGGAATTTTCTTATGTCAAACGGTTTCTTTGGTAACAATAGCTGCTGCTGGATACTTATTCTTATCGTAATCTTCTTCTGCTGCTGCGGCAAT